>NZ_BADA01000462.1 GCF_000333395.1 Microbacterium sp. B19
CAGCACCTGACGAGCTGACGACTAAGGGGCGTGGCATCCGATCGATGGATGCCACGCCCCTCGGCGTTCGTGCGGGACTCAGCCCTTCGTCGCTCCGGCGAGGAGACCGCGGACGAAGAACCGCTGCAGCAGGAAGAACACGATCAACGGGACGAGGATCGAGATGAACGTTCCGGCCGACTGCAGGAACCACTGGTCGCCCCACGTGCCCGACAGCGAGTTCAGCGACTGTGTCAGCGGCAGCGACGATGATGGCGCGAAGATCGTCGCCACGAGCAGGTCGTTCCACACCCAGATGAACTCCAGCACCGCGAAGGATGCCAGCGCGGGAGCCGCGAGCGGCAGGATCAGGCGGAAGAACACCTGACCGTGACCGGCACCGTCGACGCGCGCCGCTTCGATGACCTCGGCCGGGATCTCCGCGATGAAGTTGTGCAGCAGGAAGATCGCCAGCGGCATCGCGAAGATCACGTGCGCGATCCACACCGTCGCGAAGCTGTGCTCCACGCCGCGCAGATCGAAGCCCGGGAAGATCGTGACGTCGTTGATGGTGAGGCCGCGCGAGAACAGGCTGAGCAGCGGCACGAGGGCCATCTGCAGCGGCACGATCTGCAACGCGAAGATGAAGATGAAGAAGAAGTTCCGGCCCTTGAACTCGATCCACGCGAACGCATACGCGATGAGCGAGGCGATCGCCAACGCGAACAGCACGACCGGGATCGTGATGGCCAGCGAGTTCACGAACGACGCGGCGAGCGTCAGCGCCGTGCCACCCGAGGTGAGCGCGAGACGGTAGTTGTCGATCGTGAACGACGGGTCGGTGAACACCGTCCACCAACCGGTCGACTGGGTGTCGGAGCCGGGGCGGAACGACGTGATGAACAGGCCGAACGTCGGGATCGTCCAGAAGAACGCGATCGCGATGGCGGCGATCGTCGCGCCCTTCGAGGTGAGGCGCTTGCGCGCCTGAGCCTCGTGCTTGCGCGTGTCGCGGGCGACCTGCCGGGCGGAGCGCTTGTCGTCGGTGGGTTCGAGCACCACGGTGGAGGTGGTCATCGCACTTCCCTCTGCTTCCGGATCTGACGCACGTTGAAGATGATCAGCGGCAGGACGAACAGGAACAGCACGACCGCGAGGGCCGCGGAGTGCCCGTAGCTCTGGAATCGCTGCTGCTGGTTGACCATCTCGAAGGCGAGGACGGTGGAGTCGTTGCGACCACCGGTCATCACCGCGACGATGTCGTAGATCTTCAGCGCGCCGATGGCGATCGTGGTGAGCACCACGATGAGCGACGAGCGGATGCCGGGAACGGTGACGTTGATGAAACGCTCCCACGCGTTGGCGCCGTCGAGTTCGGCGGCCTCCATCTGCTCCGGCGGCACGGCCTTGATGGCGGCGGAGAGGATGACCATCGCGAGGCCCGTCTGGCTCCAGATGAACACCACGACCAGCAGAAGGGTGTTGATCAGCGGCGTGGCCGCGAGCCACGACACCGGCTGACCGCCGAACGCCGTGACGATCGCATTCAGGATGCCGATCTGGTCGCCCTGGCGGAAGTCGTAGACGAACTTCCAGATGATGCCGGCGCCGACGAACGAGATCGCGAACGGCATGAAGATGAGGACCTTGAGGACCTTCTCCCCCGCCGCGCGGTCGATGAAGACGGCGTACGCGAGACCGATCGCCGTGGCGAAGGTCGGAGCGAGCAGCACCCAGATGAGGGTGTTGATGACCGACCAGAAGCCCTCGGGGTTGGTGAAGGTCCAGACGTAGTTGTCGAAACCGACGAAGTTCTTGCCCGTCTTGTCGAGGAACGACTGCACGAGGGTCGACAGGGCCGGGTACACCAGGCCCATCAGCAGCAGGATCGCGGCCGGGGCGGCGAAGAGCACGAGCTGGAACAGGTAGCCGGCGCCCTGACGGGAGCGGTAGTCGGCGTAGAACAGGATGCCGCCGAGGATCACCGCGATCGCGAGGACGTAGATGACCGCGTTCTGGTAGGGACGCAGCAGCATGAAGGCGATCACGGGGATCGCGAAGCACGCGATGAGGCGGATCCAGAAATAGCGCTTGCCGGAGCGCGGCGCGTACTCGATCAGCAGGAGCAGCAGGCCCACGACAGCGCCGAAGACGAGCAGCACGAGCGGGATCTGCACGAGCGGGTTCATCTCGCCCAGCGTCTTGAAGAAGCTGTTGAGCGAGAAGCCGAGGGACGTCGGCTTGGTGTCGGACGGCGCTCGCGTCACCATGAAGAGGAACAGCGCCACCACCGCGATGAGCGCGATGACGACGACCGTGACGGTCGTCCGGTGTCTCCGTGAGAGATCGCGGGATGCCGTCTCGGCATCCGGGACCTCGTGTGGGCGAGATGCCGCTGGGGGCTTCTCCGCCTGCCTGATCTGGGTCATGACTTCCCTCCCGAACACTCCGTCGTGCTCATCGATGGACGGGCCGCTCTCGTGGCGCCGTGGGGGTTACGGTACTCGGTGGGCCGCCCGCCGGAGCGGACGGCCCACCGATCTTGCGAGGTCGGGTCAGTTGTTGTAACCGGCCTGGATGTCGCTGAGCACCTTGTCGGTCGGCGTGCCGTCGATCCAGCTCACCATGCCCTTCCAGAACGATCCGGCGCCGACGGTGGCCGGCATGAGGTCGGACGCGTCGAAGCGGAGCGTGGTGTCGGGGTTCTGGACGACCTTCATGGCCTCCTGCAGGAACTCGCTGGACGCGAGCGACGGGTCCGCACCCTTGTTGGCCGAGATCACGCCGCCGAGCTTGACGCGGGCGTCAGCGAACTCGGGGCTCGACATGAACTCCGCGACCTTCTGGACGTTGGCGTCGTCGGAGAACGTCGCGACGAACTCGCCGCCACCCTCGACCGACTGCTCGCCCTCCTTGACGCCCGGGAGCAGGAACGCGTAGACGTCACCGTCGGGCGCGACCTTGACCTCGCCACCGGAGGCGTTCTTGACCGTGAGGAAGTTCGACGACAGGAACGAGGCCTGGTGGGTCAGCGCGCAGCTGCCGTCCGCGACCTTGGCGGCGACGTCGGCGAAGGCCACCGAGTTGATGCTCTTGACGTCACCGAAGCCGGCGTTGACGTACGCCGGGTTGAGGAGGATCTTGCCGACGGCGTCGAAGGCGTCCTTGATCTGCGGGTCGGTGAACTTCACGTCGTTCGCGACCCACTTGTCGTAGACGTCAGGGCCGGACTGACGGAGGACGAGGTCCTCGATCCAGTCGGTGCCGGGCCAGCCGGAGGCGTCACCCGAGGCGAAACCGGCGCACCAGGGAGCCGATCCGGTCTTCTGCTGGATGGTCTGGGTGAGCGTGAGCAGCTCGTCGTACGTCTTCGGGATCGAGACGCCCCACTCCTTGAACTTCGCCGGCGAGTACCAGACGTAGCCCTTGACGTTGGCGAGCATCGGAGCGGCGTAGAAGTCGCCGTCCACGGTTCCGTAGGACTTCCAGTCCTTGCCCCAGTACTTGTCGACGTTGGACGAGACCGCATCCGTCGCCTTCTTGACGTCGCCCGTGCCGACGAGGGTCTGGAGCAGACCCGGCTGCGGCACGATGGCGATGTCGGGGGCGTCGCCACCGGTGACCTTGGTCACGATGTTGCCCTCGAAGCTCTTGTCGCCGGTGTACTCGACCTTGATGCCGGTGTCCTTCGTGAACTGGTCGAAGGACTGGTTCAGCAGATCGGCCTCGCTACCGGTGATGCCGCCGGAGATGCGAACCGTGGTGGTGCCCTGCGAGCTCCCGCCGGATCCGCCCGAGTCGCCCTCGGCACAGCCCGCGAGCGCGATCGCACCGACCGCCAGCAGCCCGACGGGAGCCAGCAGGCGATACCGCTGTGACATGCCCATGTGATTTCTCCTCTTTGAGTTCTGTGGATCGGAACCCATCGGGAACCGATTCCAGATCACCGTAGGCTAGAACGACCCGTTGCGCAACAAACTTTGATCACGAGTCAATAACTGGCGGATTCCCGGGGATTTTCGCGGTGGAAAGGCGGAGGAACCGGTTCCAGATTCGGCATTTGTCGGATACTCTTCATGACGTCGACACGGACGTCGACCACCCTCGAGGAAGACGGCTATGAGCGGAATCGCCGATGTGGCACGCCTGGCAGGCGTGTCGAAGTCGACGGCGAGTCGCGCGCTGACCGGCGGCGGCTACGTCTCCGATGACACCCGGCGACGCGTCACCGACGCGGCGGCATCCCTCGGCTACGTGCCCTCCACGAGCGCCGTGAGCCTGGCGACCGGACGCACCCGCACGGTCGCCCTCATCGTCCCCAAGGTCAACCGCTGGTACTTCGGCGCGATCATCGAGGGCGTCGAACGCTCGCTCATCTCGCAGGGCTACGACGTGACGCTCTACGTCGCCGAGCCCGGCTCCCGCGACCGCGAGAGCCTGTACTCGACGTACCTCGCGCGCAAGCGGTTCGACGGCATCATCGCCGTCGCGCTCGAGCCCGGCGACAGCGACCTGGAGCGTCTTCTCGCGATCGACAAGCCCACCGTGTGCATCGGCAACCCGCTGCAGGGCATCCCGACCCTGGGTCTCGACAACATCGGGATCACCCGCATCATCACCCAGCACCTCATCGCACTCGGGCACACCGACATCGCATTCGTCGGCAGCACCCCGCCCACGGATGCGCCGGCCCGCGACGTCGACGAACGCTCGATCGGCTACCGCAACGCCATGAACGACAGCGGCCTCGCGGTGCGGATCCGCAACGTGCCGTCGACGCTCACGATCACCGATGCGTACGCCGCCGCGGCTTCGTTCCTCGCCGACGCCGCATCGCGGCCGACCGGCGTGGTCGCGGCGTGCGACGAGGTGGCCGTGGGCGTCATCATCGCGGCGCGCCGCATGGGCATCTCGGTCCCCACCGAGCTGAGCGTGGTCGGCATCGACGGTCACGACTACGCCGAGATGTTCGCGCTGACCACGATCGAGCAGTACCCGGGGGCGCAGGGCGTCGAGGCGACCCGCCTGCTGCTGTCGATGCTCGAGGGCGAGCAGCCGCCGCCCCGCACCACCGCCGACACCCGGCTGGTCGTGCGCGCGTCCACCGCTCCCCCGCGCACCCTCTGACGCGGCAGGTCCTGAGACGCACGAAGGCCCGGATGCCACTGGCATCCGGGCCTTCGTTACGCGAAGTGCGTGGAATTACTTGAGGGTCACCGTGGCGCCGGCAGCCTCGAGGGCTTCCTTCGCCTTGTCGGCGGTCTCCTTGTTCGCGCCCTCGAGCACGGCCTTGGGGGCACCGTCGACGACGGCCTTGGCCTCGCCGAGGCCGAGCGAGGTGAGCTCGCGGACGACCTTGATGACCTGGATCTTCTTGTCGCCGGCGGCCTCGAGGACGACGTCGAACGAGTCCTTCTCCTCGACCTCTTCGACGGGGGCAGCGCCACCGGCGGCGGGGCCGGCCACGGCCACGGGGGCGGCAGCGGTGACGTCGAAGGTCTCCTCGAACGCCTTGACGAACTCGGAGAGCTCGATGAGGGTGAGCTCCTTGAACGCGTCGAGCAGCTCTTCGGTGCTGAGCTTAGCCATTGTGTTTCTCCTTGATCGGGATTGTCATCCGGGCCGGGTCAGGCCGCGGTGTCCTGCTTCTCGCGCAGCGCGTCGACCGTGCGAACGGCCTTCGACGGAAGCGCCTGGAAGACGTATGCCGCCTTGGTCATCGTCGCCTTCATCGCACCGGCGAGCTTCGCCAGCAGGACTTCACGGCTTTCGAGATCGGCGAGCTTGTTGACCTCATCCGCGGTGAGCGGGGCGCCATCGAAGTAGCCGCCCTTCACCACGAGCTGAGGGTTAGCCTTGGCGAAGGCACGCAGGCTCTTCGCGACGGCGACGGGGTCGCCGTGCACGAACGCGATGGCAGACGGGCCCTTGAGCTCGTCGTCCAGCCCCGAGACCCCCGCGTTGGCGGCGGCGATCTTGGTCAGCGTGTTCTTCACCACGGCGTACTCCGCGTCCTGACGGATGTCGTTGCGCAGCTGCTTGAGCTGGGCAACCGTCAGACCGCGGTACTCGGTCAGCAGAACGGCAGTCGAGTTCTCGAAGTGCTTCGTGAGCTCGGCGACCGATGCGTCCTTCTGCGCCATGGCCACTCCTTGTGTGTACGAGGTGCTCCGCGGAAGCGGGGCACCGGCCAAGACACCGGGCGACGGCAAAAAAGAAGAGCTCCGGCGCAGGCGCACGGAGCTCGGAATCCCGATCGGGAGGAGTTACGTATACCTGCGCAGGTCCTCTGCCTTTCGGCAGACGCTTCGATCTTCGTGCACGCACGACGATGACCGGCGGTCTTTGGCTTGCCCCCACTGTACCAATCCCTCGCCCGCGCGCCAAATCCCCGCCCCGCCCCTCCCGCGCCCGCGCCCGCGCCCCGTCCCGGTAGGGCGCCAGTTCACGTGAAATGGCTGAGCGCACGTGTCGTATCGCGCCACGGCGGGTACACCGAGCCAGTTCACGTGATCTGGCGGGCGTGAAGGGCGCCAACAGGCGGCACATGAACACCGAACGCCTGAAGCCGGGAGCGGAGTGCATCGGGAGTGGCGATGTCGCGCCATCCGCCGCGGGTCACGCGCCACTGGGTGACGCCGCGAATCCAGTCTTCGCGGCGCTTCTCCTCCAGAAGCACCTGGGAGAGTGCGCGGCCGTTCCGCATCCCCTCGTCGGTGTACTTCACTTCACCGTCGAACTCCCAGAAGGTTTGATGATCGGGCAGGGCGATGTCGACGAAGTAGTCGCGGCCGTTCGGTCCTTCGACTCGAACCTGCAACTCGAACTGCCGGAACCCCAAGCGGGCGAGTTGCAGGCGGCTCAGGCTCTCTCCCGGCAGCTCGGCCCGCCCGTCGGCGAACGACACGACCCTGCGCGCGCGGGCGATGCCTCTGCGCCCCGGAGAGGCTGCGGCTCTCTCGAGCAGGCGGTCACGCCACCGTTCCTGGGCATCGCGGGAGTACGCACGTCCGTTCATGACTTCACGCCGTGACGCCGCATCGGCGCAGCTCACGCCCGCCTCTATGGAGCAGGTACGCGCGACGTCGAACACGGTGCGGTCGACAGACGTACAACGGATGCCACCTATCTCCACGACATCTTCGTCCGAGAGGCGATCGGCGTGCCGACGCAGACCCGGCCGCCCGGACATTCGCATCCCCGCCATCGTGGTCGTCTCTACGGGCCAATCCACCTGATCGGGCCGAGCGAGCCCGTGCAGCACGGCAGCAGACCGGTGGGAGAACACGGCAGACGCGCCCGTCATCTGCCTGTGCGCCGCGACCAGCCGAACCAGATGGCGCCCATCCGCCCACAGATCGGCCAGTTCGTCCGAGAAGGCGTAGGCGTCACGATGGAGCCGCACGAGACTCCCGTCGGCGAGCGCCGACCGGAGCGCGGCCGTCGACCCGTCGACGTCCAGAACCTGGTGCCGCGAGCGGACGATCGCGCGTGCATCTTCGATACCGATATGACGTGGCATCCCTCCACAATCGCGATCCCGCCGCTCGCCCGCTCTCGCTCAGCCTGGTGCTGTGCACAAGTCGACCTGTGGAGGAGCGGTTTGCGCTCTCGTGCCTCGGCATCCAGTTCACGTGAACTGGCCGAACGTACACGCTGCGACAGACAACGACGCGTGACCTCGACCAGATCACGTGAACTGGCGACCGCGACACGACCACGGCACCCAGGGCCACACGGCGACCCCGAGACACACCGCGCCATCGAATGAACGCACGGCCCGACGGGGTTAGGGTCGAACGCATGTCCCCCGAGCTCGTCGCCTCCCGCAGCGCCGACCTCGAGTCGCGGATCGTCGCCGATTCCCGCGACCGTGTCGCCTGGATCCGCGCGCGTTCGCGAGGCATCACCGCGACGGACGTCGCGACCCTCACGAGCGCCAACGCGATCGCGCGAGCGGCGGATGCCAAGCTCCTCGGCTCGAACTTCTCGGGCAATGCCTACACGGCGCACGGTCGTCGGCGCGAGCCCGAGATCGCGGCGTGGGTCGCGGCGACGCATGGCATCCAGCCGTCGTCGGCGCTGTACCACGCCGTCGTCGAGAAGCGGCACCTCGCCACCCCCGACGGGGTCGTCGTGGATGCCGAGGGGCGCATCGTCCTGGCCGAGATCAAGACGACCAACAAGTCGTGGCGGTCGATCCCCCGCACCTACCTGCGACAGGTCTGGTGGCAGCAGCACGTGCTCGGCGCGGAGCGCACGCTCGTGGCGTGGGAGCAGCACGACGGCTTCGTCCCGGTGGACGACGAGCCGCGCTGCCAGTGGGTGGACCGCGACGAGAAGGAGATCGCGTCGCTCGTCCGCCTCGCCACCTCGCTCATCGACGAGCTGTACCGGCGCACGACAGCGGGCCGCGCTCCCGCCCCGCGTCCCGAACCCACCGAGAGGTATCGCGCGCTCGCGCTCCTCGACGGATAGTTGACTCACATCAAACATCCGGCGTATAGTTGCTCTTAGTCAACTATCGCGCCGACGTCGTCGCGGCATCCTTCCTCCCCCAGGAGACCCCCGCATGACCTCACCCGTCCCCGACACCGCCGCGCCGCGGCGCGTGCTCCCCGCCCTCATCGGACTGCTCCTCGGCATGTTCGTGTCGATGCTGGCCTCGACCGTCGTCTCGACGTCGCTGCCGGTCATCGTCCACGACCTGTCCGGTGATCAGAACGCCTACACCTGGGTCGTCACCGCGACCCTCCTCACCACCGCGATCTCCACCCCGATCTGGGGCAAGCTCGCCGACCTGTTCAACCGCAAGGTGCTGATCCAGGTCGCGATCGCGATCTTCGTGCTCGCCACCGCGGCCGCCGGGTTCTCCCAGAACACCGACATGCTCATCGCCTTCCGCGCCGTGCAGGGCCTCGGAGCCGGTGGCCTCGCCGCGCTCAGCCAGGTGATCATGGCCGACATCATCAGCCCGCGCGAGCGCGGTCGCTACATGGGCCTGTTCGGTGCCGTGATGGCCGTCGCCACCGTCGGCGGCCCGCTCCTCGGCGGCGTGATCACGGATGCCTTCGGCTGGCGGTTCAACTTCTTCGTCGCCCTGCCCTTCGCCGTCGCCGCACTCCTCATCCAGCAGCGCACCCTGCACCTCCCGAAGCGCGCGAAGCGCAAGGTCAAGATCGACTACCTCGGCATCGTGCTGCTCTCGACCGCCGTCTCGCTGCTGCTGATCTGGGTGACCAACGCCGGACGTTCCTTCGACTGGGCGAGCACCGAGACGCTCCTCATGGTCGGCGGTGCCGTGCTCGCCGCGATCCTGTTCATCGTGGTCGAGCTGCGTTCGTCCGAGCCGCTCGTGCCGCTGACCCTCTTCCGGGATGCCACCTTCACCCTCGCCACGATCGCCTCGATCGCGACCGGCCTGGCGATGTTCGGCACGTCGGTGTTCCTCAGCCAGTACATGCAGATGGCGCGCGGAGCCACGCCCACGCAGGCCGGCGTCATGACGATCCCGATGATCGCGGGCCTGCTCCTGGCATCCATCATCGTCGGCGCGCTCATCACGCGCTTCGGTCACTGGAAGCCGTTCCTCATCGCGGGCGGCGTGCTGCTCATCGCGGGCACGTACCTGCTGTCGACGATCCACTACGACACGAACTTCGCGCTGGTGTCGTTGTACATGTTCCTGCTGGGCGCCGGTGTCGGCATGACGATGCAGAACCTCGTGCTCATCGTGCAGAACACCGCCGATCCCGAGCGCATGGGGGCGGCGAGCTCCGGCGTGACGTTCTTCCGCAGCCTCGGCGGCACCATCGGCGTCTCGGTCATGGGCGCGGTGCTCGCCAGCACAGCGACGAGCCTGTTCACCGATCGCGCCGCGGACGTGCAGGCCGCCATCGCGGGGCTCGGCCCGGCCGGTGCTCCCGTCGCCCAGGCGCTGCAGTCCGGCACGATCCCGCAGGTGTCGACGCTCCCCGACGCCGTGCGCGTGATCGTCGAGGACATCTACGCCCTGTCGATCGCCCACGCGTTCCTCATCGCCGTGCCGGTGGCGATCGTGAGCCTCATCGCCATCGTGTTCCTGCCGAACCGGCCGCTCACGCGCATGACGACGTCGGAGCGCGTCGCCGCGAGCGAGGCGGACCTGGCCACCGTGTCGGTACCTGCGGGAATGGCGGCGCTCGCCACGACGGGAACCGTCTCGACGGCGGACGTCACGTCGCGTCGTCGGACGCGGTCGAACTCCCCGATGGGGGAGGATGGGTGACATGACGAGCGAAAACGACGCCGAGCGGCAGGCCGCCGTGCACGCGCTCGAATCGTCGTTCTCCGAGCTCCTGACCACGTTCCGCCGCTACATCGCGGAGGCGGCGGAACGGGTCAGCCCCGGGATGCTCCCGGCGACGTTCAAGACCCTGTCAGTCGTCAGCCGGTTCGGCCCGATCACCCTGTCGACGCTCGCCGAGCGGCTCGCCACCGACAAGGGATTCCTCAGCCGCGCGATCAGCGACCTCGAGGGCGCCGGCCTGGTGACGCGCACCCTCGACCCGAACGATCGCCGCTCGCGCCTCATCGCGGTCACCCCCCTCGGGCAGGAGCGCCTCGACGACGCGCGCGCGCCGCACGAGAGCCGCCTGTACGAGGCGCTGACCGACTGGTCGGTCGACGACATCGCGCATCTCTCGACGATGCTGCACGCCCTCGCCGTGGGCGGGGTGCCGGCCGCGGGTGAGCGTTCGCCCCGCGGAGCGGACGCGACACGGTGATCGAGGCGTAACACCGCCGAGACAATGGCGCGCTTGACTGGTCGAGTCGAGGCGGAGTCGCCGTCGACGTGACCCCGAGAGGAGCGCCCGATGAGATTCCGATCGACGCGTCCCGAGGCCAGCGTCGAGGCGCCCGGCCCCACCCATCCCGAGACCATGCGCGCCGTCGTCCTGGACGCCCCCGGCGAGCCGGACGTCCTGCACGAAGCGACCGTGGCGGTGCCGACACCGATCATGAGCGAGGTGCTGGTGCGCGTGGTCGCGGCGGGTATCAACCCGATCGACGCGAAGACCCGGGCCGGTCGCGGCGCGAGCGGTGCGATCACGTCGTGGCCCGCGACCCTCGGCTACGACTTCAGCGGGGTCGTCGTCGCTACCCCGTACGAGTCCCACCCCTTCCCGCCGGGAACCGAGGTGTTCGGTATGACGCCGACCCCGCGCACGCCCGGCACGTACGCCGAGTACGCCGTCGTCCCGTCGCTCTCGCTCGCGCGGAAGCCCGCCTCGCTCTCCCACGTGGAGGCCGCGGGGGTTCCCCTGGCCGCCCTGACCGCGTGGGGCGTCGTCGTCGAGACGGCACTGGCCCACGCGAACCAGCGCATCCTCATCCACGCGGCGAGCGGCGGCGTCGGACACTTCGCCGTGCAGTTCGCCGCGTACTTCGGCGCGCACGTGATCGCGACCGGGTCACCGCGCAACCTCGACTGGCTGCGCGAGCTGGGTGCGGCCGAGGTCGTCGATCACACCGCGGTCCGGTTCGAGGACGTCCTCGCCGACGTCGATGTCGTCGTCGACCTGATCGGCAACACCGTCGCGAACACCGGCACGCGCTCGCTCGACGTCCTCCGTCCGGGCGGCCTGCTCATCGAGGTCCCCACCGGCGCGTGGCCCGGCTATCGCGAAGCGGCGGCGGCGCGTGGCATCCGTTCCACCGGATACAAGGTCGTGCCCGACGGCAGCGCCCTGTCCACGATCGCGCGTCTGCTGGATTCCGGAGCCGTTCGCGTCTTCGTCGACCGGGTCTTCGACCTCGAGGATGCCGCGGACGCCCACCGCGAACTGGAGAAGGGGCACACGCGGGGCAAGATCGTGCTGCGCGTCAGCGACGACTGACCCCGCCCGACGCGAGCACCCGCCGCCCCTCGCCCACCACCTCCTCGGCGACCTCGTCGAGGAGCGGGGACGTGAGGTTCCACTGCTGCCAGAACAGGGGCACCTCGACAGGATCGCCGCCGAGCCGCACGAGCGCCCCGCTCGCCAGGCCCGCGGCGGACTGGAAGCCCGGCAGCAGTCCCCACCCGAGTCCCAGCGCGACCGCGGTCGCGAAGTCCTGCGAGGCGGGAACGCGATGCCGCGGCGGCTCCCCCGCCGGCACGCCGCGTGCGGCCAGCCACTGCGTCTGCAGGTCGTCGCGGCGGTCGAAGTCGACGACCGGCGCCGCCGCCAGGGCGGTCGCGTCCACCCCGTCCGGGAACCATCGCGCGGCGAATCCGGCCGAGGCGACCGCCTCGTAGCGCAGGACCCCCAGCCGACTCACGCGGCATCCCGCCACGGGCGCCTCCCGCGACGTGACCGCCGCCATCACGACGCCGGATTCCAAGAGCCCCGCGGTGAAGTCCTGGTCGTCGCGGTGCAGGTCGAACACGACGGAGCGGCGCTCCGCGACCCGCTGCAGCGGCGGCAGGAACCAGGTCGCGAGCGAGTCCGCGTTGACCGCGAGCGGGACG
This sequence comes from Microbacterium sp. B19, assembly GCF_000333395.1. GTDB lineage: Bacteria > Actinomycetota > Actinomycetes > Actinomycetales > Microbacteriaceae > Microbacterium. The sequence goes on from NZ_BADA01000462.1 coordinate 12,473, forward strand.
GATGCCACGGCCCCGTCGTCCGCGCCCATCGCCGCGAGCGCGTCGTGCTCGAGCAGCGCGAGCTGGCGCGCGAGGCGGACCACGGCGTCGCCCGCGGGCGTCGTCCGCACGGGCTTGGACCGCACGAGCACGACGCGCCCCAGTTGGTCCTCGAGCGCACGCAGGCGTTGGCTCACCGCGGACGGGGTGATGTGGAGGCGGCGGGCCGCGGCATCCAGGGTCCCCTCGTCCACCACCGTGGCGAGGGTGCGCGCGAGATCCAGGGGAACCGACATGAAGCGATGCTAATGCTTCTTCAGAATCCTGAACTGGTCTGGATGCCACGCGCGCCCTAGCGTCGGAGGGTGCTCTCCTCCCTCGCCGCCGGATTCGGTCTCGGTCTCTCGCTCATCGTCGCGATCGGCGCGCAGAACCTCTTCGTGCTGCGCCAGGGCGTGCGCCGCGAACACGTCCTCGCCGTCGTCGCGGTGTGCGCGGCCTCGGACGCAGTCCTCATCGCGCTCGGCGTCTCGGGCGTGGGCGCGATCGTGACCGCGGTGCCGTGGGTGCTCGCCGTCGTGCGCTGGGCGGGGGCCGCCTTCCTCGCCGGGTACGGCGTCGTCGCCGCCCGGCGGGCGCTGCGGCCGTCGGGGGCGACCCTCCACGTCGACGGGGGCGCGTCGACGAGCGTCCGGACCCTCACGGCGACGACCACCCGCACGGCGGCAATCCTCACCTGCCTCGCGCTCACGTGGCTGAATCCGCACGTCTACCTGGACACCGTGTTCCTCCTCGGGTCCGTCGCGGCGACGCACGGTGCCGAGCGCGGCGTGTTCGGCGTCGGTGCCGCCGCCGCGAGCGTCGTCTGGTTCACCGCCCTCGGCTTCGGCGCGCGGTTCCTCGGCCGGTGGCTCGACAGCCCGCGGGCCTGGCGGGTGCTGGACGGCGCCATCGCCCTCGTCATGTGGGTGTTGGCTCTCTCGCTCGTCCTCCCGGTGTTCACCAGGTGAGGTCACAATGGAGCCATGGCCACCGTTGAGATCACCGTTCGCGGACACGTCCAGGGCGTCGGATTCCGGTGGGCGCTGCGCGCCGAGGCGGAGCGGCTCGGCGTCACGGGCTGGGTGCGCAATCGCCGCGACGGTGCCGTGGAAGCACGCGTGAGCGGAGCGCCGGCCGCGGTCGACGCGCTCGTCGCCTGGACGCACCACGGTCCGCCGCTCGCGCACGTCGAGCGGGTCGAGGTCGCCGAGCTCCCGGATGCCGAGGACGGCGAAGACTTCGAGATCCGCGAGTCGGCCTAGCCGCGACCGTTCGGGAGCCCCGCGCGGAGTTCCCCGAGAACCTCGGCCGCGTCCTCCCACCGTGCGAGCGCCGCGGCCTGCCCGGCCCACAGCGAGAGCAGGTCGCCCTCCCCCGCGGCGGCAGCGGCCGCCCGGAACACCCCGGTGAGCCAGTTCTGCGCGGGGAACGGCGCGATCGCCCCGGCCGCTTCGATCTCGCGGACAGCACGATTCGGGATGCCACGCGCCAGGCACCCGCTCATCGCCCGGGTGAGGACCGTGTCCGTGTCGCCCGCGGCGGCGAGGGCGGCTCGGTGGGCAGCGGTGGCCGCGGACTGACGCGTGCGGAGGAACGCCGTGCCGACCTGGACGCCCTCGGCGCCGAGCGCGAACGCGGCCGCGACTCCGCGACGATCGGCGATCCCGCCCGCGGCGATCACCGGCACGGACACCGCGTCCACGACCTGCGGCACGAGCGCGAACGTCCCGACGAGCGAGGCCGCGGGATCGCGCAGGAACGACACTCGGTGGCCCGCCGCCTCCATTCCCGTCGCCACCACGGCATCCACTCCCCCGGCTTCCAGCGCGACGGCTTCGGCGACCGAGGTGGCGGTGCCGACGACACGGATGCCGTGATCTCGGGCGCGCGCGACGGTCGTGGCATCCGGGACGCCGTAGACCACGCTCAGGACGTCGGGTCGGGCGGTGAACACCGCGTCGAGCTGGTCGTCGAGGGCCGGCAAGAAGGTGGCGGGCACCGTCGGACGCGCGACACCGGCGGCGGCGAACAGCGGAGTCGTGGCATCCAGGATCGGGGCGAGATCGACGTCGGACGGGGCGACCTCGTCGCCACGCGGCCACCACAGGTTCACGGCGATCGGGCGGTCGGTCGCCCGTCGCAACCGCGCGATCGTGTCGGCGATACGGTCCGGCGAGTAGCCGTAGAGTCCGAACGAGCCGAGCCCGCCGCCGGTGCTGACGGCCGCGGTCAGGTCGACCGACGACAGTCCGCCGAAGGGGCCGAGGACGATCGGGAGGTCGACCCCGAGGAGTTCGGTGAGGCGCGACACGGTCAGTCCAGGGGCCGCAGGAGACGGTCGAGGAACCGGCGCGTGCGCTCTTTCTGCGGCGCGGTGAACAGCGTCGCGGGGGCGCCGCGCTCGACGATGACGCCCTCGTCGAAGAACAGCACTTCGTCCGCGACCTCGCGCGCGAAGCCGAGTTCGTGCGTGACGATGACCATCGTCCACCCGTCGTCGGCGAGACCGCGCAGCACCTTGAGCACCTCGCCCACCAGCTCCGGGTCGAGCGCGCTCGTCGGCTCGTCGAACAGCAGGAGGTCGGGCTGCAGCGCCAGCGCGCGCACGATGCCGACGCGCTGCTGCTGACCGCCGGACAGCTCCGCGGGGTAGGCGTCGCGCTTCTCGGTGAGGCCCACGCGGGCGAGCAGCGCCTCGGCGCGGGCGACGGCCTCTGCCCTGGGCACGCCGTGCGCCTGCACCGGACCCTCGATGACGTTCTGCAGCACGGTGAGGTGCGGGAACAGGTTGTGGTGCTGGAACACCATCGCCGACCGGTCGCGCAGCGCCGCCCGGTCGACCTTGGGCACCTTGCTCGCGAAGTCGATCGTCGGGCCGCCGTCGAATTCGACGCGACCCGCCTCGGGGGTCTCCAGTCCGTTCAGGCACCGCAGGACCGTCGTCTTGCCCGAACCGGACGGGCCGATCAGGACCAGAACCTCGCCGCGGCGGACCTCGAGGTCCACCCCGTCGAGCACGCGGGTGTCGCCGAAGCTCTTCTGGAGGCCCCGGACCTCGAGCAGCGGGGAGCGGGTGTCGTCAGCGTGCGACATGGCGATCGAGCCTCCTCTCGAGCACGCCCTGGCCGGCGGACAGGACGAGGCAGAACAGCCAGTAGATCAGGGCCGCCTCGAGGTACACGGCCATGAACTCGTACGAGAACGCGGCGATGTTCTGGGCCTGCCGGAACAACTCCGTGACGAGGATGAGGGATGCCAGTGAGCTGTCCTTCACGAGCGAGATGAACGTGTTGGACAGGGGCGGCACCGAGACGCGGGCGGCCTGCGGCAGGATGATGCGCGTCAGGGTCTTCCGGGGCGAGAGGCCCACGACGTGCGCGGCCTCCCACTGTCCGCGCGGCACGGAGAGGATCGCGGCGCGGATCACCTCGGCGGCATACCCGCCGACGTTCAGCGAGAACGCGATGACCGCGGCCGGGAACGGGTCGATGACGACACCGACCGCCGGCAGCCCGTAGAAGATCACGAACAGCTGCACCAGCAGCGGCGTGCCGCGGATGACCGAGATGTAGAACCGCGCGATCCCGCGCAGGACCAAGTTGCGCGAGAGCCGCAGCAACGCCATGCCGAGGGCGATGACGAGTCCGATGGCGAACGACGCCAGCGACAGCGGGATGGTCCCCCGCAGGCCCGCCAGCACCATGGGCCAGAACGAATCGAGCAGCAGCGTCCAGATGTCGTTCACTCGGCCTCCTTCCTGTCGCGAACGCGGCACGCCCGCCCTCCCACGCTAGGCGGGAGGCGCGGGCGCGCGACGGGGCTTTACTTCGTGACGTCGGCGCCGAAGTACTTCTGGCTGATCTCGGCGAGGGTCCCGTCGGTGCGGAGCTCGTCGAGGGCCCCGTCGATGGCATCCGTCAGGGCCTGCTTGTCCTTCGTCGTCGCGAAGGCGCTGTCGGAGGTGTCGTCCGTCTGCGCCGCGATCTTGAGGCCGGTCGGGCTGTTCGTCTTCTCGTAGTCGAGGTAGGTCAGCTGGTCGTTGATCGTGGCATCCACGCGACCCTGCTTGAGGAGCGCGACGGCCTGCGCCCAGCCCTCGACGGCCTCGACCTGCGCACCGCTCTGCGTCGCGAGCTCGTACCAGTTGCTCGTGAGCGACTGCGCGGTGGTCTTGCCCGACAGGTCGGCGAAGCTCGAGATCGAGGAGTCGCTGTCGGCGGTCACGATGACGCCGCGGGACACGGTGTACGGCGAGCTGAACAGGTACTTCTCCTGGCGCTCCGGGTTGATCGAGACCTGGTTCGCGATGACGTCGAAACGTCCCGCGTCGAGCCCGGCGAAGATGGCATCCCACTGGGTCTCCTGGAAGCGGACCTTGAGGCCCAGCTTCTCACCGACGGCCTGCGCGATCTCGACGTCGAATCCGGTAAGGGTGCCCGACTCGTCGTGGAACGAGAACGGGCGGTAGGTGCCCTCGGTGGCCACGGTCAGGGTTCCGGCCGAGACGAGGCCGAGGTCATCGCCCTGAGCGCTCGACGCGGACGTCGACGTACCGCTGCAGGCGGTGAGGGCGAGGGCGAGAGCGCCGAGGGCGGCGGCGACGACGGGGAGACGACGGGGCATGGCTGTTCCTTGCTGTGGTGCGTGCGGGGGATTCGGGGGGGGGTCCGGGTGTGGCGCTGAGCGCACCCCCAGCCCAACACGTTTCGCCGTGGCATCCTTCCCGGATGACGTCGTGTTGCACGTTCGTGCATCCGGCGGGCGGGGGCTCGGGCCGTGGGGCTGTCGGGCTGTGGCGCTGTAGGGCTGTGGCGCTGTAGGGCTGTAGGACTGTGGGGCTGTGGGGCTGTGGGGCGGTGGGCGCAAAAGCGAAAGCCCCGCCGGCACGAGGCGCGACGGGGCTTTCGACGGGGTGCGTCACACGAAGGCGTTGACGTCCAGGGGGATGCCGGGACCGAACGTGGTCGAAACGGCGCCCTTCTGGATGTAGCGGCCCTTCGAGCTGGACGGCTTGAGGCGGATGATCTCCTCGAGCGCGGCCTTGAGGTTCTCGTCGAGCTGCTCGGCCGAGAACGAAGCCTTTCCGACGACGAAGTGCACGTTGGCGTGCTTGTCGACGCGGAACTCGATCTTTCCGCCCTTGATCTCCTCGACGGCCTTGGCCGGGTTGGGGGTCACGGTGCCGGTCTTCGGGTTCGGCATGAGGCCGCGGGGACCGAGGACCTTACCGAGGCGACCGACCTGGCCCATGAGCTCGGGCGTGGCGACGGCCGCGTCGAACGACGTGTAGCCGCCGGCGACCTTCTCGATGAGCTCGGCGCCGCCGACCTCGTCGGCACCGGCAGCCAGGGCCGCCTCGGCCGCGGGGCCGTTGGCGAAGACGATGACGCGAGCGGTCTTACCCGTGCCGTGGGGCAGGATGACCGTGCCGCGGACCATCTGGTCGGCCTTGCGGGGGTCGACCGAGAGCTTCAGCGCGACCTCGACGGTCGAGTCGAACTTCTTCGAGCCGGTCTCCTTCGCGAGGGCGACGGCCTCGGTCGGGGTGTAGAACGTGTCGGGCGCGACCTTCTCGGCGGCGGCCCGGTAAGCCTTGGACTTGGTAGCCATGATTATCTCCCTCAGTCCTCGACCGTGATGCCCATGGAACGGGCGGTGCCGGCGATGATCTTGGCCGCAGCCTCGATGTCGTTCGCGTTCAGGTCGGGCTGCTTGGTCGTAGCGATCTCGCGCACCTGCTCCTTGGTGAGCTTGCCCACCTTGGTGGTGTGCGGCGTCGGCGAACCCTTGGCCAGGCCGGCGGCCTTCTTGATGAGCTCTGCGGCCGGGGGCGTCTTCAGGATGAACGTGAAGCTGCGGTCCTCGTAGACCGTGATCTCGACGGGGATGACGTTGCCGCGCTGGGCTTCGGTCGCCGCGTTGTAGGCCTTGCAGAACTCCATGATGTTGACGCCGTGCTGACCGAGCGCCGGACCGATCGGGGGCGCGGGGTTGGCCGCACCCGCCTTGATCTGGAGCTTGATCAGGCCGGTCACCTTCTTCTTGGGTGCCATATCCTTTTCCTTTCTCGAGCGGAGCCTCGCGGCCCCTCTCTCCCGCACGTCCGGCCGTTCCGGACAGCGGTCGCGCTCGCGCGGACGCACGAGCAACCTCCCCATCATACGCGATGTCCCGGCATCCTGGCTCCCCCGCCGGCAGCCGCCGCGGCCCGCCCCGGCGCTGCTGCGTCTCCCCCTCCCGCTCCCGCGCGCCCGCGCATAAACGCCCTCGCTCCCCGGAAACGCTCCGTCCGGGCGTTTGCGCCGAGCCGGAGCGTTTACGCGCCACGCGCCGGGCGACTTATCCCCACCCGAAGACAACTCGCCCACGCGAAGTGCGCGCACCTGCGAGCCTCGATTCATGGATGCCGAGATCTCTGCGCTTCGTCGGGCACCCGCACCCCTCATCCACGCGGCGGATGCCATCCACATGGGCGCGCACCCCGCCGACGACTCGGCCCTCCACCGCGTACGACGCGCCGTATACACACCCAGGCACGACTGGGAGGCACTGCCGGAGTGGGACCGGTACCTGCTCCGCGTCCACGCGTTCGCCCTCACGCGTCCGGATGCCGTCTTCTCACACGAATCAGCCGCGGCTCTCCTGGGTCTCCCGATCTTCGGGCACCCTCGGCACATCCACATCTTCGACGCGCGTCGAGAGCGGTCCCTCGTCTACGGCGACGTCGTGGCGCACACGAGCGCCGACTCTCGGCCGACGCGCGAACTCGGCGGCATCCACATCTGCACGGTCGACGACGTCGTGCTGGATCTCGCGCGGGTGCTCCCCCCGGCCTTCGGTCTCGCCGTCGGCGACGCCGCAGTCCGGGCGGGGGGTCTCGAACCCCCGCACCTCGTCGAACGTGCCGCGTTGCAACGGAATCCGAATGGGCGAAAGCGGCTGGACTGGGTCGTCGAACGCATCGATGCACGCGCCGAGTCGGTGGTCGAATCCGTCAGCCGGGCTGTCATCGAGTGGTGCGGATTCCCACAGCCGGAGTTGCAGAGCGAGCATCGTGTCGCAGGGCGTCTCTACCGATCGGACTTCTGCTGGCCGGGACACAAGGTGATCGGCGAGGCGGACGGGTGGTCGAAGTATGATCCCGCCGATGCACGCCGAGCCGCAGAGGCCGTTCGCAACGAGAAGCGACGCGAGGACGCGCTGCGCCGCGCCGGATGGCGTGTCGCGCGGTGGGATTACGCGGACGCACTCCGCGTCGACGGCTTACGTGAAGCGCTCAGTCGCGCCGGGCTCCCCGCCGTGACTCGCCCCAATACCGCCGCGCTGCGGAGCGTCGGCGTCAACCGTCGTTCGCTCTGATCCCTGGACGCGTAGCACCACTCCATAAACGCTCGGGCTCGGTAGAAACGGCCGGACACGGCGTTTCCGCCGAGGCGGAGCGTTTATGCAGGGGTGGTGCGAACGCATGCGGGGGTGGAGCGGGGGGCGCCCGGTGCGGACCGCCCCGGTTCACCCGCCCCACCGCAACGACGGCGAACGCCCCGCCGGCACAGGCCGGGCGGGGCGTTCGGGACAGCGCGGAGCGCGTCAGAGCATCTTGGTGACCTGGTCGAACGACAGCTCGACCGGGGTCTCGCGCTCGAAGAGCGACACGAGCACCGTGAGCTTGCCGCTCTCGGGCTTGATCTCGCTGATCGTGCCGGGCAGGCCCGCGAACGAGCCCTCTTTGATCGTGATGGTCTCGCCGGTCTCGAAGTCGACCTCGGCCGGGATGACGCGCTGCGCGACGGGGGCACCCTTCGCGGCGCCGCCCTTCGCCGGAGCGGACTCCTTGACCTCGACGAGGCTCTTCAGCATGTTGAACGCCTCGTCGAAGCGCAGCGGCGTGGGGTTGTGGGCGTTGCCCACGAACCCGGTGACGCCGGGGGTGTGACGCACGACCGACCAGGTGTCTTCGTTGAGGTCCATGCGCACGAGCACGTAGCCCGGGATGCGCACGCGCGTGACCATCTTGCGCTGGCCGTTCTTGATCTCGACGACGTCCTCCATCGGGACCTCGACCTGGTAGATGTCGTCCTCGACCTCGAGCGTCGACTTGCGCTGCTCGATGTTGGCCTTCACCTTGCGCTCGAAGCCGGCGTAGGAGTGAATGACGTACCACTTGCCGGGGAGCGACCGGAGCTCCGCGCGGAACGCTTCGTACGGGTCGAGGTCTTCGTCGTCGACGGCGTCCTCGTCTTCCGCCGCGTCAGCGGGAGAAACGGATGCCTCGACCTCGTCGACCACACCGGCGGCGGCGGAGACCTCCTCGACGAAGTCCTCGTCGAGAACGGGCGCGTCGGGCTCGCCGTTGATGTCGGGGCCGTCGTAGGGAGTGACCTCATCGGCGAGCTCCGCAGCCTCTTCGGCGGCTTCCTCGGCGAGGGAGTCGTTGAGCACCTCGGCGGCGGCCTCGGCCTCGCTGGCCTCGTCGATCTCGAGTGCGTCGTTCACGATGGCGTCGGCCTCCGGGTCGGTGATGTCGATGTCGTCGAGCTCGTCGTCGTCATCGTCCTCGTCGTCGACGATGTGGATGGCGCTGTGCTCGGCCGCGTCGGACGCGTGCTCCTGGGACGCCAGGACGTCGCCCTCCTGAGCCTCGTCGTCCTCGCTGGACTGCTCGGCCGTGGGCGCCCAATCGGCGTCGTCGACATATCTTTCAGACACTGGTGATCTCTTCCGTTCTGGGGCGGCCGCTCGTGGGGCCGCGCGTCCGCCGAAGCGCCGGTCAGGCGCCGGCGGCGCCGGGGATGCCGAACACGGCGGTAGTCAGCCACACGAACAGCACGTCGAGGCCGTACACGAGAGCCATCATCACGACGACGAACCCGAGGACCACGGCCGTGAACTTGACCAGTTCCTGCCGCGTGGGCGTGACGACCTTGCGCAGTTCCGCGATGACCTGACGGATGAAAAGAGCGATCCGCGCGAAGAAGTTGAGCTTCTTCTCGCGGGGCGCGCCGCGTTCTGCGACGATCTCGCCCCTCGCCTCGTCCTGCGTCATCGAACCACCTAGGTCGTTTCTCGTTGCCAGCGTGCGCTGTGCGCAGGGCGGACAGGAATCGAACCTGCAACCTGCGGTTTTGGAGACCGCTGCTCTGCCAATTGAGCTACCGCCCTAAGGCCCGCGGAGGGCCCGGGATGCGAAACCGACACACTTTCGCCAGGAATCTCTCGGGGAGGGATGCCGCCTGTGCGCGGGGCACAGCGAAAGAATGCAGATTTCGACTGCACTTCCCAGTCTATGCCATGTCCCCCGACGTGGCGAACCGCGCCGGGGGACGGGCACGACTCAGGCCGTGCGGATCAGCTTCTTGTTCACGAACTCGTCGGCCGCGAGAAGCCCCATCTCACGCGCCGTGCCGCTGCGCTTCACACCACCGAACGGCAGCTCCGGCGAGTCGGCGAGCACGAGGTTCACGTAGACCATCCCGGCCTCGATCCGCTCCGCGATGCGCTCCGCCTGAGCGGCATCCGTCGTGAAGACGTACGACCCGAGGCCGAAGCCGGTGTCGTTCGCGATCGCGACGGCCTCGTCCTCTCCCGACACGCGGTAGACCGTCGCGACGGGGCCGAAGAACTCCTCGCCGTAGGCATCCATGTCGCGCGTCACGCCCGTGAGGACCGTGCCGGGGTAGAAGGCGCCGTCGCGCGTCCCGCCGACCTCGAGCGTGGCACCCTGCGCGACCGCGCGCTGCACCTGCTGATCGAGGCGCTCGGCCGCGGCGAGGGACGACAGCGGGCCGAGCACGGTGTCCTCGGCGAACGGGTCACCGACCTTGGCCTCGCCGAGCGCCGCGCTGAATTTCGCCAGGAAGGCGTCGTAGAGGTCGTCGACCACGAGGAAGCGCTTGGCACCGTTGCAGGACTGTCCGTTGTTGTCCAGGCGCGCGTCGACCGCCGCCTGCACGGCCGCGTCGAGGTCGTCGGTGGACAGGAGGATGAACGGGTCGGAGCCGCCGAGCTCCAGTGCGACCTTCTTCAGGTTGCGGCCGGCGACCTCGGCGACGGCGGCACCGGCGCGCTCCGAGCCGGTCACCGAGACGCCCTGCACGCGCGGGTCGGCGATGATCGCGGCGGCCTGGTCGTTGGTGACGCGGATGTTGACGTACGCCCCCTCGGGGAGCCCGGCGTCGCGGTAGATGAGCTGCAGGGCCTCCGCGGACTCGGGGCACTGCGGCGCGTGCTTGAGGAGGATGCTGTTGCCCACCGCGAGGTTCGGGGCGGCGAAGCGGGCGACCTGGTAGTACGGGAAGTTCCACGGCATGATGCCCAGCAGCGGGCCGAGGGCCGAGCGCCGGATGACCGCGGTGCCCTCGCCGAGGATGTCGATGGGGGTGTCGCCCGTGATCCTGTCGATGTTGTCGGCGTAGTACTCGGTGATGTCGGCGGCGAAGTCGACTTCGCCGAGCGCCGCTTCGAGCGGCTTGCCCATCTCGCGCACGATGATCGCGGCGAGGTCGTCGCGGCGCTCGCGGTGCAGCTGGGCCACGCGGCGCAGGGCCTCGGCGCGCTGCGCAGGGGCGGTCCGCGACCAGACGCGGAAGCCGTCGTGCGCGGCGGCGAGGGCGGCCTCGACGCCGGCGTCGGACAGGGTGTCGTACTCGGCGAGGGTCTCCCCCGTGGCGGGGTTGACGACGGCGTAGTCACTCATGTGGGGCTCCCGTTTTTGTGGTCGTGGTGGATGTCGAGGTCATCGGGCGAGGCGGCGGCCCCGACGCGCGCTGGCCGGGGCGTCGATCGCGAGCGTCTCACCGCGGAAGAACGCGGGCCTGCGGAAGTACTGCACCACCATGATGACCGCCCCGAGGACGATGATGGTGACGCCGAGGACGAACACGAGACCGACGCCGCCGACCTCGGATCCGCTGCCGTACTCGGGGTTCATGCTGTCGATCAGCGTCGTGACGAAGATCACCGCGAGGATGACGCCGCCCACGAGCGGGAACAGCAGGGTGAAGAACACGTTGCGCGCGGAGTCGAACCACTGATTCCGGAAGTACCAGACGCACGCGAACGCGGTCAGCCCGTAGTAGAAGCAGATCATGATGCCGAGCGTGAGGATCGTGTCCGAGAGAACGTTGACGCTGACGACGCGCATCACCGCGTAGAACCCGGCGGCGACGATCGCGGAGACGATCGTGGCGTACCCCGGCGTGAAGAACCGCGGGCTGACCGTCGCGAACTTCGGCGGCAGTGCGCCGTAGTGGCCCATCGCGAGCAGCGTGCGGGCCGGCCCGACGAACGTCGACTGCAGCGAGGATGCCGAGCTGGTGAGCACCGCGAGCGAGACGAACGCGGCGAAGGGTCCGAGGATGGGTCCGGCGAGCGCGAAGAAGGCGTTGTCCTGGATCTCGGGGTTGCCGAGACCGTACTCGCCGTCGCCGATGCCGGCGAACATGATCATCGAGACCGCGAGCAGCAGGTACAGCGACACGATGGTCACGACCGTGATGGTCGCCGCGCGCCCGGGCGTCCTCTCGGGGTCCTTCGTCTCCTCGTTCATCGTGAGGGTGACGTCCCACCCCCAGAAGATGAAGATCGACAGCGACACCCCCGCCGCGAACGCGCTGAAGGACGACACCGCGAACGGGTTGAACCACGACCAGTCGAAGGGCGTCGGGTCGTAGGCATCCCCTCGGAGGACGTGCACGACGGCGACGACGGCGAACGCGACGAGCACGATCACCTGGAAGCCCACGAGCACGTACTGCAGCTTCTGCGTCGTCTGCATGTCGCGGTACGACACCACCGTCGCTCCGAGCACGAACAGGAGGCACACGACGATGTTGATCGGGAGATTGGATGCCAGGTCGGCGATGCCCGGCTGGCCCGTGAGCTGCGAGATCAGCAGGAAGAGGAAGTCCACCGCGATGCCGGCGAGGTTGGACAGCACGATGACGGTCGCGGCGATGAGCCCCCACCCGGCCATCCAGCCGATCCACGGCCCGAAGGCGCGCGCGGCCCAGGTGAAGGACGTGCCCGAGTCGGGCATGCGGTTGTTGAGCTCGCGGTAGCCGAAGGCGACGAGGAGCATCGGGATGAACCCGACGAGGATGATCGCGGGCACCTGCACGCCCACGGCCCCCACGGTGGGGCCGATCGCGGCGGTGAAGGTATATGCGGGGGCGATGCAGGAGATGCCGATGACGACGGCGCCGAGCAGGCCGATCGTGCCGGCGCTCAACCCCTTCTTCGACAGACCGCCGGCGTCGCTGCCGGTGGCGGGTGCGGGGGCGGTCATGGCCGCGATCCTTCCGGGGCGGAGGCGTCGGCACGGCTGCGTGGCACGACGACGAGGGGGACGGGGAGTTCGTGCAGCATCTTCGCCGCGGTCGAACCGAGGAACAGGCGGCGGGGCTGCGCGAGGCGGCTGCTGCCGACCATGACGAGCTCGGCGGGATCCCACGCGAGATCGCGGACGGCCTCTTCGATGCTGTCGCCGTCGGCGACGACGACCTCGGCGGCGACGTCGGTGGGCAGTTCGGTGCGCGCCTGGGAGAGCATCTCCTCGGCATGGGCGGCGCCCGCGATGCGGATGGCGCCGGTGGCGAGTCCCGGGGGCAGGTCGACGGTGACGAGCGAGAGCAGACGCAGGGGCACGGATGCGGCGGCGGCGAGCGCGATGCTCTCCTCCCGCAGCACGTCGGCTCCCGGCCTGCTGCCGATCGCGGTCGTGACCCGGCTGATCCCCACGGCGGGATCGACGCGCCGGGACCCCTCGGGGGCGAGGACGACGGGCACGTCGGAGGAGTGCAGCAGTTCGGAGGCGACCGAGCCCAGGCGATGGCGACCGCGCAGGCCGCCGTTGGCGGCACCCACGACGATGTATCCGGCGCCGATCTCGTCGGCGAAGGCCACGAGACCTTCCGCGAACGAATCGGCGTGGCGGATCCGTTCGCGGTGGGTCACGGCATCCCGGATCGTGGTCGCCGCCTCACGGAGCCACTGCTCGGCCTGCTCGCGCACGAGCCGGGCGTAGGCGGCATCCGGGGGCGTGATGACGCTCCGGGCGTCGTCGGGCAGGACGAGGACCACCTCGAGGGGTGCCTGGATCGCCCGGGCCAGCCGGATGCCGAGCGCGAGCGCGTCGGCTCCGGCGTCGGTCGCGGTGTAGCCCACGACCACCGGAGCGCTCATCCGCGTGCGCGATCGAGGATCTCGTCGGCCGCGCGGTGACCCTGGCGGATCGCGCCGTCGACGTGCTGGTACCCGGCACCGGCCATGTCGCTGCACGCGAGGTGGATCGGGCCGACGGGCTCGCGCAGGTCGGCGCCGTAGCGCTGGAGGCCGCCGAGGTCGAAGCTCGCGGCGTAGGCGCCGCGCGTCCACTCCTCCGTGCCCCAGTCGCTCTCGTAGTAGACGATCGGATTCTTGGCCTCGGGCCCGTAGTAGTGCGACAGCGACTCGAGGATGCGCTCCTTGCGCTCCTCGGCGCTCAGCCGGAACAGGTCGTCGGCGTTCTGGTCGGACACGAACCCGACGAGCGTGCCGCGCTCGTCGCCGTGGTTGGTGTTGTCGTACGCCTCGTGCGACAGCTCGTACGGGCTGAACGCGGTGCCCGAGAGCCCCTGCTCGCGCCAGAACGGACGGTCGTAGACGGCGTGCACCTTGATGACGAACCCCATCGAGATGTGCTGGTGCATCTGGTGCTGCTTGCGCGGCAGCGGCGGCTCGAACGAAATCCGCGGGTACAGCACCGGGGCCAGGGCCAGGATCGCGAAGCGGGCGCGG
>NZ_BADA01000461.1 GCF_000333395.1 Microbacterium sp. B19
GCCGGCGCCGCGCGCACGCGAGGGTGCCGGGGAGGGCGGCGCGGGCGGCCTCGAGCCGTTGGCGCGCGCTCGGCGCCTCGCCGAGGACCTCGTCGCGGACTTCGCGCACGCGGGCCACGACCTCGATCGCCGCGCTCGGGCGCCGCACCGACGCGGCCCGGAGGTCGGCGGCTGCGACGCGAAGCCGTTCGACCGCGTCAGGGGCGACCTCGCCAGAACGGGCCTCGGCGAGCTCGAGGGCCGACGCGATCTCGGCCTCCGCGGCCGAGACCTCCGCGGTGGCGTTCTCCGCCGCCTGCAGGACGAAGCGGTGCGCGTCCTCCACGGCCCGGAACAGCCGATCCGCCCGCCGGAGCGCGAGGGAGGCCTCGAACGGGTCCGCGTCCGGCGCCTTCAGCGCCGCATCGGCCCGCGCCAGCGCGGCCCGTGCCCCGCGCTCGGCGCGGTCGGCATCCGTCCACTCCTCCGCGTCGAACCGGGGTCGGGCCTCGGCGACGAGTCGTGCGGGGTCTCCCGAGGTCCGGGCGATCTCTTCGCGCCGGGCGCGGACGGCGGCGATGCGAGACGCGATGCTCCCGTGCGCGCGGCTCCAGTCGGAGAGGCGTTCGCGGGTCTGCTCGACCGCGGTGCGACGGCGCTCGAGATCGTCCCGCAGACGCACGGCGTCGGTCCGCCGCTGCGCCGGGATCCGCGTCGAGGTCGCCAGGGCCGCGACCTCCTCGAAACCGCGGTCGCGCCCGCGCAGCGCGGCGGCCAGCCCGCGGCGGAGGTCTGCGGGGGCCTCGTCGGCAACGGCCGCCTCGAACGCGACATCGAGGTCGTTCACCGCATCGTCGAGCCGCGCGAGCGCGGCTTCGGCGGCCGATCGGGCGTCGGCTGCCGCGGCGGCGGCGCGGGGCGACCTCCGGCGCGCGCGCACGACGAGCGTCACGACTCCGGCGATGACCAGTGCCGCCAGGAGGGCGATCGACGCGGGCAGCGCCCAGGAGAAATCAGACACCGTCGGCGGGGCCGGGGTCCTCGTCGGACACCAGTAGCAGCGCGCGCAGTTCGTCGGCGGTGTCGACCGCCGCTTGGGCGCCGTCGGCCTCGTGCGGCCAGCTGAAGCCCCAGCGGACGAAGATCACCGGCACATCGGCATCCGCTCCGCCCTCGACGTCGTGGTGACGATCGCCGATGAGGACGGGGCGCGAGGTGTCGTAACCCCGGACCTCCAGGCGCCGCAGCGCCTCGCGGACGATGTCGGACTTCGCGCTCAGCGTGCGCTCATCGGGGCTCGCACCGACGATCGCCTCGAGGTCGGGGGCGAGACCGAAGTGGTCCATGAGCGCCACGACCTGCACCTCGGGCTTCGAGCTCGCGGTCGACTGCGGCACGCCGGCGGCGTGCAGGTCGCGCACGATGTCCGCGACACCCGGGTACAGCTGTGCGCTGCCGGTGTAGCCCTCGTTCTTGTTGAGCGCGCGGTAGAACGTGACGGCCTCGGTCGCCTCGTCGGGTGTCATGCCGACGTTGACCTGGAACGACTCGAACATCGGCGGCCCGATCCAGTGCGACAGTTCGCCGCGGAGGGGCGGCCTGCGCCCGAAGTGCTCGAGGGTGACAGTGAGACGGCGGAGGATGCCCTCGGATGCATCGACGAGGGTTCCGTCGACGTCCCAGAGGACGCACGACCAGGGGGAGCGCACGGGCATGGGCTCCACGCTACCGGGGTGAGGGAGCTCCGTCCGTGTCGGTGGCGCGCTCGATCATGCGGCCGCTCGCATCCGGGAGGCCGTGGCGGCCGCGCCCGCCGTGACCTGCGCAGGCTTCGAGGTCAGATCGACGCCGGCCACGACCGCTCCGGCGGTCACGGCGACGCCGGACCGGCATGTTCCCGCGTCCGTCGGCCGAGCGCTCAACAGCCGAGAGCACACCGTGAAGGTGCCCGCCGGCACCTCGAGCGAGAATCCGCCGGAGTCCCACGCGTCCGCGTACGTCGACGCGACCACGGCTCCCTTTGCGTCCCTTGCCTCGACGTATCCCGACGCCCACCGCGTCGTGGTGCTCGACACCGCAAGGGAAAGGCGTCCGGTGAGCACGCCGGCACGATCGAGCTTCCGTGTCGGGATGGTTGTGGTGCCGCCGGCGCTGACCACGAACGAGGGAGCGGACTCCCGAGTCAGCGCGGAGGGCGCCCATCCCGGAGCGTACGAGGTGATCCCGCCGTCTACTTCACCGTGGAACTGGACGCGGTACGAGCCTGTTGGAAGCCCGGTGAAGCTGTAGGCGCCGGTCTCGTCCGTGGACGCGCCCCTCATCGCGGCGGTGTCGCCGTCCCGCCAGAGCAGCACCATCTCGCCGCTCACGGGCTGTCCGCTCCTCGCGTCCACGACTGTTCCCGTGACGGTTCCCGGCGCGGGGACGGCGATCTTCTTGACCTGTGACCCCGCGACGGCGGTGAACGTCTGCGACACGAGCGCATTGTCCGAGGGACCCCCCGTGGCCACGTCGATCCGGTACGACTTGCCGGCGACAACGCTGGAGGGAAGCGAGAACGAGCCGTTCTTGGCGCTCGAGACCCGTATCTCACCCAGCGAGCGGCTCGCGTCCTCGCCGAACGCGGCGGAGCGGTCGAGGGGAACGAGCCGGACCACGGCGCCCGCTACGGGCGTCCCGGTCTTCGCATCGGTGAGAGAGCCGGACACGGAACCGTCTCCGGTGGCCATCGTGAAGGAGACCGGTGTGGTGCGACCCTGTTTCACGGAGATCTTGGTCGCGGTCGTCGCCGACGAGCCGCCGAACCACGTGTCGACCCCTCCAGCGGCCCTCGACCCGGCGAACGCCCGGTAGGTGCCGGTCGGGACATAGAACGTCGCGGAGAGGGAGGACGGCGAGGACGACGAGGAGGTGACGGAGGGAGAGAACGTCCTGCCGGCCGCATCGATGAGGGCCACCGTGGTGGAGGCCGGGCCTTGGCCGAGCACGGTCACCGAGACCGTGCCGGCGGCGACCTTCGGCGTCACATCCGGTGTTCCGACATCCGTCGCAGAACCGGCCACGGTGACCCACCTCGCCGACTCCGGCGTGACGGCCCCACCGAGGAAGATCGGGCCCGCGGACACGGTGTACTGTCCGGGAGCCAGGGCGCCGAAGCGGAACGCCGAGCCGGCCGCGCCGTAGGTGTAGTCCACCGACCTGGCCTCCCCGCCGATCATCTGCAGGAGCTCGAGCGAAACGTACGACTCGCCCGGGGGCGTGGGGAGGGTTCCCGTGATCGCTCCGGCGACGGACGTCGTGATGTTCTTGATCACCGGCGTCGCGCCGACGGTGAACGCGACGGCATCGGCGAAATTCGACGCGGCGTCGGACCACGCGGGGGCGAGGTCGCTGTCCTCCGACGGCTGGAAGGACAGGGTGTAGGACCCCGGCATGACGCCGCGGACGCTGAATCGGCCGTCGGAGGCAACCCTGACGCTCGGAGAGTACCCGCCGAGAGGCGACGCCACTCGGACCGTGCCTCCGGTCGCCGGTGTCGTCCGTCCGGAGACGGCGACGGTTCCGGAGACGGTGACCCCTGCCACGCGGAGATCCAGCGTGACGGGTTTGGCGGCCACGGTGACGAACGTGGCTGCGGCCAGCGCGGCCGCCGAGCCCGAGAAGACCCGTCCCCCTGCTGCGTCGACGGCGGTGGTGACCTCACCCGGCGCGACGCCGGGGAAGGAATACGCCCCGTTCGCATCGGTCTGGGTCCATCCGAGGGTCGCCCCCGAACGCGAGTAGAGGTGGACGGCCGAGGACGACACCGGGGATCCGTCGGCATACGTCGCCTTGCCCGACACCTTCGTCCCCGAGGCGAGTGTCATGTTCGCCGTGACTTCTCGCCGGGATCCCGAATCGACGGTGATGACGTCGGCCGTCGCGAGAGAGGGCTTGTCCGAGAAGTACTCGGCGAGGAGCGAACCGGAAGGGGGGTCGGCCTGCAGGGTGTATGAGCCGGGCGCAAGGCGCGAGATGGTGAAGGTGCCGCGATCATTCGTCGAGGTCTGGTCCCTCCACGTCCAGCTGCCGTCCGCGGTTCGGATGTACGCCACGATCGACACCCCCGCCGCTGGTACGCCCCCCGGGCCCGAGACGGTGCCGGAGATCGACCCCGCGGCGGCCAGAGAGGCGTTCACCCCGGTGCGCTTCTGTCCTGCCGTCAGCGTGATGGTTCGCGCGTCGTCGAAGGATGCGGCGTCATCCCACCACTCGTCGAGCACCGGGAGGCTGTAGGTACTGAACTGCACCCGGTAGCTGCCGGCCGGCAAACCCGTCAGGGTGTACGAACCGTTTCCGGACACGGTGGTCGAGGCAACCGTCTTCCATCGGTCGGTGTCCGAGACGGCCGAAACGGTGAGGCTGCCCGTGGTCGCTGTCGAGGGAAGGGTGATGGTGCCCGAGATGGATGCGGCGAGTGTCAGAGTGGCATCGATGCCCGTGACGCGCCCGCCCGCGCCGAGGGCCACGGTCGTCGCCGAAGCGAAGTCCGGTTGCGCGTTCCACCATTGGCTGACGACCGGCAGCCAAGAGGACGAGAACTTGATCTTGTACGAGCCGGGCGCGAGATCGCTCAGTGTGTATGACCCGTCCTCGGAGACCTGGGCGGTCGCCTTCACGCTCCACGACTCAGCCGCGGCATAGGCCTCCACCGACACCGAGCCCTGGGACAGGCTCACACCCTTCGGCAGAGTCACCTTCCCCGAGATCGTGGGCGACGAGGAGAGAGCGGCATCCACTCCCGTCTTCTTCTGCCCGGATGCCAGAACGATTCGTGTCGCGGTGGAGATGTCGGCCTTGTCGTCCCACCACTCCGAGGTGACCGGCAACCCGTTGGGCGTGAACTTGACGACGTAAGTGCCGGCCGGAAGGCCGGTGAGCGTGTACGAGCCATCGCCCGCCACGTAGGCGTTCGCGAGGGTCTGCCAGGAATTCCCCGGGGCGTAGGCGGAGACCTGCACGCGCCCTTGACCCAACGTCACTCCGGACGGCAACGAGACGGTGCCGGAGATGCTGGCCGAACGCGCGAGCGTGGCATCGATGTTCTTCTTGTTCTCTCGCGCCTGGACGGTGATCGCCGTGGCCGAGGCGAAATCGGGCTTGTCGTTCCACCATTCGCTCACCGCGTCGATGTCGTATGTCTGGAACTTGACTTTGTAGGAGCCCGGAACGAGACCTCCCACCGAGTAGGTGCCGTCCGAGGCCACGGTGCCGTATGTGGCGCTGTCCCATTCGGACGTCGCGGGTACCACCTTCACTTCGAGCGAACGCCACCCGGGATTCACACCGGGGGGAAGCGTGACCTTTCCGGAGATCGTGGCTGCGGGCTCGAGCGAGGCGTCGATGCCCGTGAGGACTCCTCCGCCCGTCACGGTGATCGGGGTCGCCGACTGCACGGTGCGCGCGTCCTTCCAGAACTCGGGCAGAAGAGCGCGGTTCTGGGGAACGAACGAGACGTTGTAGGTCCCCGGCGTGACACCGCTGATCGTGTACGTGCCATCCGCGCGCACGGTCGTCATCCAGTTGCCGTCCAAGGAGCCGGAGGTGGGACGCAGTTCCACCATGGTTCCGGACAGCGCGGAAGCGAGATCGGCGGGAGCGGATACCCGGCCCGACACGATGCCGCCCGAGGCGAGTGCGGCGTCGACGCCGGTCTTGACCTGCCCCGCGGTGAGGGTCACGATCGCCGCGGAGCCGTAGTCCGTGGCGTGGTCCCACCATTGCGGAAGCACCGGGAGATCGCGCGGGGTGAAGGAGATTCGGTACGAGCCGGCGGGCAGCCCGGCGAGCAGGTACGAACCGTCGCTCTGGACGACCGTCGTGTGCAGCTCGGTGTCGGACGGTGACGTCGAAAGCGCCTGCACCTCGACCGTGCCGTCGGAGAGTCGGATGCCAGCGGGCAAGGTGACCCGACCCGAAACCGACGCGGACTTGGCCAGCTTCGCGTCGATGCCGGTCAGCACCTGTCCCGCCGTCACCGTCAGGACGTCGGCCGTATCCCAATTCGGTCGAGCGTTCCACCATTGCGTGACCGTGCGGGTCGATCCGGAATGGAACTCCAGCTTGTACGAGCCGGGCGGAACGTCATGGAGCTGGTACGAACCGTCGGCGAGTACTTGGGTGCTGGCCACCGATGTGTACTTGACAGTGGACGACTCGACATAAACCGTGACGGGTGCCGCGGCGAGCGATACTCCCGTGGGAAGGGTGACTGTTCCGGAAATCCGGGCGCCGCGCGGCGGGGTCGTGTTGATGCCGGTGCGCACCTGCCCCACGGCCAGCGTGAGAGCGCGCGCCGACTCGGCGGTGCTCGCGCTCTCCCACCACCACCGCTCGGCGACGGGGAGGTTCGAGCTGTCGAATTCGATCGTGTACGTCCCGGCGGGAAGGTCCAGGATGGAGTACGTG
This sequence comes from Microbacterium sp. B19, assembly GCF_000333395.1. Lineage (GTDB taxonomy): Bacteria > Actinomycetota > Actinomycetes > Actinomycetales > Microbacteriaceae > Microbacterium. Next base: position 6,427 of record NZ_BADA01000461.1, read on the forward strand.
CCGTCGGCGCGGACATTCCCGCTCGCGATGAGAGCTTTCGTCGTATCGAAGACCCAGACCGTGATGTGGCCGCGGTCCAGGGTGACGCCGTCAGGCAAGGCGACTCGACCCACGACGCCCGACGTCCGCGGCGGCTCCGCGCGCAGGGTTCCGTCGACGCCCGTCTTCGCCTGCCCCGCGGTCAGCGGGATCGCCTGGGCGGCATCCGCCGTCGCCGCACCTTTCCACCATTCGTCGACGCCATGGCTGCCGGTGAAGCGAACGCGGTACGTCCCGGGTGCGAGTCCGGCGACGACGTAGGAACCACTCGCCGCCACCGAGGCATCCTTGACCACGGTGTGCGCGTCACCGATCGAATAGACCTCCACTCGTGGGCTCGTCACGACGGTCGAGGAGCCATCCGGGAAGGAGACGGTCCCCGCGATGGACGCTCCGGACGACAACGTCGCGTCGATGCCGGTCCGGGCCTCACCGGTCTTGATCGTCAGCAGGGTCGCCGTGGAGAAGTCGGCTCGCCCCTTCCACCACTGCTCGAGGAGGGGGGCGTTGAAGGTGGCGAACTTCACCTTGTAGGTTCCAGCTGCCAGTCCCGTGAGGGAGTAGGTGCCGTCGCGACGCACCGCCGCGGAGGCGAGGACGCGGTCCGACGAGAAGGTCGAGTACAGCTCGACTCTCAGAGTGGTGGGATCCACCGAGGCACCCGACGGCAGCGCCACCTTGCCCGAGATGGAGGCGAGGGGCGCCAGTGGGATGGCAAGCGGGCCGGAGGCCTGACCGGGAGTGAGGACGAGCTCGGTCGCGGAGGCGAAGTCGGGCTTGTCGTTCCACCACCGGTCTGCGACGGGGATACCGCTGACCGCGATGTGGATCTTGTACGAGCCGCCGGCGAGACCGATCACCTGGAAGGTGCCGTCCGAGGCCACCGGCGCCGACGCGACGAGCGATCCCGGCGCCGAGGAGTTGAACACTTCCGCGGTCGCGGATCCCGACGAGAGGTCGATGCCGGACGGCAGGCTCACGCGCCCTCGGATGGAGGCTCCCGCGGTGAGCGCTGCGTCGACTTGCGTACGGGCCTGACCCGCGGTCACCGTCACGGACGTCGCCGACGCTCTGTCCGCGGCCTTCTTCCACCACTGGTCGACGACGGGGAGATCGTGGGCGTGGAAGAGAACCGTGTAGGTACCCGCGCGGAGGCCGGTGATCGAGTATGTTCCGTCCGCTGCCGCGAAGGAGCTCGCGGCCGCATCCGTTCCCCCGGCGGCGAACGCGGAGACCTCCACGGCCCCGGACGAGAGCGCCACTCCCGTCGGGAGACTCACCTTGCCCGAGATCGAACCGGCCCTGGACATCGTGGCATCCACTCCGGTCCGGGCTTCCCCGGCGGCCAGGGCGAGGGGGATCGCGGAGTCCGCGTCGGGCTTGTTGTCCCACCACTGCTCGAGGAGAGGCGATGTGCGCGCCGAGAACCGGATCTTGTAGCGCGCCGTGGGCAGGCCGGTGACGGTGTAGGTCCCGTCGGACGCGACATCCACCGCGCGCGTGAGGGGGTACCCATCCGCACCGACCACGGTGACCGTGAGATCGCCGGGAGTCGGCGTCACCCCCGCGGGCACCGTCACCTTTCCGGAGATGGATGCCAGGGGTCGGAGCACCGCGTTCACCCCGTCGCGAGATTGTCCCGTCTTCACCGTGACCGCGGTGGCCGTGTCGTAGGTCGTCGCCGCATTCCACCATTGAGCTACCGCGGGGAGGGTTCCGGGATCGAAGTCGACCCGATATGTCCCGGGCGGGAGCCCGGTGATCGTGTAGCGACCGTCGGGGCCGGCAACGGCCGTCGCGGCGATCACGGCCGCAGACGACCAGGCGCGGATCGTGACGTTGCCGGCCGTCGCGGACACGCCGGCGGGGAGGGTGACGGTGCCGGAGATCGTCGCGCTGCGGGCGAGGACGACGTTGACGTCTTTCACGGTCTGTCCGGTGCGGACGACGACCGGTGTGGCGGTGTCGAAGTCGGGCTTGTCGTTCCACCACTCCGCGAGAACCGGCAGGTCTTTCGGTGTGAAGGAGATCGCGTACGATCCGGCACGCAGACCGGACAGCGCGTACGATCCGTCGGGCGCGACGGTCGTCTGCGCAACCGCTGACGTGCGGTCAGACGTCGAGAACGCGCGCACGGCGATCTGGCCGGATCGGATGTCGACTCCGGAAGGCAGGGTCACGCGCCCGACGATGCCGGCCATCGAGGCAAGAGCCGCGTCGATGCCGGTGACCCGTTGGCCGGCGGACAGGGTGATCGTGGTCGCCGAATCGAAGTCCGGACTGTCGTTCCACCACTCCGACACGAGAGGGAGCGCGCCCGGAGAGAAGGACACGCGGTAGCTGTCGGCCGCGAGGCCGGCGAGGGTGTACGTCCCATCTCGGCGAATCGTCGTGCGGGCGACGGCCGTGGTGGGATCCGAGGTCCGGAAGGCCAGGATCGTGACGCCTCCGGTGGAGAGGTCCACGCCGGCCGGAGCGGTCACGGAGCCGGAAATCGACCCGAGGGCGCTCAACGTCGGGTTCACGTCCTTCGCGGTGCTGCCGGCCACCAGATTCAGCGCCGTCGCAGAGGCGAAGTCGGGTGCATCCCGCCACCATTCGGGAACGATCCCCGCGGCCCCGCCGAACAGCAGCTTGTACGCCCCTGTCGGCAGGCCGGCGATCGAGAACGTGCCGTCCGACCGGGCGGTGGTGGAGGTGACGGCGACTTCGGGGCGCGCGACGTCGTACACCGACACGCTCACACTCGCGAGGTCGGTGCCGGCGGGTGCGGAGATTCGGCCGGAGACCGTCGCGCCCGTGCGGATGGTCGCGTCGATGCCGTCGCGGGCCTCCCCCCGCGCGAGCGTGACGGATGTCGCCGACCCGATGACGGCCGCGTCCTTCCACCACTGGGGGAGCAGGGAGCTGTCCCACGGGCTGAAGCGCACCAGGTACGAGCCGGCCGGCAGGCCGCGGATGACGTAGCGGCCGGTGACGTCGATGCTGCTCGCGCCGACGGCGACGGACTCATCGCTCGTGCTGTAAGCCGCCACCTGGACGGCCTTTTCGGTCGCCCCGGAGGGTATCTGAACCCGTCCGCTGAGCGAGGCTCCTGCCTGAAGGGAGGCGTTGATGCCCGAGACCTGTTGCGCGCCGACGAGGGTGATCGGGGTCGCCCAGGAGGACGAGGTCTTGGCATCCCACCATTGCGGTAGGAGGTTGGCCTCGGGCGACGCGGAGAACTTCACGGTGTAGACGTCGGCGTCGAGCCCCGCGGCGCGATACGTGCCGTCGGCCGCCACCGGGACGGCGGCGGCGATCGAGCCGCCGGAGGCGTAGACCGTGGCGGTGACCAGCCCGGCAGTGAGAGACCGGCCGGCGGGGAGCGTCACCGCGCCCGAGATGGAGCCGGTCGTCGGTAGGGCGGTGGGTGTCGGTTTCGGCGTGGCCGTCGGTGTGGCCGTCGGCTTCGGTGTGGCCGTTGGCTTTGGTGTCGCCGTCGGGGTAGGCGTGGAGGTCGGTGTCGCCGTCGGCTTCGGTGTCGCCGTCGGGGTAGGCGTCGCCGCCGGGCGGGGGCTGGTCGACGATGTGGGCGTGGCAGCCGGGCTGGGTGTGGCCGTGGACGTGCGTGTCGGCGTCGGGGCGGCCGACCGGGCCGGTGTCGGTGTCGCGGCCGACGTCGACACGGGCGGCGTGGGCGTCGGTGTCGCGCCGTACGCAGCGGGCGCGATCAGGACGGACCCGACGAGTGAGAGACCGACCAACGTGGTCGTCCAGGCGTGCAGCATCGATCGCGCAGACGTGCGCATTTCCCCCCCCAGGGCGGCCGCAGGGCCGTCAGCGCGGGTCGAGCGGCCCGCGGTTCACCGCGGAATCTTCTCCCGCTGACTACGTTCTATCGCACGCGGGAAACGGCGGGCAAGGAGAATATTCCCCCCGCCATGCCGCCACCGCACCCCCGAGGCTGCCGAAGGCTCTCGCGGAGCACGAGGGACGTCAGCGCCGGGGCAGGTCGCGGAGCAGCCGGTCCGGGTGGATCGGCAGGTCGCGGACGCGCACGCCGGTCGCGTGGTGAACGGCGTTGGCGACGGCGGCCGCGGTCCCCACCATCCCGATCTCGCCGATGCCCTTCCCGCCGATCGGTGAGAGGTGCGGGTCGTGCTCGTCGATCCACTCGACCTCGACGTCGGGGGCGTCGGCGTGCGCCGCGATGTGGTAGCTCGCGAAATCCCGCGCGAGGTAGCGCCCCGTGCCGGGGTCGACCTCCGCGTCCTCGTGGAGCGCCATCGACAGTCCCATCGTCATCCCGCCGACGAGTTGGGCGCGGGCGGTCCGCGGGTTCAGGATGCGGCCCGCCGCGAAGACGCCGAGCATGCGCGGCACCACGACCTCGCCCGAGTCGAGGTCGACGCGGGCCTCGACGAACTGCGCACCGAACGAGAACCGGGCCATCGGCTCCATCGCCACGACCTCCTCGGCGGTGTCGACGGTGACCGAGATGCCCTCGGGGGGCATCGTCGGTCGCGAGGCCAGGCGGCGCGCGAGCTCCTCGCCCGCCCGGATCACGGCCCACCCCCACGAGGCGGTTCCCCAGGACGCCCCGGACACCGCCGCGGGGGGCAGCCGCGTGTCGCCGATTCGCACGTCGATGCGGTGGAGTTCGACGCCGAGAGCGTCCGCGGCGAGCTGCACGATGACGGTCCGTCCGCCCGTCCCGATCTCGGTCGCGTTGATGGCGAGCTCGAAGCGCCCGTTCGGAAGTGCGGTGATCCGGGCGGTGCTGGGCACCACGTCGGCGGGGTACAGCGAGGACGCGACGCCCGTGCCGACCATCCACCGCCCCTCCCGCCGGCGTCCGGGGCGCCGGTCGCGCGCGGCCCAGCCGAACCGCTCGGCCCCGCGCCGCAGGCACTCCACGAGGTGTCGGCTGCTGAAGCGCTCGCCGCTCTCCGGGTCGACCGCGGGCTCGTTCCGGACGCGCAGTTCGACCGGGTCGATGTCGAGCGCGAACGCGAGTTCGTCCATGGCTGACTCGAGCGCGTACAGGCCGGGGGTCTCGCCGGGCCCGCGCATGTAGGAGGGGGTCGGCACGTCGAGGGCGACGACGCGGTGCGTCGTCCGCCGGTGCGAGGCGGCGTACATGTGCCGCGTGGGGACGGCGGTCTGCTCGACGAACTCCTGGATGCCGGACACCTGGCCGATCGCGTCGTGGCCCACGGCGGTGAGGGTGCCGTCGGGATCCGCCCCCAGCCGCACGCGCGAGATCGTGGGCGATCGGTAGCCGGCGAGGCCGAACATCATCTGACGGGTGTACGCGATCTTGACCGGCCGACCGACGAGGAGGGAGGCCATCGCGGCGAGGACCGCGCCCGGGCGCGTCGGGCCCTTCGAGCCGAACCCGCCGCCGACGTGCTCGGACCGGATGCGGACCCGCTCGGGTGGGAGGTCGAACAGCGTGGCGATGGTGGCCTGCGCCCAGTTGGTGCCCTGGGTGGAGTCGAGGAGGTCCAGCCCGTCGTCGTTCCAGCGGGCCACCGTGGCGTGCGGCTCCATCGGGTTGTTGAAGGCGGCGGGCGTCGAGTACGTCGCGTCGATCGTGACGGCGGCGGACGCCAGGGCGGCGTCGACGTCGCCGATGACGCTGTCGGTGGCGAACATCGCGTTGGTGTACTCCGGCGCGTAGAGGCGCGGATGCGTGCGGGTCAGGCGGACGTCGGCCTGCTCCTCCTCGTAGACGACGGGCAGGCGCTCCGCGGCCTCGCGCGCCGTCTCCGGGGTGTCGGCCAGAACGACCGCGACGACCTGGCCGCGGTACGACACCCGGGAGGACTGGAGGACCAGCACCTCGGCGTCACCGGCGTCGTGCAGGCGGGGCGCGTTCTCGGCCGTCATGACGAACGCCACCCCGGGCATCGCCGCGACGGCGGCGGAATCGATCGACACGACGCGTCCGCGGGCGATCGTCGAGGTGACGATCCAGGCGTAGAGGACGTCGGACGGCGTGTGCTCGTAGGAGTAGCGGGCGGCGCCGGTCACCTTCACGCGGCTCTCGACGCGGGCGACGTCACGTCCGACGGCGCTCACGCCTCCTCCCCCTGACGCTGCGCGAGGTCGCGGAGCACACCGGAGATCAACCGGTGCGCGAGCTCGAGCTTGAACGCGTTCTCGGGCTCGGGCTCCGCGGCCGACAGCTCCGCGGCGATCGCGTCGTCGAGGGTGTCGGGGTCCAACGGGACACCGAGCAGACGGTGCTCGATCACGCGCGCTCGCCAGGGACGGTGCGACACGGCACCGAGGGCGATCCGGACGTCGCTCACGATCCCGTCCTCGAGGCGGAGGCCGGCGGCCACCGTCACCAGCCCGAAGGCGAACGACTGGCGATCGCGCGCCTTCCGGTACGACGTCGACATCCCGGCGGGTGCGGCGGGGATCGTGATCGAGGTGATGAGCGCACCGGGCGGGAGCGTCGTGTCCCGGTCGGGGCGGTCCCCGGGAAGACGGTAGAGCTCGTCCACGGGGATGGATGCCGAGCCCCCTGCGGTCTCGAACTCCACCGTCGCGTCGAGGGCGACGAGCGCCACCGCGAGATCGCCCGGGAACGTTGCGAGGCACGAGGTCGATGCGCCGAGCACCGCGAGTTCGCGCGCCGCCCCCGAACCGCGCGCGGAACAGCCGGAGCCGGGATCCCGCTTGTTGCACGGCGTCGAGACGTCGGCGAAGAAGACGCAGCGCGTCCGCTGGAGGAGGTTGCCGGCGACCGTGGCCATGTTGCGCAGCTGTCCGGACGCCCCGGCCAGGACCGCTTCCGCGACGAGCGGATGACGCGAGCGGACCGTCATGTCACCGGCGAGGTCGCTGTTGCGCACGCTCGCGCCGATCCGCACTCCTCCGTCGGCGTCGACCGAGATGCCGCCGAAGTCGAGGCGGCTGACGTCGACGAGACGGGACGGGTGCTCGACGCCGAGCCGCATCAGGTCGACGAGGTTCGTTCCCCCTCCGAGCAGGCGCGCGTCGGGGTGGGCGTCGAGGAGCGCGAGAGCCGACGCGGCGTCGGCGGGCCGGTCGTACGCGAAGGACTTCATCGGGCGTCCAGGACGGCGGCGACGATGTTCGAGTAGGCCGCGCAGCGGCACAGGTTCCCGCTCATGCGCTCCCGGACCTCCGCCGCGTCGAGTTCGGCGCCCGCGGGACCGGTCGGAGCGGCGACATCGGCGGTCACGCGGCTGGGCCATCCCTTCGCCGCTTCGTCGAGCACACCGACGGCCGAGCAGATCTGACCGGGCGTGCAGTAGCCGCACTGGAAGGCGTCGCGCTCGATGAACGCGCGCTGGACGGGATGCAGGTCGCCCGCGTCGGCGAGCCCCTCGACCGTCGTGACGTCCCGACCCTCGGCCGCGACGGCGAGCGTGAGGCATCCGAGTTCGCGTCGTCCGTCGATGAGGAGCGTGCACGCTCCGCACTGTCCGTGGTCGCAGCCCTTCTTGCTGCCGATGAGATCGAGGCGCTCGCGAAGGAGGTCGAGCAGGGACATCCGGTTGTCGACCTCGACCGACTCGGGGCGTCCGTTGATCGTCACGACGATGTGCGACGTGTGCGTGGCCTCGGGGATCATGCGATGCAGTATGCACGAGCGGCGACCAGGGGGGAACGGCGCCTTCTCAGCCCTCGATAGCGGCCTTCTCAGCGCGCGACGGGGAAATCCGCGCAGAAATGCGGCCGACGGAGGCGTTCTCAGCGGCGGCGTTCGACGCCGAAACACACGAGAAACCGTGATTTTACGGGGATCGGGCCCGTTCTCGACGCGCGGCGGCCCGCCGCGGACGTGGCGGCGATTCTCACGCGCGGTGTCGGAAAACGTAACTTGGCGCGAGCGGTCCGCTCCCTATAGTTCTCGTCAAGCGACAGACCCATTCTCTCCAGGTGAGAGACCCGAACCTCCCAACGACAGATGGAGAACTGATGAAACTCGGCCCCTTCACTCGCGGCGGCGCACTCGCGTCGCTCGTCGTGGCCGCCGCCCTCGTGATGAGCGGCTGCAGCGGATCCGCGAGCACCTCCTCCTCCGCCGCCGCGAGCGGCATCCCGCAGAAGACGATCGGCGTGTGGCAGTCGCAGGGCGACGGCGACGGGGAGAAGCAGACGCTCGCCGCCATCCAGCAGGCCGCCGACACCGTCGGATGGACCACCGTGGTGACCGACTCCGCGGGAGACCCGCAGAAGATGGCATCCACGATGCAGTCGCTCATCACGCAGCACGTGGACGCGATCCTCACGAACTACGTCGCGACCGGCCTCATCGCGCCGCAGTTGAAAGCCGCCGCTGCCGCGGGGATCCCGGTCATCGCCGTCGGCTACGCGGGCGTCCCGAGCGACGACTTCGCCGGCATGTACTACCCCGACCAGGGCGAGCAGACGACGATGCTGCTCCAGCAGATGGCGAAGGACCTCCCGAAGGGAGGGTCCGTCGCGCCGCTGGCGGTCGCCGGCTACTTCGGGATCGACGCCGAGGTCGACACGCTGAACGAGGACGGCCCGGGCCTCGGCTTCACGCCGCTGCAGCGCATCGATGTGCCGGTCACCGACATCTTCGGCGGCACGACCTCGGCCGCGGTCGACGTCCTCAACGCCAACCCGGACCTCGCGGCGCTGTTCACCGCGCTCGACATCGGCGTGCAGAGCACCGTGCCGGCGCTCAAGCAGACCGGACGGAACGTGCCGATCTACGGTTTCGGTGCGATCCCGGGTGCCCTGAGCTTCGTCCGCCAGGGCGGGGTGACCCTCGTCACGTCGGACGGCGCCAAGTCCGGTTTCGTCGCGATCGACGCGCTCCTCGACCACTGGGTCAACGGCACGGACATCCCCAAGACCACGCCGGCCGAGTACGCCTACAACTACACGATCGTCGACAAGTCGAACGCTCCCGCGGAGGGGACCGACGTCTACCCGCAGGACGACTTCGCCAAGCCTTTCCTCGACAAGTGGAAGAGCAAGTACGGGATCTGATCCCTCGGGCCGCCCGCTCTCGCGGCGGGCGGCCCTCCCCGCCATACCGAACCGACCCGCGCCGAAAGGGGCCCCCGTGACGACCCAAGCGACACCCGAGCGACGGGCGACCGTCGCCGAGACGGCACCGACGCCGCGCCGCCGCCTCACGGCGGCCGGTCTCGAGCGATGGACGCTCCCGGCCGTGTTCGTCCTCGCGATCGCGCTGTTCTCGATCCTGAAGCCCGCGGTCTTCCCCACGCCGGCCAACTTCATCGCGATCGTGCAGCAGAACCTGCCGCTGCTGGTGGTGGTCGGCGGGCTCTGCGTGGTCCTGGCGCTGCGCGAGTTCGACCTCTCCTTCGGCTTCGTGGCCGGCGCCGCGGGAGCCCTCGCCGTCCAGTCGATGGTGCTGTGGCAGGCGAACTGGATCGTCGCCACGCTTCTCGGCATCGTCTTCGGCGCGGTGCTCGGCGCGGTCAACGGCATCCTGGTCGCCTACACGCGGCTTCCCTCGTTCATCGGCACGCTCGCGACGGGGGCGACGATCCAGGGCGTCATGCTCGCGATCTCGAGCCAGACGATCTTCTCCGGCATCGCGCCGGAGTACACGCTCATCACCGGCGCCACCATCGGAACGCTGCCGATCGACATCGTCGTCGTCGCCGTCCTTCTCGTCGCCATCGGTGCCCTGCTGCGCTTCACCGTCTTCGGACGACACGCCTCCGCCATCGGTGACAACCCCGTCGCCGCGCGGATCGCGGGCGTCAACGTCAAAGGCATCCAGGTCCTGAGCTTCACCCTGGTCGGCGCGTGCGCCGGCATCAGCGGCGTGCTCCTCACCTCGCAGGCGGGTCAGTACTACCCCGACCCGGGCAGCAGCCTGCTCCTGCCGGCCTTCGCCGCGGCCTACCTCAGCCTCTCGCTCGGACGCGGCTGGCGCTTCAACGTGGGCGGGGCCGTCCTCGGCGCCCTCTTCCTCGCCGTAGTGAGCACGGGCGTCACGATGCTCAATCAGCCGAGCTGGCTCGGCCAGCTGCTGCAGGGTCTCATCCTGCTGATCGCCATCCTGGCGCTGAACCGCCGCCGGGGGACGCGATGACGGCGTGGCTGCGGACCGTCGGACTCACCAAGACGTTCGGCGGGGTGACGGCGATCGGCGACGCCGCGGTCGCGCTCGGCGCGGGCGAGGTGCGCGGTGTCGTCGGCCCGAACGGGGCCGGGAAGTCGACGCTGATGCAGATGCTCGCCGGCATCCATGCTCCGGACGGCGGCGAGATCCTCATCGACGGCACCGCCGCGCAGTTCAAGGGCCCGGACGACGCGCTCGAAGCGGGCATCGCGCTGGTGCCCCAGGAGATGCAGCTCGCGCCGCACCTCAGCGTCGCCGGGAACATCGTCCTGGGCCGCGAACCCCGGCGATTCGGCGTGGTCTCGGAGTCGCGCTCGCGCGCCGTCGCGGAGCGGGCCCTGGAGCGACTCGGCGCGCCGATCGAGGCCACGGCACCGATCCACTCGCTGACCTCGGTGGAACGCCGACTGGTGATGGTGGCGCGCGCCCTGGTCACGGATGCGCGACTCATCATCCTGGACGAGCCGACCGCGGCCCTCGCCCCGCAGGAGGCCGCCGCGATCCTCGACATGGTGAGGAGCCTCTCCGCGAAGGGAGTCAGCGTCCTCTACGTCTCGCACCGCTTCGACGACATCGAGGCCGTCGCGGATTCGGTCACGGGGGTGCGGGACGCGCGCGTCGTCGCCGACCTGGCGAAGGAGGAGATCAGCCGATCCGCGCTCGTGCAGCTGGTCACGCCCGTCGACCAGATCTCGCACCGCGTGGACGCGCCCGCCGACCGCCTCGCCGATTCCGGAAGCACGCGAGAGACCGCTCTCGTCGTCGAGGACCTGCGCGGGGGACCGCTCGAGAATCTGTCGTTCTCCGCCCACCGCGGCGAGATCCTCGGCCTCTCGGGCCTCGCCGGTTCAGGCGCCGACGAGGTGCTCTGGTTCGTCGGCGGCATCGACCCGCGGGGCGGCGGAGCGGTCACGGTCGACGGGATGCCACTGCGTTCGGGCGACCGACTGCAGGCCGCCCGCGCGGGTGTCGCGTACGTCCCCGGGGACCGGGGCCTCGCGGCCCTGCCGAGTCATGACATCCGATCCAACATCTCCGTGTCGAGCCTGCGCGGCCTCGCCGTCGCGGGGGTGCCGAACCGCGCGCGAGAGACCGACACCGTGACGGCGCTCGCCGCGCGCGTGCGCCTGGCCGCGCCGATCTCCGCGGCGTTGTCGACCCTCTCGGGCGGCAACCAGCAGAAGGCGATCTTCGCCCGGTGGATGGCGGCCGACGCGCGGGTGCTGCTGCTGCACGACCCGACCGCCGGGGTCGACGTCGGCGCCCGGGCCGAGATCCATCAGCGCGTGCGCGAGCTCGCCGCGACGGGCGTGACCGTGCTCGTCGTGTCGACCGACGTGCCGGAGATCTGCGAGCTCGCGGACCGCGTGATCGTCCTCGATCGCGGGCTTGCCGTCGCGGAGATCTCGGGCGACGCCATCAGCGAGCCGGCGCTCCTCGCCGCGATGACGAGTGGAGCGACGGCGCAGACGACCGCAGGACATCCGGACCCCCGTGGAGGAACCTCGTGACCAGACAGACCAGCAGCACGTTCACCGCGGCGATGGCCGCGAACCCCGGTGAGGTGCGCGCGCGCACCACCGGCACGTCGGGCTCGGAGAGCTCGCGGCGGGTCCTCGCCGTACTCCTCTCCTTTACCGAGGAGAACCACACGCAGTCCGTGCAGGAGATCGCCGGCTACCTCGACGTCCCGGTCAGCTCCGCGTACCGCTACGTCGGTCAGCTCAAGGACTTCGGGCTCCTGGAGGAGGCCGAGTTCGGCGGCTACCGGGTGTCGCTGCGCGCGGTCGGCCTCGCCGCCGCGGCGCGCGCCGGGTCCGCGGGGCTCGCCGAGGTCGTGCGCCCGGTGCTCGAGCGGTTGGCCCGGGAGACCGGCGAGACCTCTCTCCTGGTGCGACGTCTCGGGCAGGCGGTCGTCGCGGTCGACATCGAGGAGTCGCGGCGCCCCGTGCGGTTGCGCTTCGAGAAGGGCGTGCTCATGTCCCTCCACCAGGGCGCCGGCGCGCGCGTCCTGCTGTCGGCCCTGACCCCCAAGGAGCGGGCCGAGTACTACAAGTCGATCTGGGCCTTCGAGGAGGACCCGAAGCTGCCGACGGATGCCGAGCTCGCCGACATCGCGGCCGCCGGCTGGACCGAGAGCTTCGGTCAGATCGAGGACGGCATCTGGGGGACCGCCGCGGCCATCCGCGTCAATCGCTCGGTCGTCGCCGCGCTCGCGGTCGCCGGTCCGCTCTACCGCCTCGACGACGACAAGCGCGCCCACATCATCGAGGCGGTCCGGGCGGCCGCGACCGAGATCAACGCCACGGTCGGCGAGGGGACGAACGCATGACGACGACGGCACATGCGCTCCCGCTGTGGATCGCGGGCGAGCCCCACGAGGGGACGACGGTCATCGAGCGCGAGAACCCCGCGCGTCCGGGGGAGGTCGTCGGTGCGGTCGCGGCCGGCGACGCCCGGCTCACGACGATCGCCATCGACGCGGCGCACGCCGCCTTCCCGGCGTGGGCGGCACGACCGGTCGCCGAGCGCGTCCGCCGGGTGCGCGACGCGATCGCGCAGGCTTCGGCCGACAACCCCGCGCGTTCGCGTCTGCTGGCCCGGGAGCTCGGCAAGGTCGCGCCGGACGCGCTCGGCGAGCTGGGCTTCGCGGCCGCGTTCGCCGACTTCGCCGCGCCCGTCGCGGAGCGGATCAGTGCCGACGTCGTCGTCGAGGACGCCGAGGGTCGCCTGGTGATCGTCAAAGAGCCGTTCGGCGTCATCGCGGCCATCACGCCGTGGAACGCCCCGGTCATCCTGGCCGCCCTCAAGGTCGTTCCGGCGCTCATGACGGGGAACACGATGGTGCTCAAGCCGTCGCCGCTGGCACCGCTGGCCGTGACGGACTTCCTGTCCGCGGTGGCCGCCGAACTGCCCGCCGGGGTCCTCAACGTGGTCAACGGCGGAGCGGACGTCGGGGAGACGCTCGTCTCCGACCCGCGCGTCGCGAAGATCACATTCACCGGGGGACTGCCCACCGCCCAGGCGATCGCCGCGTCCGCCGCCCGGCGCGTGACGCCGACGGTGATGGAGCTCGGCGGGAACGACGCCGCGATCTTCCTGCGGGACGCCGAGTACACCGAGGCGATGTACACGCGCGCGGTGTTCGGCGCCTTCCTCACGAGCGGACAGGTGTGCATGGCGATCAAGCGGATCTTCGTGCCGCGCGAGCGGCACGACGAGTTCGTCGCCGGCTTCCGCGCCGCCGCGGAGTCCGTGCTGCGCGTGGGCGATCCGCTCGAACCGGGCGTCACGATGGGTCCGGTCGTGAGCCGCGATCACCAGGAGCGCCTGCGGGGCCTGATCGAGTCGGCCGAGGCCGCCGGTGGCATCCGGTACGAGCTCGGTCGCTGGGACGTCGAGCCGGACGCGGCCGACGGGTACTGGGTCCGTCCGACCCTCGTGACGGGGCTGACCGACGAGCACCCCCTCGTCGCCGACGAGCAGTTCGGGCCGGTGGTCCCCGTGCTCGTGTACGACGACGAGGACGAGGTGGTCCGCCGGGCCAACGCGGTCGACCAGTCGCTCGCATCGTCGGTATGGTCGACCGATCCCGCCCACGCCGAGGCCATCGCCCGACGCCTGGATGTCGGCTTCACGTTCCTCAACTGCGCCAATCGCGCCGGCACGTCGCTCCGCGCTCCCTTCGGGGGCCGCGGACTCAGCGGCCACGGCCGCGAGTTCGGCGAGCTCGGCGTCGGGGAGTACCTCCAGACCCACTCGATCAACTACCCCGCGGCGGTCCGCACCGGCGAGGCCGCGGGGAACGCCTACCCGGTCCCCGCGTCGTGACCGTTCCGACACCGCGCATCGGGGGACGCACGGTCCGGCTCCGCGCGGCCCGGACACTGGAGGTCGACGTCCTCCCCGTGCCGGAGCCGCGAGCGGGAGAGGTGCACGTGCGCATCCGGGCCGTGGGGATCTGCGGCACGGACGTGCACGGGTACCTCGGCCGCACGGACTCCTACCCGGCGACGCTGGGACACGACGCGATCGCCACCGTGGTCGAGGTCGGGCCCGACACCCCGTCGATCCTGGCGGTGGGGGACCGGGTCGTCATCGACCCGACCCTCGCGTGCGGGGAGTGCGCGGCGTGCCGGGCGGGGTCGCCGCAGATCTGCCGCAACGGCGGTTACCTCGGGATGGGCGTTCCGGGCGTCATGGCGGACCACCTGGTCGTGGCGGCCGACCGCCTCGTGCCCGTGCCGGACGTCGTGGCCGACGACGCCGCGACGGTCCTCGAACCGATCACGGTCGCCCTCCACCTGCTCGAGCGCATCGGGTCGTTCTCGCCGCCCGGACGTCGCGCCCACGTGATCGGGGGCGGGCCCCTCGGCGTGCTGCTGGCGCAGACCCTCGAGGCCTTCTCGTGGGACACCACGGTGTACGAACCGCAGCCGCATCGCCGGGAGATCGCGCAGAGCCTCGGTCTCCGCGTGGTCGATCCGGCGGAGATGGATGCCGGCTCCCCGGGCGACTCCGGCCCGGTTCTGGTCGTCGAGACCTCGGCGGCGGCCGCCGGGGTGGAGACCGCGCGGATGCTCGCCGCGCCCGGTTCGGTCGTCGCCCTCGTGGGGCGCGCGCCGACCGGTTTCAGCAGCGCCGAGATCCTGCTGCACGAGCTCACGGTGCTCGGCGTGCGCGCCGGCACGGGGCAGTACGCGCGGGCGGTCCAGCTCGTCGCCGACGGTTCCGTCGCCCCCGCGGCCACCATCACGCACCGGTTCGATCTCGCCGACGCCGCGGACGCTTTCGCGGCCGTCACCGACTCCGAGCAGCACGTGATGCGGGCCGTGCTCCTCGCATCCTGATCCCGCCTCCCGACAGGAAGACACCCCCCATGACCACAGACATCACCGGCTATCGAGCGAAGGTCGGCGTCATCGTCCCCTCGACCAACACGGTCGTCGAGCACGACACCGCCCTGCTCGCGCCGCACGGCGTCACCTTCCACACCGGCCGCATGTACATCGACGACCCGGCGATGGACGACGACACCACCTTCGTGAATCTCATCGAGCAGATCCGCGCGTCCATGAAGGTCGCGCTGCGCGACGTCATGACCTGCAAGCCCGACCTCATGATGATGGGGATGTCCGCCGAGACCTTCTGGGGCGGTGTCGAGGGCAACGCCTCCTTCATCCGCCGCGTCGAGGAGATGGTCGGCGGGCTGCAGGTCACGACCGGTGCCTCCTCCTGCCGTGCCGCGCTCGAAGCATTCGACGTCAGGCGCATCGCGGTCTTCTCGCCGTATCAGCCGGTCGCCGACGTCAACGTCAACCGCTACTTCACCGAGGCCGGCTTCGACGTGCTCAACGTGACCGGGTTGCGCGTCCCGAGCGCGACCGCCATCGCGGAGGTGTCCGAGGAGACCGTCATCCGCACACTCAAGGAGATCGACTCGCCCGACGTCGAGGCCATCGTGCAGGTCGGGACGAACCTGTCGATGGTCCGGCTCGCCGACCAGGCCGAGCACTGGCTCGGCAAGCCCGTCATCGCGATCAACGCCGCCACCATCTGGCACACCCTGCGCTCCGCGGGATTCACCGACACCTGGGGTGCCGCGGGATCCCTCCTCCGCAACTTCTGACCCGCGCCCCGGACGATCCGGGCCGCACGAGCCGACACGACAGGACTGACATGACCGAACACACTCCCTTCCGCGAGCTCGACGCCGACGTGGTCGTCGTCGGAGGAGGGCCCGTCGGGACGACGACCGCACTCACCCTCGCCCAGGGCGGGCTCCGTGTGATCGTCCTGGAGGGGCGCGCCGCGACGAGCCTCGAGGCCCGTGCGACGACGTTCCATCCCCCCACCCTGGAGATGCTCGACGAGCTGGGCCTGGCGGAGGAACTGATCCGCCAGGGCATCATTGCGGAGTCGTACCAGTTCCGCGACGCGGAGCGGGGCAAGATCGTCGACCTCGAGTTCTCGGTCCTCAGCGAGGACACCCGCTACCCGTTCCGTCTCCAGGTGGAGCAGAGCGTCATGACGCTCATGGCCAACCGGGCGCTCGAGGCGCACCCCCTCGCCGAGCTGCACAACCTCGCGACCGTCACCGCCGTCCGACCGCAGGACGACCACGTCGAGGTCGAGGTCGTGGGCGGCCCGCGGGAGGGCGTCCTCCGCGCGCGGCACGTCGTCGGAGCAGACGGGATGCGAAGCACCGTGCGCTCGCAGCTGGGCATCGGGTTCACCGGGCACACGTATCCCGAGCGGTTCCTGGTCACCTCCACCTCGGCGCCCCTGCACGAGCTGCTCCCCGACATCGCGAGCGTCAACTACGTCGCCGACCCGGTCGATTGGCACGTGCTCATGCGCAACCCGAGCGGGTGGCGCGTGCTGTTCCCGGCGCCGTTCGGTGAGGAGACCGCGGAAGAGCTGCTCTCGTCCGAGAACGTCCGTCGGCAGTTCGACCGCGTGCTCCCGGGCCACGACCCGGAGAAGATCGACTGGGTGACCCTGTATGAGGTGCACCGGAAGGTCGCGGACTCGTTCCGGGCGGGCAACGTCTACCTCGTCGGAGACGCGGCGCACGTCAACAACCCCATGGGAGGAATGGGGATGAACAGCGGCGTGCACGACGGGTACCTCCTCGCGAAGCTGCTGGTGCGGGCGGGGAACGGCGAGGACGTGGATGCCGAGCTCGACGACTGGGCGCGCCGTCGCCGCGAGGTCGCCCTCGACTACGTGGGCAAGGAGACCGAGGGCAACTGGTCGGCGCTGCGCGACACCGACGAGGAGCGCCGTGCCGCGCAGCGCGCGGCGTGGGAGGCGCTGGGGGAGGACGAGGAGGCCCGACGGTCGTTCCTGCTCACGTCGTCGATGCTCGCGAGCCTGCGGGGCTGACCCCGATGCAGCCCTTCATCCGTCACGAGGGGGTCGGAGCCCCCCTGCGTCTCAGCAACGTCGACACCGACCAGATCCTCCCCTCGAAATACCTCAAGCGCGTGACGCGGACGGGGTTCGAGGACGCCCTGTTCGCGGCGTGGCGCACCGACCCGGACTTCGTCCTCAACCGACCGCCCTTCCGGGACGCCTCGGTCCTCGTCGCGGGCCCGGACTTCGGCACCGGGTCGTCGCGGGAGATGGCCGTGTGGGCCCTCCAGGACTACGGCTTCCGCGTCGTCATCGCGCCCCGGTTCGGCGACATCTTCTTCAGCAACGCCGGCAAGGCGGGCCTCCTCGCGGTGCGGCTCGACGAGGACGTCGTCGAGCGACTCTGGGATCACCTGGATGCCACGCCGGGGGCGACGATCGCCGTGGACCTCGAGCGGGGCACGGTGGAGGCGGGTGGCATCCATGTCGGGTTCCTCCTCGACGAGTACACGCGGTGGCGTCTGCTGCACGGATACGACGACATCGCGATCACCCTCGAGTCCGCGGAGGCGATCGATCGATTCGAGGCGGCGCGCAGCGACCTCAAGCCCGTGATCGGGGCCGGTCGATGACGGCGCGGGAGGGCGTCCAGAGCGACGCGGAGGCCGGCTTCGGGCGGAGGCTGACGCCGGGGGCGTCACCGGCGCTCGTCGTCGTCGACATGGTGCGGGCCTACTTCGAGCCGGGCGAACAGCTGTACATGGGGCTCGACGACTGCCTCCTCTCGGCGGAGCGCGTGCTTGCGGCAGCGCGTCGGGCGGGGATCCCCGTGCTGCACACCACCGTCTCGTTCGTGGAGGGCGGGATGGACGGCGGCTACTTCTTCCGGAAGGTCGGGGCGCTGTCGGTCTTCGTCGGTGACAAGCCCGGCGGCCGCATCATGCCGCAGGTGGCACCTCACCCGGGGGAGCCGGTGCTCGTCAAGCAGTACGCGAGCGCGTTCTTCGGAACCTCGCTCGCCTCGACGCTGCGCGCACAGGGGGTCGACACGGTCATCGTCGTCGGTGTGAGCACGAGCGGCTGCATCCGCGCGACGGCCGTCGACGCCCTGCAGCACGGCTTCATCCCGCTCGTGGTGCGCGACGCCGTCGGCGATCGCGCGGACGGCCCCCACGAGGCGAACCTCTTCGACATCCAGGCGAAGTACGGCGAGGTCCTCGACGAGGCGGCGGTCCTCGAGTACCTCGGCGGGGTGACGCGATGACGTCGGCGACGACCGCGCCGCGGACGATGATCGACAAGATCTGGGAGCGCCAGGCGATCGCGCGCGGGGACGGGCGGCCCGACCTGCTCTACATCGACCTCCACTTCGTCCACGAGGTGTCGAGTCCGCAGGCGTTCGACGGGCTGCGGGTCGCCGGTCGACCTGTCCGGCGGCCCGACCTGACGATGGCCACCGAGGATCACAACGTCCCGACCGACACGCTCCTGCTTGCCGATCCGGTGAGCAGGCTCCAGGTCGAGACGCTCCGCCGCAACTGCGAGGAGTTCGGGATCGAGCTGCAGCGGCTCGGCGACCCAGGACAGGGCATCGTCCACGTGATCGGCCCCGAGACGGGACTCACGCAGCCCGGGATGACGATCGTGTGCGGCGACAGCCACACCTCGACCCACGGTGCGCTCGGTGCCCTCGCGTTCGGCATCGGCACGAGCGAGGTCGAGCACGTCCTCGCGACCCAGACGCTGCCGCAGGCCCGTCCGAAGACGATGGCGGTGACCGTGAATGGACGCCTTCCCGACGGGGTGTCGTCGAAGGACCTCGCCCTGGCGCTCCTGTCCCGGGTGGGGACCGGGGGCGGCCAGGGTCACGTCGTCGAGTACCGCGGGGAGGCGATCCGGGCGCTCTCGATCGAGGCGCGGATGTCGCTGTGCAACATGAGCGTGGAGTGGGGCGCCCGCGCGGGTCTCGTCGCGCCGGACGAGGTCACGTTCGCGTACCTCCGGGGACGCCGGTACGCGCCCGCGGGTGACGCGTGGGAGCGCGCGGTGGCCGAGTGGTCGTCGCTGACGACCGACGAGGGCGCCGTGTTCGATCGGGAGATCGTGATCGACGCCGCGGAGATCTCGCCGTTCGTGACATGGGGGACCAACCCGGGCCAGGGCGCCCCCCTCGATTCCGCCGTGCCGGATCCGGAGGCGTTCACCGACCCGGAGGAGCGCGAGGCCGCCCACCGCGCGCTCGCGTACATGGACCTGCGCCCCGGCACCCCGCTGCGCGGCATCCCGCTCGACACCGTCTTCATCGGCTCGTGCACGAACAGCCGCATCGAAGACCTGCGCATCGCCGCGGACGTCCTCCGCGGACGGCGCGCCGCCGCCGGGATCCGGCTCCTCGTCGTCCCCGGGTCGATGGCGGTCAAGCGCCGTGCGGAGGAGGAGGGCCTCGACGAGGTCTTCCGTGCCGCCGGCGCCGAGTGGCGCGGGGCGGGGTGCTCGATGTGCCTGGGGATGAACCCCGACGTCGTCGGACCGGGCGAACGCACCGCGTCCACCTCCAACCGTAACTTCGAGGGCCGCCAGGGACCGGGTGCTCGCACGCACCTGGTCTCCCCGGCGGTGGCCGCGGCATCCGCCGTGATCGGCCGCCTCGCCTCTCCCGCCGACCTGTCGGCATCCGATCAGAAAGTGATTCCATGACCCCCGCCTCCCAGCTCCGCGGACTGCTCGCCGACACCGCCGCACCCCTCGTCGTCCCCGGCGCGGGGACGCCCCTCGAGGCGCTCGCGATCCAGCGCGCGGGCTTCGGCGCGGTCTACCTCAGCGGCTACGCCATCGCGGCCTGGCGGCACGGCCTGCCCGACATCGGACTCCTCGGTGCCGGGGAGGCCCTCGAGGCGCTGACGGCCACCGCCCGCGTGACCGACCTGCCCCTGCTCGTCGACGCCGACACGGGGTACGGGGATGCCACCTCGGTGTGGGCGAACGTCCGCATGCTCGAGGCGGCGGGGGCGGCCGGCATCCAGATCGAGGATCAGGTCTGGCCGAAGCGCTGCGGCCACATGGTCGGCAAGGAGGTCATCGACGCCGACGAGGCCGTCCGCAAGATCGCCACCGCGGCCGAGGCCCGGCGCGATCCCGACACCGTCATCGTCGCGCGCACCGACTCGCTCGCGCCGCTCGGACTGGACGAGGCGCTGTCGCGGGCCCAGCGGTTCCGCGAGGTCGGCGCCGACGTCGTCTTCATCGACGCGCCGTCGTCGATGGCGGACCTCCGCCGGATCGGTGCGGAGCTCGACGGCCCGATCATGGCCAACATGAGCGAGGGCGGTGTGACCCCGGCGCTGTCCGCGGACGAGTTCCACGCCCTGGGATTCCAGCTCGTCATCTTCCCCACCGCCCCGCTGCGCGTCGCCTCGATGGCGATGTCGGACTTCCTCACCGACCTGCGCCGGGACGGCGATTCGCGGTCGTGGCGGGAACGAATGGACGGCCTCGACGAGCTCAACGATCTCGTCGGTCTCGATCGCTACCTCACGATCGGCGACCGGGCGTCGAGTCTCGATCTGCCCCGGGCCGCCGTGCAGGGGGCGTCGTGAGGATTCGCGGCGCGGTCCTCGAGGAGGTGGGGCGGCCCGCCCCCTTCCGCGAATCGCGGCCCCTCACCGTCTCGGAACTCGAGCTGGCCGAACCCGGTCGCGAGGAGATCCGGGTGCGGATCGAAGTCGCCGGGCTCTGCCACTCCGACCTCTCGGTCGTCGACGGCAACCGCGCGCGTCCCACGCCGATGCTCCTCGGGCACGAGGCCGCCGGGATCGTGGATGCCGTCGGCCCGGGCGCCGATCCGGAGATGCTCGGTCGGCGAGTGGTCATGACGTTCCTTCCGCGCTGCGGCGCGTGCGAGGGGTGCGCGAGCAACGGGCTGCGGCCCTGCGTGCCCGGCTCGGCGGCGAACGGAGCCGGCGAACTGATCGCCGGCGGTCGGCGCCTGAGCAGGGACGGCATCCCGGTGCACCATCATCTCGGCGTCTCCGGTTTCGCCGACCACGCGGTCGTCTCCGTCCACTCGGTCGTGCCCGTGTCGGACGATGTGCCCGCGGACGTCGCCGCCGTCCTGGGGTGCGCCGTGCTCACCGGCGGCGGAGCCGTGCTCAACGCCGGGCGGCCGTCGCCCGGGCAGACGGTGGCCGTGGTCGGACTCGGCGGCGTCGGCATGGCCGCGCTGCTCACCGCGCTCGCGCTGGACGATCTCACGGTCATCGCGGTCGATGCCGTCGAGGCGAAGCTCGCGCTCGCCCGTGAACTCGGTGCTGCGCGGGCGTTGTCTCCCGCCGAGGCCGTGGAGTCCGGGCTGCGCGCTCCCGTGGTGATCGAGGCCGCCGGCAACGTGCGCGCCCTCGAGACGGCGATCGCGCTGACCGAGGCCGGAGGGCGCACCGTCACCGTCGGACTCCCCGCGCCGGACGCGCGCGTGAGCTTCTCGCCCACGGCCCTCGTCGCGGAGGGGCGCTCGATCATCGGCAGCTACCTCGGCTCCGCGGTGCCCGAGCGCGACATCCCCGTGTTCGTCGACCTCTGGCGACGCGGGCGTCTGCCGGTGGAGCGTCTCGTCTCGTCGGAGATCGCGCTCGACGACATCAACGAGGGCATGGACGCTCTGGCATCCGGTGCCGCCGTGCGTCAGATCATCCGCTTCGCCTGACTCGGCGCTCAGGGGAGGGTTTCCGGCGGGGGGAGGAGCCCCGCGGGGCTTGGCCTCCTCCGCTCCCCGTTTCTCCTCCGCTCGTCGCCCGGAGCGATCCGGGCGACCTGTCAGAACAGCCGCGGAGCGCCCGACTCGATGCCCTTCATCTCGTCGTAGTCGAGGGTGAGGCAGCGGATGCCGCGGTCGGTCGCGAGCACGCGCGCCTGCGGCTTGATCTCCTGCGCCGCGAAGACGCCGCTCACGGGTGCGAGCAGCGGGTCGCGGTTGAGGAGCTCGAGGTAGCGGGTGAGCTGCTCGACGCCGTCGATGTCGCCGCGGCGCTTGACCTCGATCGCGACCGTGCCGCCGTGTCGTCGCGCAGCAGCAGATCGACGGGGCCGATCGCGGTGGGGTACTCCCGGCGGACGAGCGTGAGGCCCTCGCCCACGACCGACACCTGCTCCGCGAGCAGCCGCTGCAGGTCGGCTTCGACGCCGTCCTTGATGAGACCGGGGTCGACGCCGAGGTCGTGCGAGGTGTCGTGGATCACCTCGTAGATCTTCACGACGAGCGCGTCGCCGGACTTCTTGTGCGTGACGCGCCACTGCTGAGTGACGCCGACGCTCGCGGCATCCTCATCCGGCTCCTCGACCGTGAGCGTGCACGGCGGGCTCATCCAGTTCAGCGGCTTGTAGGACCCGCCGTCCGAGTGCACGAGCAGCGACCCATCGCCCTTGTGCACGAGCAGACGCGTGGCGAGCGGCAGATGGGCGTTGAGCCGACCGGTGTAGTCGACGGAGCAGCGGGCGATGACGAGACGCACCCGACGAGCCTAATCGCGGCGGGCGGCTCTCTCGGCCTCGGGTTCAGCGACGACGAGCGGCTTCGCCGCTCCCGAGAAGAGTCCGGATGCCACGATCAACCCCACCACGATGAGCAGCGTGTTGAGCAGACCGATGTGATCGCCGATCCAGCCGAGGATCGGCGGGCCGCACAGGAACGCGACGTACCCGATGGTCGCGGCCGCGGCGACCCGGGAGGCGGCCTTGGCGGGGTCGTCGGCCGCGGCGGACATGCCGATCGGGAAGCCCAGCGAGGCACCGAGACCCCAGAGCGCGGCGCCGAGGTACACGAGCGGTCCGAACGGCGCCACGATGAACAGCAGCAGTCCCGCGGCGGCGGTGACCGCGAGGATCCGCAGGACCCACACGCGTCCGAACCGGTCGACGACGGGACCGCCGAGGAGGCGCCCCGCGGTCATCGCGACCGAGAACACGGCGAGCACGGCCGGCCCTGCCTCTTCGGGCGCGCCGTGTCCGAACACGACCGCGGAGGGCAGCCAGTCGTTCGCGCTGCCCTCGGCGAATGCCATCCCGAGCATGATCACGCCGAGCGTGTACGTGCGCGGCTCGCGCCACGCGGCGAGCGACGTGCCGAGGCGCTCGCGCCAGTGCGCGCGCTGCTCCGCGGGCGGGGCGTCCATCGCGATCTCGCGGGACGGGACGTTGGCGATCGCGACGAAGGCCACCACCGCGATCACGATCGCCATCGCGAGGCTGTGCGCGAAGACCGGCAGGCCGCCACGGACGGCCAGGAACCCGATGCCGGCGCCGATCACCGTGCCGAAGCTGAAGAACGCGTGCAGCAGAGGCATCACGGTGCGGCCGGTCGCCTTCTCGAGCGCGGCGCCCTCGACGTTCATCATGACGTCGACCGCCCCGTTGCCGAACCCGAACAGCGCGAGGCCGACGAGCGCGACGCCGTACAGCTGAAGGGTGTCGGACCCGAACCCGATGATGAACAGCCCGACCGCGACGAGCAGGAGGGCGATGAGCATGCCGCGGCGTGCACCGACCCGCGCGATGACGGCGGGCGCGACGGTCAGACCGATAATGGATGCCACCCCCATGCCGAGCAGCAACTGCCCCACGCCGGCGTTCTCGATGCCGAGCGACTCGCGGATCGCCGGGACCCGGGAGGCCCAGGTCGAGATGCTCAGGCCGCTCGCGAGGAAGATCGCGCAGATCGCGATGTACCAGCGCACGAGGCGCGAACGGGTGAGCGTGGAATCCATATCGCCACAGTAACCAGGATTCGCGGACGAATCGAATCGATTCGAGAGATCGGTTCCACGCGGGGTACGATCAGGCGGTGAGCACGCGCCGCGCGACCATCAGCGACGTCGCCCGAGAGGCGGGCGTCTCCGTCTCGACGGCATCCGTCGTCTTCAGCGGCAAGACGCCGACGTCGGAGGCGACGCGGGCGCGGGTGCTCACGGCCGCAGAGAAGCTCGGTTACACCGGTCCGGATCCTCGCGCGGCTTCGCTGCGCCGCGGTCGGTCGGGCATCGTCGGCGTCGTCTTCGACCAGCACCTCGGCACGGCGTTCCTCGACCCCGTGACGACGCACATGATGGACGGCCTCGCCGACGGCGTCTCGCGCCTGGGCGCCGCACTCCTCCTCCTGCGCGACGACGGTGTGACCATCAGCGAACCGTCGCTGCACACCGCTCCGATCGACGCCGCGGTGCTCATCGGCTGCAGCCCCCGCATGGCCGACTCGCTCGAGATCGTCCGGGGGCGTGGCATCCCGGTCGTCGTCATCGAAGGGGATGCCGGGGACGGAATCCCGCGCGTGCTGCTCGACAACGTGGAGGCGCAGCGCGAAGCAGCCCGACACCTTGCCGACCTCGGGCACACCGACGTCGTGGTCGTGACGCTGCCGGTCGACGTCGAGCGGCGCCGCGGGTGGATCCCCGACGACGCCGCCGTGCACGTCGACATCACCGCCGACCGGCTCGCCGGCGTCCGCGAGGTGTTCCCCGACGCTCCGGCGCTCGCCGCCGCGGCCAGCTCGATCGACGAGGGCGCGATCGCGGGCCGCACGATCTTCGCCGACCCATCGCGCCGACCCACGGCCGTGATCGCGCAGAGCGATCTGCTGGCGGCGGGCGTCATCCGCGCCGCCGAGGAGGCGGGACTCCAGGTGCCCCGCGACGTGAGCGTGACGGGCTTCGACGGCGTCGTCGTGGATGGCCTCGCGCCCCACGTGCTCACGACCCTCGTGCAGCCGGCCACGGCGAAAGGCCGCGCGGCGGGCGAGGCCGTCGCGGCGATGCTCGAGGGCTCGACCCCCGCCGGACTGGACCTGACCTGCACGTTCCGCGTCGGCACGACGACCGCGCCGCCGCGCTCGACAGGCGTCTAGCGTCGTTGTGAGACGCGATGCGCTTTCGTATGATTGGGGTACGCCTTCCCCTGAGGGGTGTGAGGAAGTGAAGCCGGGACCCCCGCCGCATGACGGGACCCGGCTTTCGCGTATCTACAGTTCGATGACGATCTCGTGCAGTTTGTGGTTGATGAGCCCTCGGAACTGAGGGCGCCCCTCGTATGCCGCGGCGACCGCGCCGGCTACGGCGTCCGCGACCCACAGGAGCGGTTCCTCCGAAGGCCGCGCGTGGTCGACACGGATCGACGGAGGCAAGGCGCCCGTCGTGCGGAGGCTGGCGATCATGGCGAGATCCCTCTGATTACCTATCCGGTCGCGCGACTCCAACCACACGTGTTGCACGTCGTCAGCGACCAGCTGGTGGACCAACATTTGCAGGCATTTGCGACGCGCCCGCTCCTGTCGGCGAGAGTCGAGACGGGTGGCTGTCACGACCATGTTCGACAGCGAGAGCTCGCCGACGAGAGTCGCGATCCGCATCTTGTCGCGTTCTTCCTCGCTGCTCCAATGGAGGCGCCCCGTTGCGCGTGCGAGTGACCGCAGGCGGCTCCGGTCGGCTTCGAGCGCCTCGGGCACGACGGGGCCCACGGCGGCAGCCAGGAGGTAGAGACCGCGAGCGACGAGCACGGACTCATCGACCCAAGCGTGCACCGGGAGGGGGGTGGGCGGACTCATCGAGCGGCCGGGGGCCGGGTCGTCCACACGGAAGCCTGCGACGCGAAGGCAGTTCCGAAATCGGCCCCTCGTTCCATGAGCTCTCCCTTCGCCATCGTCGACACTGCCGTTCTTCGGCTCGAGCCGAGCGACGAGGCAGCTCCGGCTCGTCGCGCACGCGGGAAAAATCCCCCGGTGTCCGTGCATGAGCGCGTCACGTGTGCGGGGAGGAGTCCCGTCAAGCGGCATCCCCGCGCACATCCTGAGCATCACCCGACCGGGGAGACGAATGCCTCGGGTAGAATGGATCCGACACCCCGAGAGCCCGGGCACCTGCCCGTCGACCCCGAGGAGGCCCACTCGTGCTGGCATTCCTCGGCGCCTTCGCCCTCGTTCCGATCCTGCTGCCGTTCCTGGTGGCGAGAATCGGCGCCCGCGCGTTCTACGTCGCCGCCGTCCTCCCCGCCCTCGCTTTCGCGCACGCCATCGTGCTG
Organism: Microbacterium sp. B19; assembly: GCF_000333395.1. Classification (GTDB taxonomy): domain Bacteria; phylum Actinomycetota; class Actinomycetes; order Actinomycetales; family Microbacteriaceae; genus Microbacterium. The sequence continues at coordinate 32,477 of NZ_BADA01000461.1, forward strand.
GCGCCGACGGTGCTCTCCGGTGCCATTCCGTTCGAGGAATACGCCTGGATCCCCGGTCTCGGCGTCACGCTCTCGATGCGCATGGACGTCCTGGGATGGCTCCTGACGCTGATCGTGACCGGTGTCGGCGCGCTCGTCATGCTCTACTGCCGCTGGTACTTCCGCGGCAAGACGACCGGGGTCGGACAGTTCTCCGCGGTGCTCCTCGCCTTCGCGGGGGCGATGTACGGCCTCGTCCTCACCGACGACATCGTCGTGCTGATCATGCTGTGGGAGGTCACGAGCGTCCTGTCGTACCTGCTCATCGGGTACTACCACGGCCGCGCCGCGAGCCGCCGGGCCGCGCTCCAGGCGCTGCTGGTGACGACGCTCGGCGGACTCGTCATGCTGATCGGCGTCGTGCTGATGGTCGTACAGGCTGGCACCACCAGCCTGTCCGCGATCCTCGCCGACCCGCCCGTCGGACCCGTGGCCGACGTCGCCGTGCTGCTGCTCCTGGTCGGGGCACTGAGCAAGTCGGCGATCTTCCCGTTCCACTTCTGGCTCCCCGGTGCCATGGCGGCCCCGACCCCGGTGAGCGCCTACCTGCACGCCGCGGCCATGGTGAAGGCGGGCATCTACCTGATCGCGCGCCTGGCGCCCGGCTTCGCCGACACCCCGTTCTGGCGCCCCACGCTCATCACGCTCGGCGTCTTCACGATGCTGCTCGGCGGATTCCAGGCGCTTCGCGAACGCGACCTCAAACGCATCCTCGCGTTCGGCACGGTGAGCCAGCTCGGCTTCCTGACCGTGATGCTCGGGTACGGCACCCGGGATGCCGCTCTCGCCGGCATCGCGCTGGTCCTCAGCCACGCGCTGTTCAAGTCGTGCCTCTTCCTCGTCGTCGGCGTGATCGACCGCCAGCTCTCCACGCGTGACATCGGCGAGCTGTCCGGCGTCGGTCGCCAGGCACCGGTCATGGCGACGGCCGCGTTCATCGCGATCGCCTCGATGGCCGGTGTCATCCCGGCCTTCGGCTTCGTCGCGAAGGAGACCGCGCTCACGGCGCTGTGGCACGAGGCGACCGAAGGGGCGCCGTGGGGCATCGTCGCGCTGATCGGCGTCGTCGCCGGGTCGGCGCTCACGGCGGGGTATGGCATCCGGTTCCTCTGGGGGGCGTTCTGGACCAAGAAGTCCATCGAGCGCACCGAGTGGCCCGACCCGCCCATCGGGTTCCTCGCCTCGCCGGTCCTGCTGTCGGCCGCGACGCTCGCGCTCGGCTTCCTCGCGCCGATCGTCGACGGATGGCTCGCGCCGTACGCCGACACCGTCCCCGAGGCGACCGCGGGCGTCCCGGCCCCCGACCACACGTACCACCTGGCCCTCTGGCACGGCCTCGAGCCGGCGCTGTTCCTCTCGCTCGGCACGCTCGCGCTCGGCGCCGGAATCTTCTGGCTCGTGCGCCGCACCCAGCTGCACAAGCGCAAGCGGATGCTGCCCTTCACGGCGAACGACGCGTACAACGGCGTGCTGCGCGCGATCGACCGGTCGTCGGAGTGGACGACGGCACGGTTCCAGCGCGGTTCGCTGCCGTTCTACGTCGGCACGATCTTCGTCGTCCTCGTCGTGGCCGAGGGCACGGCGCTGCTCGCCTCGGACGAATGGCGTGCGCAGCTCGACGCGTGGCAGTCGCCCGCGCAGCTCCTCGCCGCTCCGGTGATGATCGCCGCCGGCATCCTCGCGGTCCGCGCGCCCAAGCGCTTCACGGGCGTCGCGCTCGTGTCGGTGACCGGTCTCGGCATGGTCGTGCTCTTCGCGACGAGCGGTGCCCCCGACCTCGCGCTCACGCAGGTGCTCATCGAGACGATCACGCTCGTGGTG
>NZ_BADA01000460.1 GCF_000333395.1 Microbacterium sp. B19
CCCACCAGCAGCACCCACGCCCAGCGCCGACCCCGACGGATGCCGTTCGCCACCGCCAGGACGACCGCGGTGTTCACCGCGACGTCGATCCACGATCCCGACACCGGATCCGAGGAGCCGAAAGGCCCCGTCGTGGGGCTGAGGTAGGTGAGGACGTCGATCGCCCCGAGCCCGCAGACCCCCACGAACGCGATGAGCCGCTGCTCCCGGACCGACACGCGCTGCGGACGCAGCGAGCGGTCGACGGCGAGCACCAGGGCCACCGCGAGGACGTGCTCGAGGTCGTTGAGCGACCCCCAGTAGAGGAAGGTCACCGACAGCACCGCGACCAGCACCGTCCACGCGCGCAGACGCCACGGCGAAGGGAGCAGCGACACCGCCGCCGCCACGCCCGCGATCACCCCGGGCGACGGTCCGACGTCGAGGGCGGCAGCCTGCTCCTGGGCCCACGGCCACGGGAGCAGGGCCGCGAGCCACAGCACACCGGACGCGAGCAGCACCGCGCCGAGCTGCCCGCCCGCGAAGTACGCGAGCGCGACCCGGGAGCCGCGGCGGAACTCGAGGTAACCCAGGCCCGCCAGGCCCACGAGGATCGGGGCGTACAGCCACGGCACCGACACGAAGAACGTCCCGGTGACCGGGGTCCACCACCGGCCGGCCTCCAGCGCGGGGAGTCCGTAGGCCACGGTGTCGTGCAGCGGTGCCGCCGCGAACGGCGACCACAGACCCGCGGATGCCACGCCGACCGCGAGCAGCACCACGACGAGCGCCGCGGTGACCGGGAGACGGCGGGCGGCGGCGGCGACGTGACCGAAGGTGGTTCTCTCCCCCATGGGCCTCACGATAGTGCGGAGGAGGACGACAATGAGGGCGATGGATCTCCACTGCCATGGCGCGCTCGGCCATTCCTTCGACGACGCGGATGCCGCCGGGGTGGCGGCCGCGGTCGCGTACCACCGGGAGCGCGGCAGCGACGCGGTGATGCTCAGCCTCGTCAGCGCGCCCCTCGACCGGCTCGCGCGGCGGCTCAGGGAGCTCCGCGGCATCCTCCCCGACGTCCCCGGTGCGGCGGGGGTGCATCTCGAGGGGCCGTTCCTCGCCCCCGGGCGCCGCGGCGCGCACGACCCTGGCTCCCTCCTCACCCCGACCCTCGAGGCGGTCCGCACCCTGCTGGCCGCGGGGAATGGCATCCTGCGCCAGATCACCCTCGCTCCGGAACTGCCGGGCGCGCTCGCCGCCGTGCGGGCGTTCACCGACGCGGGAGTCGTCGTCGCGGTCGGTCACACCGAGGCCGACTACGCCACCGCGGGCGCCGCGTTCGACCACGGCGCGCGCCTGCTGACGCACGCCTTCAACGCGATGCCGGGTCTCCACCACCGCGATCCGGGCCCCGTCGGTGCAGCCCTGGAGCGCGACGAGGTCGTGCTCGAGCTCATCGCCGACGGCGTGCACGTGCATCCGGCGCTGATCCGCACGCTGTTCGCCGCGGCCCCGGGGCGCGTGGCGCTGGTCACGGATGCCATGGCCGCCACCGGGCTCGGCGACGGCGTCTACGCGCTCGGCGAGCTCACCGTCGAGGTGACCGGCGATCGTCCGGTCCTCCGGGGCACCGACACGCTCGCGGGTTCGACGCTCACGCTGGACCGGGCCGTGGAGGTGTGCCTGCGCGCGGGGGTGCCCGAGGAGCAGGTGCGCGCGGCGGTCAGTAGCGTTCCGCGGCGCGTGCTTGCGCCCCTCGCCTGAGCGGACTCAGACGTCGGTCACCGCGTGCCAGGCGGCGCGGGCGGATGCC
>NZ_BADA01000459.1 GCF_000333395.1 Microbacterium sp. B19
CGTTGGCCTCCTCGATCACTCGGTTCGGAATGGGCGCTGGTGTGCACGTGGATCCCACTCCCCCGGCGTGCGGTCGAGGTGTCGGAAGGCGAGCACGTGGACCGCCTCGACGGTTCCCGACCGCGGGCAAGCCCCCCACACCAGCGCGGCGGACTCGAGGCACAGCACGGCGTCCGGCTGCCGCAGCAGATGCGCGTGGACGCGCGCGAGATCGCGCTCCCATGGAGTGAGGGACTGCCAGTCGGCCGCCGTCGCATAGACGCCGCGCAGGACGGGCACCACATCTCCGCGCCGGACGCTCCGGGTCGAATGCGTGAGTTCGGCCGCGCGGAGCAGAGGGATCGGTGCGGTGCGGGGTATCGGCGTCACGCCCTCAGGCTGTCGCATCCATCGCTGTCCCGAACACCAATCCACAGCCCCGATTCGTCGTCACGGCCCTGTGTAGGAGGGTCGATTCGACGTTCATGGCCGCGAGACTGCAACCGCCTGACGTCTCCACTGCAGCCTGCAACCGAGATGTCAGCCAGATGCAGTCTCGTGGCCTTGCCCGGCCGGCCCGGACCCCGCCCCGCCCCGGCCCCGCCCCGCCCCGGCCCCGCCCCGCCCCGGCCCCGCCCCGCCCCGCCCCGGCCCCGCCCCGCCCCGGCCCCGCCCCGCCCCGGCCCCGCCCCGCCCCGACCCCGCCCCGCCCCGACCCCGCCCCGCCCCGACCCCGCCCCGGCCCGGGGAACGCTCAGGGGCGTTGGATAGGGTGCGCATGTGCACCTCGAGCAGTACCAGCAGCCCTCGATGACATCGCGACGCCGCCTCACGCGGCTGGTCGTCCTCACCGTGGCCGCGGGCCTCGCGCTCGCCGGCTGCGCGGCCCCACAGCCGGCGCCCGCGGAACAGCCCCCGGCGCGGACGACCCTGACCGTGGGTGTCGTCGGGACGCCGACGAGTTTCAACGCCGGGACGGCCCACGGGGACACCGACGCGAACCGCGCGCTGAACGCCCTCATGAACGAGAACCTCGGATCGCTCGACGGCAACCTCCAAGTGGTGCCCAACGACGGGCTGGGGCGCATCACCCGCGTCGAGGGCAACCCCCTCAAGGTCACGTACGAGCTCTAACGGGACCGCGTGTGGTCGGACGGCACGCCCATCACCCTCGAC
>NZ_BADA01000458.1 GCF_000333395.1 Microbacterium sp. B19
GAGCCCTCGGCGCCTCGTTCCCGACTTCGGCGGCTGGAACATGCCCGTGCGCTACTCCTCCGACCTCGCCGAGCACCGGGCCGTCCGTGAGGCCGCCGGCCTCTTCGACATCTCGCACATGGCCGAGTTCTGGGTGCACGACGGCGAGGCCGCGGAGTTCCTCGACTACGTCCTCGCCGGCCGCGTCTCGGCGATGAAGCTCGGCAAGGCGAAGTACTCGCTCGTGCTCGCCGAATCCGGCGGGATCGTCGACGACGTCATCGTCTACCGCACCGGCGAGAAGTACTACCTGGTGATCGCCAACGCGAGCAACCGTGACGCGGTCGCCGCGGCCTTCGCCCACGCGCGGGACACGTGGACCGGCGGCGCGCTCCCCGAGGTCGACGACGTCACCGACCGCGTCGCGCTGGTCGCCCTGCAGGGACCGCGGGCGCGCGGCATCCTCGAATCCGTCCCGGCGATCGAGATCCTCAGTACGCCGCTCGACGAACTCGGCTACTACGCCTTCACCGAGGGCACCTTCGACGGTGACTCCCTCTTCATCGCCCGCACGGGCTACACCGGTGAGGACGGGTACGAGCTGCTCATCCCGATCGAGCGCGCCGGCGACCTGTGGGACGCGCTCCTGGATGCCGGGACCCCGGCGGGACTCGTCCCGTGCGGCCTCGCGGCTCGCGACACGCTGCGGCTCGAGGCCGGCATGCCGTTGTACGGCCACGAACTCTCGCGCGACGTGACGCCGGCGCAGGCCGGGCTCGGCCGCGTCGTGGCCGCCGACAAGCCCGCGTTCGTCGGCAAGGACGGCCTCGCCTCCGTCGCCGCCGACGCCCCGGTCCTCGTCGGACTCGTCTCGGAGGGCAAGCGCGCCGGCCGCGCCGGCTACACCGTGCTCCATGGCGACGACGTCGTCGGCGAGATCACCAGCGGCGCCTTGAGCCCCACCCTCGGCCACCCCGTCGCGATGGCCTACGTCTCCCCGGCCGCGGCCGAACCCGGCACCACCCTGACCATCGACGTGCGCGGAACACGCATCCCCGCGACCGTCACCGCCCTTCCCTTCTACCGGAGGAACGCATGACCGACCTGACCGCACTCCGCTACACCTCCGAGCACGAGTGGATCGCCGTCGACGGCGACATCGCCACCGTGGGGATCACCGACTTCGCCGCCGAGAAGCTCGGCGACGTCGTCTTCGTCGACCTCCCCGCGGCCGACTCCGCGGTCACCACGGGCGACGTCTGCGGCGAGATCGAGTCGACCAAGTCGGTCGGTGAGCTATACGCCCCGCTCGACGGCACCGTCGTCGAGATCAACGACGCCGTGGTCGACGACCCGTCGCTCGTCAACGCCGACCCGTTCGGCGACGGCTGGCTCGTGAAGATCCGCCTCGGCGGCGACCTGCCCGCCGACCTGCTCGACCGCGCCGCATACGAGGACCTCACCGCATGAGCCTGACGACCTCCGCCCGGACGGATGCCGCTGCGCCCGCGGCCTTCACCGATCGCCACATCGGCATCGGCGCCCACGACCGCGCGCGCATGCTCGAGGTCGTCGGGTACGACAGCGTCGAACGGCTCGTCGAGACCGCCGTCCCGGCATCCATCCACGTCCGGCCCCGCGAGACCAGCGACCTGCCGCCCGCCGCGACGGAGGCCGAGGCGCTCGCCGAGCTGCGCGAGCTCGCGTCGGCGAACCGCTCCGCCCGCCCGATGATCGGCCTGGGGTACTACGACACGTTCACGCCCTCGGTGATCCAGCGGAACGTGCTGGAGAACCCGTCCTGGTACACCGCGTACACCCCGTACCAGCCGGAGATCTCGCAGGGACGGCTGGAAGCGCTCATCAACTTCCAGACCATGGTCACCGACCTCACCGGTCTCGCGACGGCCAACGCGTCGATGCTCGACGAGTCCACCGCGGTCGTGGAGGGCATGCTCGTCGCCCGCCGCGCGTCCAAGGCCAAGACCGACGTCTTCCTCGTGGACGCCGACGCGCTGCCGCAGACCAAGGCGCTCCTCGCGCACCGGGCCGCGGCGGTCGGCATCGAGCTGGTCGAGACGTCGTACGACGGGGAGATCCCCGAGAGCTTCGGCGCCTTCGTGCAGTACCCCGGGGCCACCGGGCGCGTGTGGGACTTCTCCGACGTCGCGTCGGCGGTCCACCGCCACGGCGGTCTCGTCGTCGCTGCGGCCGACCTGCTCGCGCTCACGCTGCTGCGCTCGCCCGGCACCCTCGGCGCCGACGTGGCCGTGGGCACGACGCAGCGTTTCGGCGTGCCGCTCGGATTCGGCGGTCCGCACGCCGGATACATGGCCGTGCGCACGGGTCTCGAGCGCCAGCTGCCGGGCCGTCTCGTGGGCGTGTCGGTGGATGCCGCGGGCAACCCCGCCTACCGCCTGTCGCTGCAGACGCGCGAACAGCACATCCGGCGCGAGAAGGCCACGTCGAACATCTGCACCGCCCAGGTGCTCCTGGCCGTGATGGCCGCGATGTACGCCGTGTACCACGGGCCCGACGGGCTGCGCGCGATCGCGACCCGGGTCGCGCGGACCGCCGATGCCCTGGCATCCGCTCTCGTGTCGTACGACCTCAGGCTCGCCTCCGACGCGTTCTTCGACACCGTGCGCGTGCACGTGCCGGGGCGCGCGCAGGACGTCGTCGACCGCGCGCGCGAGCGCGGCTACCAGCTGCTGTGGGTCGACGACGCCACCGTGGGCGTCTCGGTCGACGAGACCACGACGGAGGCCGATGTCGCCGCGATCGTGGCATCCTTCGGGCTGCCCGCCGAAGAGCTGCCCGCGGGGGAGGCGCTGCGCGGCGTTCCCGAGCGGCTGCACCGCGAGGACGCGTACCTCACGCACCCCGTCTTCCACGCGCACCGCAGCGAGACGGCGATGATGCGGTATCTCAAGACGCTCGCCGACCGCGACTACGCGCTGGACCGGGGCATGATCCCGCTCGGCTCGTGCACCATGAAGCTCAACGCCGCGACCGAGATGGCGGCGGTGTCGTGGCCGGAGTTCGCGCGCGTCCACCCGTTCGCGCCCGAGGCCGACGTGCACGGCTACCTCGCGATGATCGAGCAGCTGGAGCGCTGGCTCGCCGAGGTCACCGGGTACGACGCCGTCTCGCTGCAGCCGAACGCCGGCTCGCAGGGCGAGCTCGCGGGACTCCTCGCGATCCGCGGCTACCACCACGCCAACGGCGACACCGAGCGCAGCGTGTGCCTCATCCCGTCGTCGGCGCACGGCACGAACGCCGCGTCGGCGGTGCTCGCCGGGATGCGGGTCGTCGTCGTCGCGTGCGACGAGGCCGGGAACGTCGACCTCGACGACCTGCGGGCCAAGATCGCGCAGCACGCCGAGGCCCTCTCGGCCCTGATGATCACGTACCCCTCGACGCACGGCGTGTACGAGCACGACGTCCTCGAGATCACGCAGGCCGTGCACGACGCCGGCGGACAGGTGTACGTCGACGGGGCGAACCTCAACGCGCTGCTCGGGTTCGCTCGCTTCGGCGACCTCGGCGGCGACGTGTCGCACCTGAACCTGCACAAGACGTTCGCGATCCCGCACGGCGGCGGCGGACCCGGCGTGGGCCCCGTGGCCGCGAAGGCGCACCTCGCGCCGTTCCTCCCGTCGCACCCGTTCTCGCAGCGCGCGGATCACGCCGGCGGCGTCTTCGACGGAGGACCGGTGTCGGCCGCGCCGCACGGATCGGCCGGCATCCTGCCCATCTCGTGGGCGTACGTGCGGATGATGGGTGCCGAGGGGCTGCGGCAGGCCACCGCCGCTGCCGTGTTGTCGGCGAACTACATCGCCGCGCGTCTGCGCGAGCACTACCCGGTGCTGTACGCGGGTGAGGGCGGCCTCGTGGCGCACGAGTGCATCCTCGACCTGCGTCCTCTCAAGGAGCAGACCGGGATCACCGTCGACGACGTCGCCAAGCGCCTCATCGACTACGGCTTCCACGCCCCGACGATGTCGTTCCCGGTGGCCGGCACCCTGATGGTCGAGCCGACCGAGAGCGAGGACCTCGCCGAGCTCGATCGATTCGTGGATGCCATGATCGAGATCAAGGGCGAAGCCCTCGCCGTCGCCGCGGGGGAGTGGCCCGCCGACGACAACCCGCTCGTGAACGCCCCGCACACCGCGGAGGCGGCGGTCGCGAACGAGTGGCTGCACGCCTATCCGCGCGAGACGGCGGTGTACCCGCAGCGTTCGCTCGTCCGTGGGAAGTACTGGCCGCCGGTGCGCCGCATCGACCAGGCGTACGGCGATCGAAACCTCGTGTGCTCCTGCCCTCCGCCGGAGGCGTTCGCGTAGCGCGCGGCGGGGTGGGCTCCGGTGGGCGTTGACCGCGAGACTGCATCCGCGTGACGAGACTGCGGCAGGTTGCAGTGGGGTTGTCACGCGCGTGCAGTCTCGCGGGCGTGGGACCCGGGGCGTCATCACGTGAGCCCGGTCCCGTTGCGGCCGGAGCGCAGCAGTCGTCCGAGGCTGGACAGGTGCTGCAGATCCGGCGGGGAATTCGGCGTCAGCCCGACGGAGACCAGGATGTCGCGCAGTGACGACGGCTCGGCGAGGTCGCCCCACGACCAGTGCGCCACTGCCCGGGCACCGTGGCGGCGGAGCCGACGATCCCGCTCCTCACGTGCCTTCAACAGGGTCACGGGATCGCCGAACCGGCCGTCGTACTTGAGGTGTCCATCGGCCTCCCCGGCCACGCGCAGCCCGGGTGCCGACGGCGATCCGGAAGCGCGACGCGCGCTCGTCGAAGATGCGCGAAGACGGAATCGCCCCGCCCAGGCGGGCCGCTGGGGCTGTCCGCTTCCCGGGGGACCACGGAGGCGAGCG
>NZ_BADA01000457.1 GCF_000333395.1 Microbacterium sp. B19
CGCGGCACCGATGCCGTACACGCCCACGCTGCGCGCCAGCGCGGCCAGGGGCCCCTGCACATGCGCGTAGCCGCCTGCGCCCCACGGAAAGCCGGTCCACCATTGGCCGCGCGCCAATTCCGCCAACAACCACAGCGCAGCAAAAACGATAGCTGCCAGCGCTCTATGGACGGGCG
>NZ_BADA01000456.1 GCF_000333395.1 Microbacterium sp. B19
CGCAACAGGCGATCCACCAGCCAGGGCGGGCAATCGCCACGGGCCACCTGCTTGTCCATTTCGGTGAAGGCCAGTTCGATTTCCACCGTCGAATCGTTGCGCGCTTCATCGATGCGCGGCGCCTGCGAGGTCGGGCCGATGAACATGCCCGAGAACAGGTAGGACAGCGAAGGATGATTGTGCCAGTAGGAGATCAGACTACGCAGCAGATCGGGGCGGCGCAGGAAAGGTGAATCATTGGTCGTGATGCCGCCCAGGACCATGTGATTACCGCCCCCGGTGCCGGAGTGGTGACCATCGAGCATGAACTTTTCTGTG
>NZ_BADA01000455.1 GCF_000333395.1 Microbacterium sp. B19
CTGGTGTTTGCCAGTTTCGCACAGTCTGGGCCACAGAGGCTGGTTGTCGTGGCGCCTGCGATAGTCACAGAAAATCCCTTCTCTTTGGGCAATTGAACGCGCA
>NZ_BADA01000454.1 GCF_000333395.1 Microbacterium sp. B19
CCGGCGGTCGCGGCGGAGGCCCCGGCGGACTCGTCCGGGTCGTGGCGGGAGGTCGAGCCGCGGGCGTCGTCGGTGCCGTGCTCCCCGTCGCCGTCGGCGGCGCGGGTGCCCACGCCCGGGATGTCGTTCTGGCTCGAGACGTTCTGGACTCGAGCATCGTCGGCGTCGTCGATCTCGGTGGCCGACACGGCGCCGGTGTCGGCGCCGGCGCCGCCCGCGGGGACG
>NZ_BADA01000453.1 GCF_000333395.1 Microbacterium sp. B19
GGGGAGCGTCGTGAACCACTCGGGGTGTGCCGCGACCCACGGGTGGTCGGGCGAGGCCTGCAGTGCCAGGTCGAGTGCGACCTCGATGCCGTTCTCGCGCGCTGCGTCGACAAAGGCGCGGAAGTCCTCGAGGGTGCCGAGGTCGGGGTTCTGTCGTGGACGCCCAGATCACGTGACGTGGTCGAGGGCGCCCGCCGTGGCGCGACATT
>NZ_BADA01000452.1 GCF_000333395.1 Microbacterium sp. B19
GGGAAGGACACCGTCGGCATCGTCTCGACGCTGACCCCGGCGGTGGCACGCGTGTTCGCGACCACCCCCGACAGCGAGCGCGCGGGCGATCCCGACCTCATCGCCGACGTCGCGGAGGCGGCGGACGTGCCCGTCACGGTGCACCCGACACTGGAGGATGCCGCCGACGCGGCGCGCGCGTGGGCAGCGGAGTCCGACCGTCGCGCCGTGATCATCGCCGGGTCCGTCGTCCTGGCCGGAGAAGCGATCCGCCTGTCCGAGCTCGAGGACTGGAAGGCCGGGTGGCAGCGGTGAGTCCGCGCGAGCCTCGCGCTCCGCGGGAGCGGCGTCCTCGGCGCGTCCGCGGAGCCCAGGAGTCGCTCGGCGCGGTCGTGCTCGGGTTCGAGTCGATCGTCGTCTTCCTCGGCGGACTCGTGGTCTACGGGCTCAAGGCGCTGCCGTGGGGAATCGAGCCGTGGTGGGGGATCGTGGGCGGCGTCGTCATGGCGGCCGCCATGGTCGCGACCTCGGGTCTGCTCCGCCACCGCTGGGCGATCATCGCGGGCTGGGCACTCCAGGTGATCCTGGCGCTCGGTGGCATCCTGGTTCCGGCTCTGGCCGTCGTCGCTCTTATTTTCGGTGGGATGTGGGCATATGCGACGATCAAGGGAGCGGCTCTCGATCGCGCGAACGCGCGGAGGGCCGCCGACCCCGACCTCTGGAACGGAGAATGACCCATGGCCACCGAAGAGACCCTCGTCCTGGTCAAGCCCGATGGGGTCGCGCGCGGCCTCACCGGCGCGATCCTCGCCCGCATCGAGGCGAAGGGCTACGCCCTCGTCGACATCCGCCTGGTCGAGCCCGACCGCGAGACCCTGGCGCAGCACTACGCCGAGCAGCGAGGGCAAGCCGTTCTA
>NZ_BADA01000451.1 GCF_000333395.1 Microbacterium sp. B19
CCGTCCGCTGATCCGCTTCTGAAGCAGGGCGGTCGGCTGCTGCGCGAGGCGTCGTACGAGCACTCGTACCCGCACTGCTGGCGCTGCCGCAACCCCCTCATCTACAAGGCCGTGTCGAGCTGGTTCGTGCGCGTGACCGAGGTCAAGGACCGCCTGCTGGAGAACAACCAGCAGATCACCTGGGTGCCCGAGAACGTCAAGGAGGGCCAGTTCGGCAAGTGGCTCGAGGGCGCGCGCGACTGGTCGATCAGCCGCAACCGGTACTGGGGTTCGCCGATCCCGGTGTGGAAGAGCGACGACCCGAACTACCCGCGCGTCGACGTCTACGGCTCCCTCGCCGAAATGGAGGCGGACTTCGGCCGCCTGCCGCGCAACGCGGACGGTGAGGTCGACCTCCACCGCCCCTACATCGACGACCTCACGCGCCCGAACCCCGACGACCCCACCGGCCGCTCGACCATGCGCCGCATCGAGGACGTCCTCGACGTGTGGTTCGACTCCGGCTCGATGCCGTTCGCGCAGGTGCACTACCCGTTCGAGAACCACGAATGGTTCGACGAGCACTCGCCGGCGGACTTCATCGTCGAGTACATCGGACAGACGCGCGGCTGGTTCTACGTCATGCACGTGCTGTCGACCGCACTGTTCGACCGGCCCGCGTTCACGGGCGTGTCGTGCCACGGCATCGTCCTCGGCAACGACGGGCAGAAGATGTCGAAGTCGCTGCGGAACTACCCCGACGTCCGCGAGGTCTTCGATCGCGACGGCTCGGATGCCATGCGCTGGTTCCTCATGTCCAGCTCGGTGCTGCGCGGCGGCAACCTCGTCGTGACCGAGGAGGGCATCCGCTCGGGCGTCCGCGAGTTCCTCCTGCCGCTGTGGAACGCGTGGTACTTCTTCGCGACCTACGCCAACGCGTCGGGGCCCGACGGCTACGAGGCGCAGTGGCGCACCGACTCCACCGACGTCCTGGACCGCTACATCCTCGCGCTCACCGGCGACCTCGTGCGCGACGTCGCCGCCGACCTCGAGGGCCTCGACTCGACGACCGCAGCCGAGCGGCTGCGCGACTTCGCCGAGGTGCTGACGAACTGGTACATCCGTCGTTCGCGCGACCGGTTCTGGGTGGGCGTCACGGACGATCCGTCCAGCCGCGAGGCGTTCGACACGCTGTACACCGTGCTCGAGACGCTGACCCGCGTCGCCGCCCCGCTGCTGCCGCTCGTGACGGAGCGCGTGTGGCAGGGCCTGACCGGCGGACGCAGCGTCCACCTGCAGGACTGGCCGGATGCCACGGCGTTCCCCGCCGCGGCCGACATCCGGACCGCCATGGACACCGTGCGCGAGGTCTCGAGCGTCGCCAACGCCCTCCGCAAGCGCGAGGGCAAGCGCGTGCGCCTGCCGCTGCCGCGCCTGACGGTGGTGACTCCGGATGCCACGGGCCTGGCGCAGTTCGACGACATCCTCCGCGACGAGCTCAACGTGAAGAGCGTCGAACAGATCGCGCTGGAGGCCGACACCGCCGCCGCGTACGGCATCACCCACCGCCTGTCGGTCAAGGCTCGCGCCGCGGGGTCCGCGTCTCGGCAAAGCAGTGCAGCAGGCG
>NZ_BADA01000450.1 GCF_000333395.1 Microbacterium sp. B19
AACTCGACGTGCCGCACCGGCGTCCCGACGCGCGGGAACCCCGCCGCGAGTTCTCGATCGCCTCCGCACCCGAGGACCTTCCGACGGTCCGCATCGCGTTCAAGGACGGCTCGCAGTCGTCGTACAAGCGCGCTCTGGCGGAGGTTCCCGTCGGGGCGACGCTCGCGGCGACGGGCGTGTGGGGCGACTTCGTGCTGCCGTCGCGGCCGACCGCTCCCGTGCTGCTCGTCGCCGCCGGCATCGGCGTGACGCCGTTCGTGTCGCAGCTGCGGCACCTCGCGGCGACCGGGCAGGAGCGCGACGTGGTCCTCGTGTACGTCGTGTCCGAGGCGAGCGAGCTCGCGTTCCGCGAGGACCTCGTCGCCAGCGGCATCCCGGTGGTCGTGTTCTGTCGGGACGAGCCGAGCGATCTCCCGGCCGGGTGGGTGTGGGCCGGTCCCGACCGGGTGGATGCCGACGGGCTCCTGCGCGCGGTCCCCGACATCGCGCTGCGCACCGCCTACGTCTCCGGACCGCCGCGGCTCATCGCGGACCTGGCTCCGGCACTCTCCCGCGCGGCCTCGCTCACCACCGACGCGTTCGCGGGTTACTGACCAAGGCCGGCGTTCGCCGGGGCGGCCGCTTCGGGACGGACGCGTCGAGCCCGCGCGCTCAGCTCGACCACACCCACAGCGCGGAGCCGATCATCACGACGCCGGCCAGGGCGACGAACGCACCCACGACCGCGATCGGGAGCGGGTTCCGAAGACGCGGAGCACGGTCGACGGAACCTCTCGCAAACCACCGCGCCTCCGCTCTCGCAGCGGCTGCGTACACCGGTCCGCGGTACCCCGTGATCGCCGCTCCGGCGAAGAGGACGATGAGTCCGATGATCAGACCCGGCACGGCGGGCGCGGGCGCTCTCTGCGCGGATGTCAACGATTCGGCCGCACCCGGTTCCCCCGATCCTTCCCGACCATCGGTGGGGGAGGGGGACGCGGTCGGAACCCCGGGGGACGGCGATGCGGTCGGAACCGCCGGGGAGGGGGATGCCGGCGCGAGCTGCGCGGACTCCTCCGCCGGCTCGACATCCCGAGGTTCGGGCGCGACGTCCTGCGGCACCTCGCCGTCCGTGCCGCGGTACGTCGTTGTCCCGCCTGGCTCGCTGGTCTACAGCCCGCTGGCGGGCGGCGCCCTGAGCGGCAGGTACCGTGCGGGGCAGGAGAACGCCAACTTCCGCGCCTCGACGGGGATGCGGCACTTCCGCGACGAGCGGCGACTCGCCGTCATCGAGCAGCTGGTGGAACTGGCTCAGGATGCCGGGATGCCCCTGACGCATCTCGCGATGGCGTTCGCGATCAG
>NZ_BADA01000449.1 GCF_000333395.1 Microbacterium sp. B19
ACCGTCTCGAAGGTCTTCCCCGACGGCACCCGCGCCGTCGACGACTTCAGCCTCGTCATCCCGTCCCGTAAGACGACCGTCTTCGTGGGGTCCTCGGGCTGCGGCAAGACCACCCTGCTCCGCATGATCAACCGCATGGTCGAGCCCTCGTCCGGCACCATCTCGATCGACGGCGACGACATCGCCTCCCGGCCACCGGTGCAGCTGCGCCGCAGCATCGGCTACGTCATGCAGAACTCGGGTCTGCTTCCGCACTTCACGGTCGCGGAGAACATCGCGACCGTGCCGGTGCTGCAGGGCGAGAACCGCAAGAAGGCGCGCACCCGTGCCCTGGAACTCATGGAGACGGTGGGCCTCGACACCGCGATGGCCGACCGCTATCCGAGCCAGCTCTCGGGCGGCCAGCAGCAGCGCGTCGGCGTCGCGCGCGGTCTCGCCGCCGACCCCAACATCCTGCTGATGGACGAGCCGTTCGGCGCGGTCGACCCGATCGTGCGCGACGAGTTGCAGCAGGAGCTCATCCGCCTGCAGAACGAGATCGGCAAGACGATCGTGTTCGTCACGCACGACATCGACGAGGCTTTCCTTCTCGGCGACCAGGTGGTGCTGCTCGAGAAGGGCGCCCACGTCGCACAGGTCGGAGCGCCGAGCGAGATCATCGAGCGCCCGGCGAACGACTTCGTCGCCAGCTTCATCGGGGCGGTCAAGGGCAAGCGCGCCCTCCACCTCAAGGAGACCGAGCGCGGCACGGTCGTCGTGGATGCCGAGGGACGCACGCAGGGCGCTCTCGTGGAGGAGCCGCGCGCGTGACCTGGGTCCTCAACAACCTCGGCCTGATCGGCGAGCTGACACTGGTGCATCTGCAACAGAGTCTGATCGCGCTGATCGCCGGTTTCGTCCTGAGCGTTCCGCTCGGCTGGTTCGCGTGGCGCTACCGGCTGGTGCGCAGCAGCGTGATCACCATCACCGGGCTGCTGTACACGATCCCCTCGCTGGCTCTGCTGATCCTGCTGCCCGTGATCACCGGCTGGTACTCGATCGTGAGTCCCGTCAACCTGGTCGTCGCGCTGGCGATCTACGCCGTGGCGATCCTCGTGCGGGCCGTCGCGGATGGTCTGGATTCGGTGGATGCCGGCGTGCGCCAGGCCTCGACCGCCCTGGGCTACAGCTCGTTCCGACGCTTCTGGGCGGTGGAGTTCCCGCTCGCGGGACCGGTGATCCTTGCAGGGCTGCGGGTCGCTTCGGCGAGCACGATCGCCCTCGCCACCGTCGGCATCCTGGTCGGCATCCAGAACATCGGTTACCTCTTCACAAACGGCCTGCAGCGTCGAATCCTGCCCGAAGTGTTCGCCGGCGTTCTCGCGGCGGTCGTCATCGCTCTCGTGATCGACCTGCTCCTCGTCGTCGCCGGACGCCTGCTGATGCCCTGGACGCGGGGCACGAAGACCGTCTCCCGTCAGGCCAACAGGACGCTGGTGAAGGCATGAACCTCATCGGCGAAGCGTTCGCCTGGCTGTTCTCGGGCAACCCCGGAAGGGGCTTCGACCCGATCCCGGCCGCGATCGGCGTGCAGTTGCTGTACACAGTCGTGTCGGTCCTCGTCGCCGCGGCGATCGCGATCCCGCTCGGCTGGTACATCGGTCACACCGGGAGAGGCCGAGAGACCGCTGTCGCGATCTCGGGAGCCGCGCGCGCGATCCCGTCCTTCGGTCTGCTCATCCTGCTGACTCTGATCCTCGGCGTCCTCCACAAGCCCGAGGCGGCCGTGATCTCGTTCGTCATCCTGGCGATCCCGTCCCTGCTCGCCGGCGCGTACACCGGCTTCGAGGCGATCGATCGTCGGGTCCTGGATGCCGGGCGGTCGATGGGCATGACCGAGGCGCAGATCCTGTGGCGGATCGAGGTCCCGCTCGGTCTGCCGCTCCTCGTCGGCGGCATCCGCGCCGCCACCCTGCAGGTCCTGGCCACCGTGACGATCGCCGCATACATCGGCCTCGGCGGGCTCGGGCAGTACATCATCGCGGCGATCCCGCTCCGCCGGTTCGACATCCTGATCGGCGGTGCGATCCTGGTCGCGGTGCTCGCACTCGTCACCGACGGGTTGTTCGCCCTGCTCCAGCATATCGTCGTGCCCCGTGGCATCCGTGCCGCCGGTGCCGCCTCCCCGCGGGCCCGGTCGGCGCGAGAACGCCGGGCCGAGGCCGTCGCCGTCGGCGTTCCGGCCACCCCTCCCTCGGCTTCCTGACTCACCCGACTCCCCACCACCAGAAAGAGGAACCATGTTCACAGCACGAACTCGCAAGGGTCTCGGCGTTCTCGCCGGACTCGCGGTCGCCTCGCTCGCCCTCGCCGGATGCGGCGCCTCGAGCGATCCCCTGAGCAACAACGGCGGCGACGCCAGCGCGTCTTCGGCGGAGATCGTCGTCGGCTCGCAGGCGTACTTCTCGAACGAGATCATCGCCGAGATCTACGCGCAGGCTCTGGAGAACTCGGGGCTCACGGTGAAGCGCCAGTTCCAGATCGGTCAGCGCGATGCGTACATCCCGCTGCTCGAGGACGGCACGGTCACGGTGTTCCCCGAGTACTCCGGCAACCTGCTGCAGTTCTTCGACAAGGAGACCACGGCGCGCACCGCCGACGAGGTCTACGCGGCCCTGCCGAAGGCGCTTCCCGAGGGCCTTGAGGTGCTCGACCAGTCGTCGGCCACCGACCAGGACTCGTACACCGTCACCAAGGCCTTCGCGGATGCCAACGGGCTGACGACGATCGCGGACCTGGCCAAGGTCACCACGCCGCTGACCCTCGGCGGCAACGCCGAGCTGGCGGAGCGCCCCTATGGCCCGACCGGCCTGAAGTCGACCTACGGCGTGGACGTGCAGTTCTCGGCGACCGGTGACACGACCGTCGACGACCTCGTCGCCGGCACCATCCAGGTCGCGAACGTATACACCGCCGACCCGCGCATCAAGACCGACAACCTCGTCACGCTGGAAGACCCGAAGGGGCTCTTCCTCGCGTCGAACGTCGTCCCGGTCGTGAACTCGAAGGTCGCGTCGCAGGTGTCCGACATCCTCAACAAGGTCTCCGCCGCCCTCACCCCCGAGGGCCTCGTGGAACTGAACGTGAAGTCGACCGTCGACCAGCAGTCGTCGGCCGACATCGCGAAGGCCTGGCTCGCCGACAACAACCTCTGAGCCGAAGCCACACCAGCGGGGCCGTCCGGAATTCCGGGCGGCCCCGCTGCGCGCGTCGGTGCTGCGCGCGTCCGGGCCCGCGCGCGTCCGGGGCGGCCGGGACGCCGAGACTGCACGCCCCTGACAAAGCCACTGCACGCTGCGCCGGTTTCGTCAGCCGGTTGCAGTCTCGCGGCCGGACCACCGCCCCGAGGCCGCAACCTGGCCGCAACCTGGCCGCAACCGCCGCCACCGACCGGGCCGCGGGCCGCGTAGCCTGGGACGGATATGGTACATCTGCTCGGGGGCGAAGCCCTGCACCTGGAATACCCCACCAAGGTCGTGTTCGACTCCGTCTCGCTCGGCGTGAACGAGGGCGACCGCATCGGCATCGTCGGTCGCAACGGCGACGGCAAGTCGAGCCTGCTCGGCATGCTCGCCGGCATCCGCGAACCCGACGGCGGGCGCGTGACGGTGCGCGGCGGGGTGACGGTGGGCGTCCTCGACCAGCAGGACACGCTCGACGACGACGACACGATCGGCCATGCGGTCGTCGGCGATCGGCCCGAGCACGAGTGGGCGGGGGACGCTCGCACCCGCGACGTCATCGCCGGTCTCCTCGGCGACCTGCCGTGGGACGCGCGCCTGGGCGGCCTCTCCGGCGGCCAGCGCCGCCGTGTCGCGCTCGCGCGACTGCTGTCCGGCGACTGGGACGTGCTGTTCCTCGACGAGCCGACCAACCACCTCGACGTCGAGGCCATCACGTGGCTCGCGGGGCATCTCAAGAAGCGGTGGGCTCCGAACGCGGGTGGGCTGCTGGTCGTCACGCACGACCGGTGGTTCCTCGACGAGGTGTGCAACACGACGTGGGAGGTGCACGACCGCATCGTCGAGCCGTTCGAGGGAGGCTACGCGGCGTACATCCTGCAGCGCGTGGAACGCGACCGCCAGGCCGCCACGATCGAGCAGCGACGACAGAACCTCGCGCGCAAGGAGCTCGCGTGGCTGCGTCGCGGCGCCCCGGCCCGCACGTCGAAGCCGAAGTTCCGCATCGACGCCGCGAACGAGCTCATCGCCGATGTCCCTGAGATCCGCGACCGGGTCGCGCTGCAATCCCTCGCCGTCGCGCGCCTCGGCAAGGACGTCGTCGACCTCCTCGACGCGGGCGTGACCTACGGCGACCACACGGTGCTGAGAGACGTCGAGTGGCGGATCGCACCGGGCGAGCGCACCGGCATCCTGGGGGTGAACGGCGCGGGCAAGTCGACCCTGCTGAGCCTCATCACCGGGACGCTCGAACCGACGGCCGGCCGCGTCAAGCGCGGCAAGACCGTCAAGGTCGCGACCCTCACCCAGCGTCTCGACGAACTCGAACAGCACATGGACGACCCCGTCCGCGTGGTCATCGCGGGCCTGCGCACCACCTACTCCTTCGGCTCGGGCTCGAAGGCGCAGGAGCTGACCCCGGGCCAGCTCCTCGAACGACTCGGGTTCTCGAACGCGCAGCTCTCGACGCCGGTGAAAGACCTGTCCGGTGGCCAGAAGCGGCGCCTGCAGCTGCTGCTCATCCTGCTCGACCAGCCCAACGTGCTGATCCTCGACGAGCCCACCAACGACCTCGACACCGACATGCTCGCGGCGATGGAAGATCTCCTCGACTCCTGGTCGGGCACCCTCATCGTCGTCTCGCACGACCGGTACTTCCTCGAGCGCGTCACCGATCAGCAGTTCGCGATCCTCGACGCGCGTCTGCGCCACCTCCCTGGAGGCGTCGACGAGTACCTGCGCCTTCGGGCGATCCAGGATGCCGAGCCCTCCCGCTCGTCGACGACCGAGGCCGTGGCATCCCCTGGTCTTCAGGGTGCGGACCTCCGGGCCGCGCAGAAGGAGGCGTCGGCCACTGAGCGGAAGATCGAGAAGCTCCAGGCGCAGATCGACCGGGCGAAGGCGGCGCTCGCCGACCACGACCAGGCCGACTACGTCGGGCTCGGGAAGGAGATGCAGCGCATCTCCGAGTGGGAGTCCGAGCGCGACGAGCTGGAGATGCGGTGGTTCGAGCTCACCGAGGCCATCGGCTGAGCGAGCGCCCGGGACGGGAACGCGCCGAGCGAGGCGCGCAGCGTCAGTGGACCGCGATCTCCAGGATGACGATCACGATTCCGAGGAACGACGTGGCGAGCGCGCCCATGAGGCGCCCGAACACGCGGTAGCCGCGGCGACGGAACGCCTGGTATCCCAGGATCGCGAGGACGACGAACATCGCGGTGACGCAGTTGTCGACGGCGTCCGAGACCGACTGGTGGGTCACGATCCCGTACGCCAGGGCGAGGATCGACGGCACGGAGGCGTACAGCATGCCGGACGCATGACGGACGGCGTTGCGGGTCGAGCCGCGGAAGCCGTGGTCGCCGTGCTCGGTCAGCGTGTGCGCGAAGACGTGCGCGATGAAGAAGACGATCAGGGTCGCCGTCGAGTTCAGGAGCACCTCGGCCACGTCGTGCGCCTCGTCGTCGGCGAGCGTCACGAACGTCGTGAACACGATGAGGCCGTAGATCGCGGCGGGGGAGCGGAACCGGACGTCCAGCCAGGCCTTCACCCGCTGCCACGCGGTCGGGTTCGTCACCGGGGCGCTCACGCGTCGAATCCCATGCTCAGTTTGCGCAGCAGCGTCGCCAGACGCTCCCGGTCGCCGCGCGACAGACTCTCCAACAGCAGGGCCTCGGCGTCGACGAGGCGGGTGATCGCGGCATCCACGCGCACGCGACCGTCGTCGGTCAGGGTCACCAGGATGCTCCGTCCGTCGCCGGGGTCGGCCTCGCGCCGCACGAACCGGCGGGCGACGAGCCGGTCGATGCGATTGGTCATGGTGCCGCTGGAGACGAGCGTCTGCTGCAGCAGCTGCTTCGGGCTGAGCTGGTACGGCTCGCCGGCGCGGCGGAGGGCGGAGAGCACGTCCCACTCCCACGACTCGATGTCGCTGCGGCGGAACGCCTCTTTCCGTGCGATGTCGAGGTGTCGGGAGAGGCGCGCGACGCGCGAGAGCACCTCGAGCGGGGAGAAGTCGAGGTCGGGTCGCTGGCGCACCCATGCCTCGACGATGCGATCGACTTCGTCGCTGTCCCGGCTCACCCGTTCATTATGTCGAGAACGCCGCGGGTCAACGCTCCCGTGTCGCCGTCTGGCAGACTTGACCGGTGCCCGCGGGGCACGGTCCGCCGTGGTGTAACGGCAGCACGACAGCCTTTGGAGCTGTTAGGTCCAGGTTCGAATCCTGGCGGCGGAGCATGACCTCATCGACCGAGCTCGCCGTCGTCGTCCTGGCCGCGGGTCAGGGCACCCGCATGCGATCCCGCATCCCGAAAATCCTGCACGCGGTGGGCGGTCGTCCGCTCGTCGGACACGTTCTCGACACCGCGGCATCCCTCGATCCGTCCCGGATCGTCGTGGTGGTGCGCCACGAGCGCGACCTCGTCGCCGAGACGATCACCGAGCTCGCTCCGGGCGTCGTGATCGTCGATCAGGACGAGGTCCCCGGCACGGGCCGCGCGGTCGAGGCTGCGCTCAGCGCGCTCGAGGGATTCGCGGGCGACGTCCTCGTGCTGAGCGGCGACGTCCCGCTGCTGGAGTCGCACACGCTCGCCGAGCTCGTCGAGACCCACCGCTCGGGGGGCACGGCGGTGACCCTGCTCACCGCCCGCGTCGATGAGCCGCACGGCTACGGTCGCGTGATCCGCGACGAGGTCGCCGGCGTGCACCGCATCGTGGAGCAGAAGGATGCCACGCCCGACGAGGCCGCGGTCACCGAGATCAACGTCGGCGTATACGTCTTCCGTGCGGCGCCGCTGCGCGAGCACCTCGCCCGCGTGGGCACCGCGAACGCGCAGGGCGAGAAGTACCTCACCGACGTCGTCGCGCTGCTGCGCGAGGCCGAGCTGGGGGTCGCGGCATCCGTCACTCCCGACGCCGCCGCCGCGCTCGGCGTCAACGACCGCATCCAGCTGTCGGAGGCGGGGCGCACGCTCAACGCCCGCACGGTGCGGCACTGGCAGCGCGAAGGCGTCACCGTCATCGACCCGGCCACGACGTGGATCGATGTGACCGCGGTGCTCGCGCCGGACGTGACCCTCCTGCCGAACACCCACGTGCGCGGCGCGACCGTGATCGCGGCCGGCGCGACGGTCGGCCCGGACACGAGCCTCGTCGACTGCGAAGTGGGCGAGGATGCCACGATCACCCGCACCGACGCGACCCTCGCGGTCGTCGGACCGGGCGCCACCGTCGGACCGTTCGCCTACCTGCGGGCGAACGCACGGGTCGGCGTGGACGGCAAGGTCGGCACCTTCGTCGAGGTGAAGAACTCCTCGATCGGCGAGGGCAGCAAGGTCCCGCACCTGTCGTACATCGGCGACACCGAGATCGGTCGCCACGTCAACCTCGGCGCGGGCGCCATCACGGCGAACTACGACGACATCACCAAGCACCGCACCGTGATCGGCGACGAGGTGCACAGCGGTTCGCACAACGTCTTCGTCGCGCCCGTTACGATTGGGGATGGCGCCAAGACCGGTGCCGGCGCGGTGATCCGCAAGGACGTTCCCGCCGGTGCGCTGGCACTCAGCGTTGCACCCCAGCGGAACATCGAGGGGTGGGTCGAGAAGAATCGACCGGGCACCGGCGCGGCGGACGTCGCCGCGCGGGCCCGGGGTGAACAGGAAGCGCGCGATGGCTCGTAAGAAGAACCGTGTAGATCTCGACCGAGACAACGACATCGCCCCCGGGCTCGTCGCCAAGACCAAGAAGCGGCTCGTCGTCGCCTCGGGTCGCTCGCACCCCGATCTCGCGCACGCGGTCGCCCGTCACCTGGGCACGGAGCTCGCCCCCACCGAGCACCGCACCTTCGCCTCGGGGGAGATCTACACGCGCTTCGAGGTCTCGATCCGCGGATGCGACGTGTTCGTCGTGCAGTCGTTCGGCCCGCCGGTCAACGAGTGGCTCATGGAGCTGCTCATCATGCTCGACGCCCTGAAGCGCGCGTCCGCCAAGCGCATCACCGTCGTCGCCCCGTACTTCCCGTACTCGCGCCAGGACAAGAAGGGCCGTGGACGCGAGCCCATCAGCGCGCGCCTCGTCGCCGACCTGCTGAAGACCGCGGGCGCCGACCGCATCATGAGCGTCGACCTCCACGCCGCGCAGATCCAGGGCTTCTTCGACGGCCCCGTCGACCACCTGTTCGCCAAGCCCGTGCTGCTCGAGCACTTCGAGCAGGGCCTCACCGGCGAGGACCGCGAGACGCTCACGGTCGTCTCGCCCGACATGGGCCGCGTCCGTGTCGCCGACACGTGGTCCGACAGCCTGGGCGCCCCGCTCGCGATCATCCACAAGCGCCGAGACCCGAAGGTGGCCAACCAGGTCTCGGTGCACGAGATCGTCGGTGACGTCAGCGGTCGCACGTGTCTGCTCGTCGACGACATGATCGACACCGGTGGCACGATCCAGAAGGCCGCTCAGGCTCTCAAGGCCAACGGCGCCCGCAAGGTCATCGTCGCCGCGACCCACGCGATCTTCAGCGATCCCGCGAGCGAACGCCTGCAGGACCCCGCGATCGACGAGGTCGTCGTCACCGACACCGTTCCGCTCCCGCCCGAGCGGCGGTTCCCGGGCCTCACGATCCTCCCGATCGCCCCGCTGCTCGCCCGCGCGATCCACGAGGTCTTCGAGGACGGGTCGGTCACGAGCATGTTCGGCGGAGACGCGTAGTCTTCATCGCCCGTCCATAGGTTCGGTGAAGTCTGAACCGGGCTCGTTTCGAGATCGTGTTCCTACCGTGAGCATCCCCCGCTCCGCGAGGCACGACCGAAAGAGGACCCCATGATCCGCACGACCGCCGTCCCCCGCCCCGTCCGCGTCGGTACCGCCCTGCTGGGCGTCGTCGGCGTGGTCACGCTCGCCGGTTGCTCCGGCACGAACGCGGATGCCGCTGCTCCGGCGCCGGCGGCGTCGTCCGCGGCGAGCGCCCCGAGCACCGGGTCGTCCGCCGGAGGCGCGTCGACCGGCGCGTACACCGATGGCACGTACGAGGCCACCGGCCAGTACGCGACGCCGGAGAGCGTCGAGAAGGTCGACGTGACCCTCACGATCGCCGGAGACAAGGTCACCGACGTCACGGTGACGGGCGACCCGCAGGCCGCGGAGTCGCGTCGGTACCAGAGCGAGTTCATCGGCGGAATCAAGGACGAGGTCGTCGGCAAGGCGCTCGACGAGATCTCGGTGAGCAAGGTCGCCGGTTCGTCGCTCACGAGCGGCGGGTTCATGCAGGCCGTGAACGCGATCAAGTCCGAGGCGAAGGCCTGAGACCGTGACCTCGCCGACGACGACCGGCGCGGTCTGGACGTTCGACGCGATCGGCACCGCCTGGTCCATCGACACGGAGGAGCCGCTGTCGGCCGCCGCTCGCGCCGCCGTCGCGACGGTCGTGAACGGCTTCGATCGGGAGTGGTCGCGTTTCCGGGACGACTCGCTCGTGACGGCTCTCGCCGAAGGTCAGGTGGGATCCGTCCCTTCTCCGGAGGACACGGATGCCATGCTCTCGCTGTACGACGAGCTCGACGTCGCGACGGGCGGGGCCGTGAACCCGCTCGTCGGCGACGCCCTCGCTCGACTCGGTTACGACGCGCGGCTGACTCTCGCGCCCTGGGGTGCGCCGGAACCCGCGCCCGACTGGCGCGACATCGTGACGTGGGGGAGTGGCATCCTGTCGCTGTCCCGCCCGGCGACGCTCGACGTGGGCGCAGTGGGAAAGGGCCGGCTCGTCGATCGGGTGCTGCGGGAGGTGCAGCGGCATGTCGGCGGCGACGTCGTCGTCGACGGTTCCGGTGACCTCGCGGTCCGCGGGGCGCCGGCGCGCGTCGGGCTCGAGCACCCGTACGATCCCACGCGGGCGATCGGGGTGGTCGAGATCCGGGATGCCGCGCTGTGCGCGTCGGCCGTCACCCGGCGCGCGTGGGGCGACGGCCTCCACCACGTCCTCGATGCGCGGACGGGTGCACCTGTCCGCGCCTACGCTGCGACGTGGGCGATCGCCGACACGGCGATGCACGCGGACGCCCTCGCGACCGCGCTGTTCTTCGACGGCGGCCCCGAACTCGCGGCCGCGTGGGGCGCCCCCTGGGTCCGCATGCGCACGGACGGCCGCGTGGAGTGGTCGCCCGGATTCGACGGAGAGATCTTCTGATGACCACCACCCTCACCGCCTCCTCCACCCGCGTGCGCGGGGTCCTCGGCCGCGTCTCGATGTACCGCCTCGTGCTGTCGTCGCTGGGTCTCCTGGCCGTGATCGCGCTCGGCCTGTCGTTCGCCGGGCTCGTGGTCCCCGACCCGCTGGAGATCCTCGCCAGCGCCGCGGTGCTCCTGGGCGCGTGCGCGGTGGCCGATCTGGTCGCGCAGAGCGTGCTCCGGATGCCACGCCGCCTGGAGTCCTCGCTCATCACCGCCGCGATCCTCCTGTTCGTGCTGCGCCCCACGCTGGAGCCGCTGGGCCTCGTCGGACTCGTCGTCGCCGGGGTCGTGGCATCCCTGTCGAAGTACCTGCTCGCGTGGCGTGGACGGCACGTGCTGAACCCCGCGGCGACCGGGGCCGCGGTGCTCACGATCCTGAGCGTCGCGGCGCCCGATCTCGGCGGCTCGGCGTGGTGGGTGGGCTCGCCGTGGCTCGCCGGCCCCGTGCTGGTCCTGGGGCTGCTGATCCTCGCGCGCACCGACCGGCTCGCGGTCGTCGCGGTGTTCTGGGTCGTCGCCGCGGTCGTCGCGTTCGTGCGGACGACCGTGCAGTTCCAGGCCGCGGGGTTCCCCGTCGACGTGTCGACGGTGATCCTGCAGGTGGCGTTCTCGTCGCCGTTCCTGTTCCTCGGCGCCTTCATGCTGTCCGAGCCGCTGACGCTGCCGCCGCGACGCTGGCAGCAGTTCGCCGTCGCGGTCGTCGTCGGGGTGCTCGCCGGCTGGCCGATCGCGATCGGCGCGATCACCCTCGGTCAGGAGCGGGCGCTGCTCATCGGCAACCTCGTCGCGTTCCTGTTCTGCCTCCGCGCCGCCGTGCGACTGCGCCTCGAGGGTCGTCGCGACCTCACCCCGACGGTGCG
>NZ_BADA01000448.1 GCF_000333395.1 Microbacterium sp. B19
AGCGTGCACGAGCCGCTCCAGACCGGCATCAAGGCCATCGACGCGATGATCCCCGTCGGCCGCGGTCAGCGTCAGCTGATCATCGGCGACCGCCAAACAGGCAAGACGGCCATCGCGATCGACACGATCATCAACCAGAAGGCCAACTGGGAGTCGGGCGACGTCAACAAGCAGACGGGCACCTCGGAGGCGGTCCAGATCGAACCCGGCGTCGGATTCAGCGGGATGGGGTTCACGTGCACCCAGCCACGGCCGCGGGCGTTGAGCTTCTCGGCCAGCAGGTCAGCACGCCAGGCGTGGTCGTTCATGTCCTTGATCAGGGCGTATTCGATCGAGACGCGGCGCCCGGTCTTGTCGAAGTAGGCGCGAGCGGCATCCAGTGCCTCGTCGACCTTCCAGCGGGAGTTCACCGGGATCAGCTCGTCGCGCAGACCGTCGTCGGGCGCGTGCAGCGACAGCGCGAAGGTCACCGGGATGTCCTCGTTCGACAGCTTCGTGATCGCCGGGACGAGCCCCACCGTCGACACCGTGATGCCGCGGGCGCTCATGCCGAGGCCGTGCTCCTTGTCGACCATGACGCGCACGGCCTGCATGAGCCGCGCGTAGTTGGCGAGCGGCTCCCCCATCCCCATGAAGACGATGTTGGTGACGCGCTCGTCCTCGTGACCCACCTTGCGGGGGTCGCCGAGACCGCCCGCGCGGATCAGCGCGTTCGCGCGCACCACCTGGTCGACGATCTCGGCCGCCGACATGTTGCGCGTGAGGCCCGCCTGCCCGGTGGCGCAGAACGGGCAGTTCATGCCGCACCCCGCCTGGCTCGAGACGCACAGCGTGATGCGCCCGGGGTACCGCATGAGCACCGACTCGACGAGCGCGCCGTCGTGCAGCTTCCACAGGAACTTGATGGTGTCGCCGCGGTCGGTCTCGAGGCGACGGACCTCGGTGAGCAGCGGGGGCAGCAGCCCCGCGACGAGCTCTTCCCGACCGGATGCCGGCAGGTCGGTCATCGCGGCCGCGTCGGACGTGTAGTGGGTGAAGTAGTGCTTCTCGAGCTGCTTCGCCCGGAAGCCGGGGAGCCCGAGCTCCTTCACCTTGGCGACGCGCTCTTCGGCGGTGAGATCGGCGAGGTGGACGGGCGGCTTGCCGCGCTTGGGGCTCGCGAACTGCAGGAGCGGGCGAGGTCGCGAGGCCCGCGAGCGACGTCGACCCGCTGATCGCCCCCGTGACGACGATGTCGACGTTCTTGGTCGGATCGACATCCGACGGGAGAGCGACGAACGGGCGCGC
>NZ_BADA01000447.1 GCF_000333395.1 Microbacterium sp. B19
ATCTCGTCGGCATCCATCGCGTTGCCGTCGTAGAAAGCGCCGTCGTCGATGAGGAATCCGGGGTCGAATCCGGCGAGGTCGACCGTGGCCTTGCGCGCGGCGACGTTCCAGTCGGAGTTCCACGCCGCGACGAGGTGCACGAGCGGAACGGTGGCGGCCACGATGAGCCCCACGACGAGGGCGGCCAGGATGCCGACGGTCAGGCGCCGACGGCGGAGCTGGCGGACGCGGGCCGGGCTGCGCTTCGGGCGCCGGGCTGCGGGTCGGGCGGAGGTGCGGGCGCCGGGTCGCGCGGTGGTGCGCGCCCGCGGTTTCGACGGAGGCGTGGCGCGGGGGCCTCGGTTCCCTCGCGTCGCCATGCAACGATCGTGCCGCACCGCGCTGACCACGTGCTGGACGTGGTCGGCGCGGCGCGGCGTCGTTCAGCTCCCGTTCGCCGCGGGCGGCGTGGAGCCGGCGGTGGGGGCCTGGCCGGGGGTGGGTGCCTGGCCGGGCGTCGGCGGCGTGGGGGCCGTGCCGTCGGCGGGCGGGCTCGGCGGGGTCG
>NZ_BADA01000446.1 GCF_000333395.1 Microbacterium sp. B19
GCAGGCTCACGCCCACCGCGCCGGATGCGGCGTGCAGCAGCACCGTCTCGCCCTCGGCGGCACGCGTGACCTGGATCATCTCGCCCGCGGTCGTGCCGGCGAGCAGCAGATTCGCTGCCTCGGCGTGTGTCAGCGTCGCGGGCTTGGCGAAGACGTCGCGCGCGGGGACGTTCACCTCGGTCGCGTAGGCGCCCTGGACGCGGAACGCGACGACCTCGTCGCCCACGGCAAGGTCGCCCGAGCCGCCGACGGAGTCGGGGCCGACAGCCGTGATCTCACCCGACAGTTCGTAGCCGATGGCGACGGGGAATTCGACACCGGGTCGTGCGGACGCGACGTGCTTGGCATCCGCGGGGTTGATCCCGGCCGCGTGGACGCGGATCGTGACCTCACCGGGACCGGGCGCCGGCACCTCGACCTCGTCGAACGTCCAGTTCTCCACCGGACCGGGCTGGTGCGCCCGCCACTGCTTCGCCATGAACGTCGTCCTCTCGTCGTGAGATGGTCGGCTCAGAACCCGAGTCGGCCGAGCTGCTTGGGGTCGCGCTGCCATTCCTTGGCCACGCGCACGTGCAGGGACAGGTATACCCGACTGCCCACGAGCGGCTCGATTCCCTTGCGCGCGCGGGCGCCCACGTCAGCGAGACGTGAGCCCTTCCGCCCGATGATGATCGCCTTCTGGCTGTCCCGCTCGACGACGATGTTGGCGTACACGTCGGTGAGGTCGCTGCCCTCGCGCGGGGCGACGTCCTCGATCGTCACGGCGATGGAGTGCGGCAGCTCGTCGCGCACGCCGTCGAGCGCCGCCTCGCGGATGATCTCGGCGATCCGGTCCTCGAGCGACTCGTCCGTGACGACGTCGTCGGGGTACAGCGCGGGCCCCTCCGGCATGAGGGCCAGCAGCTCGTCGCTCAGCACGTCGAGCTGATCCCGGGTGACGGCGGACAGCGGGATGACGGCCGCCCAGTCCTCGCGCAGCGCGTCGACCTCGATGAGTCGCTCCGTGATCTGCTCGCGGGTCGCGGCATCCGTCTTCGTCACCAGCGCGACCTTCTTCGCGCGCGGGTAGCCCGACAGCGACTCGGCGATGCGCCGGTCACCGGGACCGACCTTCTCGGTCGCGGGTGCGCAGAACGCGATGACGTCGACGTCGCCCAGCACCTGCTCGACGAGGTCGTTGAGGCGCTGCCCGAGCAGTGTGCGCGGACGATGGATGCCAGGCGTGTCGACCACCACGAGCTGACCGCCGGGACGGTTGACGATGCCGCGGATCGCGCGGCGTGTCGTCTGCGGCTTGTCGCTCGTGATGGCGACCTTCTCGCCCACGAGGGCGTTCGTCAGGGTGGACTTCCCCACGTTGGGGCGACCGACGAAGGTCACGAAGCCGGATCTGTTGTCGCTCATCTGTCGTTCCTCTCGCGACCGGAGCCCGCGGGCGCCGTCTCGTCGTCTTCGTCGTCGTTGTCGGCGCGTTCCACGATCACCGTCGCGATTCCGCGGTTGCGCCCGCGCGAGGCACCGCCCGTCATGAGCAGGCCCGAGTGCTCGGCCGTCGCGCCGGGCTGCGGGATGCGCCCGAGGGCCTTCCCCAGCAGACCGCCGATCGAGTCGACGTCCTCGTCGTCGAGCTCGAGGCCGAACAGGTCGCCGACCTCGTCGAGGCCGAGGCGCGCGCTGACGCGGAAGCGCCCGTCATCGAGAGGCACGACCTCCGTCGAGGGCGCGTCGTACTCGTCGGAGATCTCGCCGACCAGTTCCTCGATGAGGTCCTCGAGCGTCACGAGCCCCGAGACCCCGCCGTACTCGTCCACCGCGAGGCACACGTGCACGGCATCCTTCTTCATCTGCTGCAGAAGGGTCTCGGCCTTCATCGACTCCGGCACGAAGACGGCGGGGCGGGCGATGCGGCGGATCGGCGCGTCGCGCCAGCCTGCTTCCTCGCGGAACCCGAACTGCACCAGGTCTTTCAGGTACAGCATGCCGACGATGTCGTCGGCCTCGTCGTCGGCGAGGGGCACGCGCGAGACGCCCTTGTCGAGGAACAGCGCGAGGGCTTCGCGGGTGGTGGCCGCGGCATCCACCGTCACCATGTCGGTGCGCGGGACCATGACCTCGCGGACGTACCGGTCGGTGAAGTCGAATACCGAGTGGATCAGTTCGCGGTCGTCCTCCTCGATGAGTTCGTTCTCGGCCGCCTCGTCGATGATGCTGAGCAGCTGCTCCTCCGAGGCGAACGACGTCGAGCGCGCGACCCCGGGCGTGAGGCGGTCGCCGACCGCGATCAGTCCGTGCGCGAGCGGCCCGAGCAGGATCCGCATGCCGCGGATGATCGGCGCGCCGCCCCGCAGCAGCCCGGTCGCGTGCTGCCGGCCGACCGCGCGGGGGCTGGCCCCGACGAGCACGAACGAGATGCCGGTCATGAGGATGGCCGCCGCGATCAGTGCGATCCAGATGTCGTCGAACAGCAGCATGAACGCCGCCGCCACGAGGACGGCGGCCGTGGTCTCGGCCAGCACGCGGATGAACACCACGGCCGTGATGTGGGCGCTCGGGTCGTCGGCGATGCGCTGCAGGGAGCGGGCGTTGCGGCCGCTCGCACCCAGTTCGGCGAGGTCGGCGCGAGAGGTGACGCCCAGCGCCGCCTCGGACGCCGCCATGAAGCCGCCGAAGGCGACGAGGATCAGGGCGAGGACGAGGAGGACGGCCGCGGTCATGCGCGGCGGCGACGCTCGACGGCCTGGAAACCGGTGATGAGCTCGCGCTGCAGGCCGAACATCTCGCGCTCTTCCTCGGGCTCGGCGTGNTCGAAGCCGAAGGAGTGGAGGAACCCGTGGGTGGTGAGGAGGGATCAGCTCGTCCTGCGTCGAGTGCTTCGCGGCGACCGCCTGCGTCTCGGCGACGGCCGGGCACAGCACGATGTCGCCGAGGAGACCCGCGGGGGTCGGCGAGTCCTCGGTGCCCGGACGCAGCTCGTCCATCGGGAAGCTGAGCACGTCGGTCGGACCCGGCTCGTCCATCCACTGCACGTGCAGGGACTCCATGGCGCCTTCGTCGACGAGCACGATGGCGACGTCGGCGTCGGGGCTCACGTGGAGTTCCGCGAGGTTGTACTCCATCAGGCGCAGGAGCACCTGCTCGTCGACCTCGTGGCCGGATTCGTTGTTGATCTCGATCGTCATGAGCGGTTTCGTCTCGGGAGGTGATCGCGCGGACCCGCGGGACGGGCCGCGCCGCGGCGTTCGGCACGGTTGGCGAATTCGGATGCCTCGTCGCGTTCGCGGCGGGCCACGAGACGCTTCTCGTCGTATTCGCTGTACGCATCGACGATACGGCCCACCAGCGTGTGACGCACGACGTCGGCACTCGTGAGGTACGAGAAGTGGATGTCGTCGATGTCGCCGAGCACCCGCGTCACGAGCCGCAGACCCGACGCGCCCTGCGGCAGGTCGATCTGGGTGATGTCACCGGTGACCACCATGCGCGTGCCGAATCCGAGGCGCGTGAGGAACATCTTCATCTGCTCGGGCGTGGTGTTCTGCGCTTCGTCGAGGACGACGAACGAGTCGTTGAGCGTGCGCCCGCGCATGTACGCCAGGGGTGCGACCTCGATGGTGCCCGTGGCCATGAGCTTGGGCACGATGTCGGGGTCCATCATCTCGTTGAGCGCGTCGTAGAGCGGCCGCAGGTACGGGTCGATCTTGTCGGTCAGGCTGCCCGGGAGGAACCCGAGGCGCTCGCCCGCCTCGACGGCCGGGCGCGTGAGGATGATGCGGCTGACCTCTTTGCGCTGCAGCGCTTGGACGGCCTTCGCCATGGCGAGGTACGTCTTGCCGGTGCCGGCGGGACCGATGCCGAACACGATGGTGTTCTCTTCGATCGCGTCGACGTACGCCTTCTGCCCGAGGGTCTTGGGGCGGATGACCTTGCCGCGCGACGACAGGATCGCCTCGCCGAGCACCTCGGACGGACGGGGTCCGCCGTCGGAGCGCAGGATGCGGCTGGAGCTGGACACGTCGGCCGGGTCGAGGCCCTGGCCGTTACGGGTCATCGTGAGAAGCTCCTCGACGAGGCCCTTGGCCGCGGCCACCGCGGAGGCGCCACCGGTGAGGGTGATCTCGTTGCCGCGCACGTGGACGTCGACGTCGGGGTGCTCCTTCTCGACCACGCGCAGCAAGCGGTCCTGGGGGCCCAGGAGCTGGACCATGGCGACGCCGTCGGCGTACAGACGCTCGACGACGGGTTCTTCGGGGGAATCAGCCACCCGTGCTCTTTTCGTTCAGTCCGCCCGCGAGAACGTGGGCGTGTACATGGAAGACCGTCTGACCGGCACCGGCGCCGGTGTTGAAGACGAGGCGGAAGTCGCCGTCGGCGTGCTCGGCCGCGACGGCGTTCGCGAGACCGATGATCTCGGTGAGGAGGTCGGGGTCGCCCGCGGCCAGTTCGACGACGTTGCGGTACTGCTCGGTCTTGGGGATCACGAGCAGGTGAACCGGCGCCTGCGGCGCGATGTCGCGGATCGCGAAGGCGTTCTCGGTCTCGGCGACGATCTCGGAGGGGATTTCGCCGCGGAGGATGCGGGTGAAGATCGACGGCTCGGTCATGGCATCCAGTCTATCGACGGGCTCGGACACGGGGCCGGGGCGGGCCGCCTGTGGGGTTTGGGGCGCATTCCTGCGTTCGGGGCGTGTGTTTCGCGCCCCGAGGCGACGATCGCGCCCCAAACCGCCGACGCCCTCCGGCGGTGCGTTACCAGCGACCCGTGGCGGCCGACAGCACCGAGATCGCCGCGGCACCCGCGGTCGACGTGCGCAGCACCGTGTCGCCGAGGCGCACGAGACGCGCGCCGGCGGCGCTGAGGGCGGCGAGCTCCTCGGGGGCGATCCCGCCCTCCGGCCCCACGACGAGCACGACATCGCGCTCATCGGAGGAATCGGATGCCAGAGACGTCAGCCGCTCGTCGGCGGTGGGCTCCAGCACCAGCACGTGCGCGTCCCCGGCGCGGGAGACGAGGTCGGCGAGCCGCGCGACCCCCTCGACCTCGGGGATCCACGCGCGATGCGCCTGCTTCGCGGCCTCGCGCACGATCGTGCGCCAGCGCGCGAGACCCTTGTCGGCCTTGGCATCCCACCGCGAGACGCTCCGCGCGGCCTGCCACGGGACGATCGCGTCGACTCCCAGCTCGGTCGCCGCCTGCACCGCGAGCTCGTCGCGGTCGCCCTTCGCGAGCGCCTGCACGAGCACGATGCGGGGCGACGGGCCGGGAACCTCGGCGCGGCCGGTGATCCGCACGTCGACCTGCTTCGGGGCCGCAGCCGTGACGAGGCCCTCGAGCCAGACGCCGCGGCCGTCTCCGAGCGTCACCGCCTCGTCGACGCGCACGCGCCGCACCGCGGCGGCGTGGTGCGCCTCGGGACCGGTCAGCACGACGACGTCGCCGACACCGGCGGTCGACGCGTCGTCGGTGACGAAGTGCAGCGCCACGGTCAGTGCCGGAAGCGGTCGCGGAACTTCGAGAACATGCCCTGCTGGTGCTCCGCGAGGCGCGGCGCGGGGGCCTTCGTGCGCTTGGCGAAGTCCTCGATGAGCGCGCGCTCCTTGTGGTCCAGGCGCGTCGGGGTGACGACGTGCACGCCGACCTTCAGGTCGCCGCGCTGGCTGCCGCGCAGCGGGGTGATGCCGCGTCCCTTGATCGTCAGCACGTCGCCGGACTGCACACCCGGACGCACCTCCAGGTCGACGCTCCCGTCGAGCGACTCGATGGTCGTGGTGGTGCCGAGGATGGCATCCGGCATCGAGACCTCTAGGGTCGCGAGCAGATCGTCGCCCTCGCGGCTGAAGGCGTCGTGCGACTCGACCGTGACCTCGAGGTACAGGTCGCCGTTGGGTCCGCCCGCGGGACCGACCTCGCCCGAACCGGGGAGCTGCAGGCGCAGGCCCGTCTCGACGCCGGCGGGGATGTCGACCGAGACCGTCCGGCGCGCGCGCACGCGGCCCTGGCCCTGGCAGGTGCCGCACGGGTACGGGATCGTCGTGCCGTGGCCCTGGCAGACGCTGCACGGCTGACTCGTCACGACGTTGCCGAGCAGGCTGCGGACTGTGCGCTGCACGTGACCCGAGCCGTGGCAGATGTCGCACGTGACCTCGCTGGTGCCCGGCTGCGTGCAGGCGCCCTGGCACGTCTCGCACAGGACGGCCGTGTCGACCTCGAGGTCGCGGTGCACGCCGAACACGACGTCCGCGAGCTGCAGGTTCACGCGCACGAGGGCGTCCTGGCCGCGCTCGCGCCGCGAACGCGGACGCGGGCCGCGACCCCCGCCGCCCTGCGCGCCGCCGAAGAACGTCTCGAAGATGTCGCTGAAGCCGCCGAACCCGGCCGCTCCCCCGCCGCCGAACGGGTTCTGGTCGCCGCCCATGTCGTAGCGGCGACGCTGCTCGGCGTCGCTCAGCACGTCGTACGCATGGGTCACGAGCTTGAAGCGCTCGGACGCGTCTTCGCCGGGGTTGACGTCGGGGTGGAGCTCGCGCGCGAGACGCCGGTACGCGCGCTTGATCTCGTCGGGGCTGGCATCGCGTGCGACGCCGAGGACCTCGTAGTGGTCAGCCACAATCGCCTTCCTGCCCGCTCACGCGGGGTCGATCCGTTTGGGTGCGGGTGCCGTCAACGAGCGTTGTCGTCGTCTTCGAGCATCCGGGTCAGATAGTGCGCGACGGCACGGACCGCCGCGAGGTTCGAGGAGTAGTCCATGCGGGTGGGGCCGAGCAGGCCCACACGCGCACCGCCGGCGGTGCCGTCGTAGCGGCTGGCGAGGACGGATGCCTCGACCAGACCGAACGGCTCGTTCTCGCGGCCGATGCTGGCCGAGAGTCCCTGCTCGTCGGCGACCATCTCGCTCATGAGCCGCAGCAGCGTGACCTGCTCCTCGATCGCCTCGAGGAGCGGATAGATGCTGCCGCGGAAGTCGGACTCGCGCTTGGCGAGCGTCGCCGCGCCGGCCATGACCAGGCGGTCCTGACGGAACTCGTCGAGCTCCTCGCCCACGACGTGGAGGACCGCGTCGGCGATCGCGTCGAGCGCGTTGCCAGGTCGAGGCCCGTCGGCCGTGGCGACCGTCTGCGCGCAGTCGGCGACGCTCCGGCCGACGAGCAGCGCCCCCACGCGGGCACGCAGCTGCACGATGTCGCTCTCGGTCGGCTC
This sequence comes from Microbacterium sp. B19, assembly GCF_000333395.1. Lineage (GTDB taxonomy): Bacteria > Actinomycetota > Actinomycetes > Actinomycetales > Microbacteriaceae > Microbacterium. The sequence goes on from NZ_BADA01000446.1 coordinate 7,196, forward strand.
GACCGGCACCAGCGCGATGCGCTGCGACACGCGCCCGGTGTCGGTGACGAGGATCACGAGCACGCGGGGGCCGCCGAGGGCCACGAGCTCGACGTGCGAGAGGTTCGCGCGCGCGAACGACGGGTACTGCACGATCGCAACCTGACCGGTCAGCTGGGTGAGTGCCCGCACCGTCCGCGCGAGGAGGTCGTCGAGGTCGCCGGCTTCGTCGAGGAAGGAGGTGATGGCGCTGCGCTGGGCCGTGGAGAGCGGCCGCAGCTCGGCGAGATGGTCGACGAACACGCGGTAGCCCTTGTCGGTGGGCACGCGGCCCGACGACGTGTGCGGCGCGACGATGAGGTCTTCGTCCTCGAGCTGCGCCATGTCGTTACGGATCGTCGCCGCCGACACCCCGAAGGCATGCCGCTCGACGATGGCTTTGCTGCCGACGGGTTCGCGCGTGTCGACGTAGTCCTGGACGATCGCGCGGAGCACCTGCAAGCCGCGTTCGGACACCATGGCCGGCTCCCTCCTTCTGGCACTCCGGTCACCTGAGTGCCAATTCTAGAGCACCCGTCCGCTCCAGAGTCGGAAGCGCGCTCAGGCGGTGAGTGCCCGCACGACGGCGTCGGCGAGCAGCCGTCCGCGGCGCGTGAGCACGATGCGCCCGCGCACGGCATCCGCTCCTTCGACCAGGCCGTCGGCGATGAGGGATGCCACGGCCTTCCGGCCTTCACCGAGGAGCTCGGACACCGGGAGTCCGTCGCGGATGCGGCTGCGCAGCAGCACGGATTCGAGGCGCCGCGCGGTCTCGTCGGGCCGCTCGCGCGCCGCCGCCGGCGACTCCCCCGCGGCGAGGCGCTGCGCGTACGCCGCCGGGTGCTTGACGTTCCACCAGCGGAGCCCCGCGACGTGGCTGTGCGCGCCCGGGCCGAAACCCCACCAGTCGGTGCCGCGCCAGTACGCGAGATTGTGGCGCGAGCGGTGGGCCGTGTCGGTGGCCCAGTTCGACACCTCGTACCAGTCGTAGCCGGCACCGGCGAGGAGGTCGTCGGCCAGCTCGTACATGTCGGCCTGAAGGTCGTCGTCCGGCATCGCCACGACGCCCGAGCGGATCTGGCGCGCGAGCTTCGTGCCGTCCTCGACGATGAGCGCGTACGCGGAGATGTGGTCGGGCCGCAGCGCCGTCGCGGTCTCGAGCGACGCGCGCCAGTCCTCGAGCGACTCCCCCGGCGCGCCGTAGATGAGGTCGAGCGAGACGTCGAGTCCGGCGCGGCGCGCGGCGGCCACCGCGGTCGCGACGTTCCGCGGGTCGTGCGTGCGGTCGAGCACCGCGAGCACGTGCGGCTGCGCGGACTGCATGCCGATCGACAGGCGCGTCACCCCGGCCGCCGCGAGCGTCTCGGCGACGCGATCGTCGACGGTGTCGGGGTTGGCCTCGACCGTGACCTCGACGCCGTCGGCGATCCCGAACTCTTCGCGCACCGCGCCCAGCATCCGCGCCAGGTCGCCGGGCGGGAGGAGCGTGGGCGTCCCTCCGCCGAAGAACACCGTGGATGCCACCCGCCGACCGCCCGCGGCATCCATCACTCCACGCGCCAGGCGCACCTCGGCGGCGAGCGTGTCGGCGAAGTCCTCCTGGCGCGCGCCGCGGAGTTCGCTCGACGTGTAGGTGTTGAAGTCGCAGTAGCCGCAGCGGACGCGGCAGAACGGGACGTGCAGGTACACGCCGAAGTCGGCGGCGGGATCGAGCGGCAGGTCGTCGGGCAGTCGCCCGTCGACGGGGGCCGGGTCGCCGAGTGGGAGCGGTCCGCCCATCAGGACGTGTACAGCGGCGAGATCGCCCGCAGGTACCGCTGGAACAGCGCGCGACGGCGACGGCGCACGAGACCGAGGAACACGCGGTACGACGGCGCGGTGGGGCGGTCGAAGGCGCGCACCACGAACCACACCTCGTCGTTGTCGCGCCACTCGACGGCGAACAGTTCCTCGCCGCTGACGATCGAATGCCCCACGGTGCCGAGGATGTAGCCGACGCGGCGGGGCTCCTCGAATACCGAGATGACGCGGAGGTGGCCGTCGGCGCGGTGTCCATCGACCTTGCCGTGCACGCGCACGCTCGTGCCCGGGCTGACGAACGGCGTGCCGTCGGCGGCGAACCTCTGTTCGGACTCGAGGCGGCTCGGCGCGATCGGGGCGCCCTCGGCGTCGAAGCCGACGCCCGTGTACCCGCTGTCGGTCGCCGGGCGAACGTCGGTGATGCTCAGTTCCTCGGACCGGAGCGGCGCCCACGAGAGCAGCAGCTCGCTGGCCGCGGTGAAGCGCTCTTCGCCGCTGCCGATCCGCCACGCGTCTTCCGCGGGCACGGAGTACTCGGGCGGATACTGCATGAGGTCGTGCGCCTGGGTGGCGCCGACCGCTGCGTAGTCGACCGTGTCGTCGGTGAAGTTCTGCCGGCGCATGGTGTCCAGTCTCCTCTCCCCGGATGGGAAGTCGGTGGGCGTCGTTACTTCTTGCCCTCGACGTCGCCGGACAGGGCGGCGATGAACGCCTCCTGCGGGACCTCGACCCGGCCCACCATCTTCATGCGCTTCTTGCCCTCTTTCTGCTTCTCGAGGAGCTTGCGCTTACGGGTGATGTCACCGCCGTAGCACTTGGCGAGGACGTCCTTGCGGATCGCGCGGATGTTCTCGCGGGCGATGATGCGCGCACCGATCGCGGCCTGGATGGGCACCTCGAACTGCTGGCGCGGGATGAGCTTGCGGAGGCGCTCGGTCATCATCGTGCCGTAGCTGTAGGCCTTCTCGCGGTGGACGATCGAGCTGAAGGCATCCACCTTCTCGCCCTGGAGCAAGATGTCGACCTTCACGAGGTCGGCCGTCTGCTGACCGGCGGGCTCGTAGTCGAGGCTCGCGTAGCCCTGCGTGCGGCTCTTGAGGTGGTCGAAGAAGTCGAACACGATCTCGCCGAGCGGCATGTTGTAGCGGAGCTCCACGCGGTCTTCGCTGAGGTAGTCCATGCCGAGGAGCGTGCCGCGGCGGGACTGGCAGAGCTCCATGACCGTCCCGACGTAGTCCTTCGGAAGCAGGATGCCGACCTTCACGATGGGCTCGGACACCTCGGCGACGCGCCCGTCGGGGTACTCGCTCGGGTTGG
>NZ_BADA01000445.1 GCF_000333395.1 Microbacterium sp. B19
AGATCATCCCGGCACACTGACGGGATGGTCTCCCCTTTCCTGTACTTCCCGGGTGAACGGCTCTCGCTGGCGGAGCTCACCGCCGCGTGCCTCGACGGCCTGCTCGCCCCGATCGGCGAGGGGTTCATGCCCGCGGATGCCGTGGAGACGACGTGGATGCGCGCGCGGAGCCTCGCACCGCTCGTGGGCGACCGTTGGGCGGCGGTCCGCGTCAGTGCCGCGTGGGTGCACGGCGGCGGCGACGCCGAGCCGCTCCGTCATCACCTGCAGCGGGCCGCTGCCGAGCGGCTGCGTCCTCTCCGGGAGCCGAGCGTCATCGTCCACGACGTGCGCATCCCGACGGACGACCTCGTCACGATCGCCGGCGTCCGCGTCTCGAGCCCGGCGCGGACGCTGGTCGATCTCGCCCGGTCTCCGGATGCCGTGGACCTCGGTGTAGCTCAGTCCTGGGCGCACGCCGCTCCCGACGTCCTCGCCGATGCACGGGCGTGGCTCGCGCGGCATCCGCGGTACCCGTACGGGCGGCGGGCCGGGGACGTGCTGGACGCCGTGAGGCAGCCGCGGGATCAGGACGAGGTGACGCGGTACACGTCGTAGACGGCGTCGATGCGCCGCACCGCGTTGAGGACGCGGTCGAGGTGGACGGTGTCGCCCATCTCGAACACGAACTTGCTCAGCGCCAGACGGTCGTTGGTCGTCGAAACCGTGGCCGAGAGGATGTTGACGTGGTGCTCGCTCAGCACGCGGGTGACGTCGCTCAGCAGCCCGGAGCGGTCGAGCGCCTCGACCTGGATCTGCACGAGGAACACGCTCTTGGTCGTCGGTGCCCACTCGACGTCGATGAGACGCTCCGGGTCTTCGCGCAGCGACTTCACGTTGGTGCAGTCCGCGCGGTGCACCGAGACGCCGCTGCCGCGCGTGACGAAGCCGACGATCTCGTCGCCCGGCACCGGCGTGCAGCACTTCGCGAGCTTGACCAGGATGTCGGGGGCGCCGCGGACCAGCACGCCGGAGTCGCCGCCGCGCGGAGCGCGACTGCGGCCGACCTGCGGGAGATCGATCGGTCCGGTCGATGTGTCGTCAGCGCTCACGAGCGCCGTGACCTTCTCGATCACTGACTGCGTCGAGACGTGTCCCTCGCCGACCGCGGCGTAGAGGGCGGAGACGTCCTCGTAGTGGAAGCCGCGGGCGACCTCGGCGAACGAGTCCTGGTTCATCAGGCGCTGGAGCGGCAGGTTCTGCCGGCGCATCGCCCGGGCGATGGAGTCCTTGCCCTGCTCGATCGCCTCTTCGCGGCGCTCCTTCGTGAACCACCCGCGGATCTTGTTGCGCGCGCGGGTGCTCTTGACGAAGCCGAGCCAGTCCTGGCTCGGGCCGGCGTCGGGGTTCTTCGAGGTGAAGACCTCGACGACGTCACCCGACTGCAGCTCGGTCTCGAGCGGCACGAGGCGGCCGTTGACCTTGGCCCCCATCGTGCGGTGGCCGATCTCGGTGTGCACGGCGTACGCGAAGTCGACCGGGGTCGCACCCTTCGGCAGGCCGATCACCCGACCCTTCGGGGTGAAGACGTAGACCTCTTTCGCGCCGATCTCGAAGCGCAGTGAGTCGAGGAACTCCCCCGGGTCGGCGGTCTCGGCCTGCCAGTCCGAGATTCGCGCGATCCACGCCATGTCGGTGTCGGAGGCCTTGGCATCCGTCTTCCCGCCGGCCATCCGCTCTTTGTACTTCCAGTGCGCGGCGACGCCGAACTCCGCCTGCTGGTGCATCTCGTGCGTGCGGATCTGGATCTCGACCGTCCGGCCGCTCGGACCGATCACGGTCGTGTGCAGCGACTGGTAGAGGTTGAACTTCGGGGTGGCGATGTAGTCCTTGAAACGCCCCGGGAGCGGCGTCCACCGGGCGTGGATCGCGCCGAGCACGGCGTAGCAGTCGCGCACCGTGCCGACCAGGATCCGGATGCCGATGAGGTCGTAGATGTCGTCGAACTCGCGGCCCCGCACGACCATCTTCTGGTACACGGAGTACAGCTGCTTCGGACGGCCCATGACGCGACCGCGGACGCGGAGCTCGCGCAGGTCGGCGTCGATCGCGTCGATCACCGTCTGGACGTACTGCTCGCGCTGCGGCGTGCGCTGCCGGACGAGGCTTTCGATCTCGGCGTAGAGCTTGGGGTGCAGGACGGCGAACGAGAGGTCTTCCAGCTCGCTCTTGATCGCCTGGATGCCGAGCCGGTGGGCCAGCGGCGCGTAGATCTCGAGCGTCTCCGTGGCCTTCTTCGCGGCCTTGTGCGGCGGGACGAACCCCCACGTGCGCGCGTTGTGCAACCGGTCGGCGAGCTTGATGAGGAGCACGCGGATGTCGCGCGACATCGCCACGATCATCTTGCGGACGGTCTCGGCCTGCGCGCTCTCGCCGTACTTGACCTTGTCGAGCTTGGTGACGCCGTCGACGAGCATCGCCACCTCGTCGCCGAAGTCGGCGGCGAGCTGGTCGAGAGGGTAGTCGGTGTCTTCGACGGTGTCGTGCAGCAGCGCCGCGGCGATGGCCTTGGGGCCGAGGCCGAGCTCGGCGAGGATCTGCGCGACGGCAAGCGGGTGCGTGATGTACGGCTCGCCGCTCTGGCGTTTCTGCCCGTCGTGGGCCT
>NZ_BADA01000444.1 GCF_000333395.1 Microbacterium sp. B19
GCGGCGGGCGCCTCCGGCCCGGGGCCCCCGGCGGTCGCGCCGCTGCGGGCCGTGGCATCCGTCGCTCCGGATCGAGGGTCGGGAAGCCGGCCGTACAGCTCGGCGAACGGGTCGGACGGGTCGTTTTCGGGCATGTCAGGCGGGCTCCTGTCCCGGTGCTACAGCGGGTCCGGCCGGGTCACCGGACCGTCGCTCGACGTCGAGCGCCTGCTGCAGCAGCACCACAGCGGCGACTTGGTCCACAATGCTACGAGACTCCCGCTGGGAACGCCCGGCCTGCCGCAGCACATCGTGCGCGGAGACGGTGCTGAGCCGTTCGTCCACGAGTCGGACGGGGACGCTCAACGCCGCCGCCAACTGACCGGCGAAGGCCCGGGCGTCCGTCGTGGACGGGGTGTCCTCGCCGCGCAGGTTCAGCGGCAGACCCACCAGGACCTCGAACGCCTCGTACTCCTCCGCGAGGGCGACGATGCGGCGCACCGGCTCGCCCTTCCGCGGCACGGTCTCGACGGGAACCGCGAGCAGACCGTCGGGATCCGACCGGGCGACGCCGACACGTGCGCGTCCGACGTCGATCCCCAGCCGGATGCCTCGGCGGAAGTCCGTCACGCGGTGGTCGCCCGCACGTCCGCGACGATGCCCTCGAGCGCCTGCGGGAGGACCGCGGCATCCGTTCCGCCGCCCTGCGCGACGTCGGGACGTCCGCCGCCGCCACCGCCGAGGACTCCGGCCGCGCTCTTGGCCAGGGCGCCGGCGGCGAGGCCGCGCTCGCGCGCGGCGTCGTTCGTCACGACGACGACCGTCGCGCGGCCACCCGCGACACTGCCGAGGGCGACGACCGCGGGGTCGGAGCCGAGCCGGTCGCGGACCTGCAGCGCGAGCGAGCGCACGTCGTCGGCCGACGCGCCCTCCCCCAGCGACTGCGCGACGACACGGACCGTGCCCACGGCGACCGCGGACTCCACCAGCTGTGGCAGGCGGTCGGAGAGCGCCCGCGCCTCGAACGCGGCGATCTTCTTCTCGGCGGCCTTGAGGCTCGCGGCGAGTTCGGCGATGCGGGTCGTGAGCTGCTCGCGGGGGGTCTTGAGCGACGTCGTCAGCTGCGACACGATGGCGCGTTCGGCGGCGAGGTCGCGGAACGCGTCGAGCCCCACGAGCGCCTCGACGCGGCGGTTCGACGCGCCGACCGACGACTCTCCGACGAGGTTGACCAGGCCGATCTCGGCGCTGCGCGCGACGTGCGTGCCACCGCAGAGCTCGCGCGACCACGGACCGCCGATGTCGACCATGCGAACGGTGTCGCCGTACTTCTCGCCGAACAGCGCCATCGCGCCCGCGGCCTTGGCCTCGTCGAGCGACAGCACGCGCGTGGTGACCTCGAGGTTGTCGCGGACGGCGTTGTTGGCGATGTCCTCGATCTCGGTACGGGTCTCGGGCGAGAGCGCCGCGCCCCAGCTGAAGTCGAAGCGCATGTAGCCGGCGCGGTTCAGCGAACCGGTCTGCGTCGCCGTCTTGCCGAGGGTGTCGCGGATCGCCGCGTGCACGAGGTGCGTGGCGGAGTGCGCCTGCTGCGCCGAGTGGCGGTTGAGGGCGTCGACCACCGTCGTCGCGGGGGCGTCGACCGACACCTCGCCGCTCGTGACCTCGACCGTGTGGCTGATGAGGCCCGGCACGGGACGCTGCACGTCGAGCACCTCGAGCTCGTAGCCGGGGCCGACGATGACGCCCTTGTCGGCCACCTGGCCACCGGACTCGGCGTACAGCGCGGTCTCGGCGAGGACGACCTCGGCGATCTGGCCCTGCGACGCACGGTCGGTGCTGCGGCCGTCGACCAGGATGCCGAGGACCTTGGACTCCGTCTCGAGGTCGGTGTAACCGGTGAACACCGTCTCGCCGAGCGCACGGAACTCGCGGTACACGCTCTGATCGGCGATCGCGCCCTTGCGGGAGCGGGCGTCGGCCTTCGCGCGGGCGCGCTGCTCCTGCATGAGCGTGTCGAACGCGCCGCGGTCGACCGTGAGACCCGCTTCCTCGGCGATCTCGAGGGTGAGGTCGATCGGGAAGCCGTACGTGTCGTGGAGCAGGAACGCCTCGGAGCCCGACAGCGTCGTGGCGCCGCCCTGCTTGGCATCCGCCACGGACTGGTCGAGGATCGCGGAGCCCGCCGCGAGCGTGCGGAGGAACGTCTGCTCCTCGGCGATCGCGTACGCCGACAGGCGCGGGTAGTCGGTCGCGACCTCGGGGTACGACTCCTTCATCGCGTCGCGCGAGGCGGCGAACAGCTCGGGGAACGTCGGTCCCTCGACGCCGAGCAGACGCATCGAACGGATCGCGCGGCGCATGATGCGGCGGAGGATGTAGCCGCGGCCCTCGTTCGACGGGGTGACGCCGTCGGCCAGGAGCATGAGCGACGAGCGGACGTGGTCGGCGACGATGCGCAGGCGCACGTCGTCCTCGTGCGACTCGGCGCCGTACGACTTGCCCGCGAGCTTCGCCGCGAGGTCGAGGACCGGGCGCACCTGGTCGGTCTCGTACATGTTGTCGACGCCCTGCTTGATGAACGCGATGCGCTCCAGGCCCATGCCGGTGTCGATGTTCTTCGCCGGCAGCTCGCCGACGATGTCGAAGTCGTACTTCGACCGCACGTTCGTGATCTCGTACTGCATGAACACGAGGTTCCAGATCTCGACGTAGCGGTCGTCGTCGGTCGCCGGTCCGCCGTCGATGCCGTACGCGGGACCCCGATCGAAGAAGATCTCGGAGCACGGACCCGCGGGGCCCGGCAGCCCGGTGGACCAGTAGTTGGTGTCCTTGCCGAGACGCTGGATGCGCTCCTCGGGCAGGTCGGTGAGGCGCAGCCACAGGTCGTGCGCCTCGTCGTCCTCCTCGTAGACCGTGACCCACAGGTCCTTCGGGTCGAAGCCCAGGCCACCCTCGGCATCCGGGGTCGTCAGCAACTCCCACGCGTAGCGGATCGCGTCTTCCTTGAAGTAGTCGCCGAACGACCAGTTGCCCAGCATCTGGAAGAAGGTGCCGTGGCGCGGGGTCTTGCCGACCTCTTCGATGTCGTTCGTGCGGATGCACTTCTGCACGTCCGCGGCCCGGGGGTAGGGCGGGGGCACGACGCCGCTCAGGTACGGGATGAACGGCACCATGCCGGCGACGGTGAAGAGGAGCGCCGGGTCGTCGGTGACGAGCGAGGCCGACGGCACGATGGTGTGGTTCTTCTTCTCGAAGTAGTCGAGGAAGCGCTGAGCGATCTCGGCGGTTTTCATGTGGGGTCTTTCCGTGGGCGTGCGGATCCGCCCCGTCGAGCGGGGCGGGATGCCGGGAGGTCAGTCGGTGGGGGCGGCCTTCTTCGCCGCGTCGGCGACCGTGCCGGCGGCGTCGGCGGTCGCGTCGACGGCGGCGGCCGCGACGCCCTTGGCGTCGTCGAGGATGTCGGAGAGTCGCGTCTCCTGCTCGTGGTACGCGACGCTCATGCGGTCGGCGAACTCGCTGATGCGCGCGTCGACCTGGGCGAGGAGCTCCTGGCCGCGGGGGTCCTTGTTGACCAGGTGCGCGGCGACGAAGCCTCCGGCGATGCCCAATACGAACCAGACGAGGCTTCTCACGATCACCACTTCTTCCTCGAGCGAGCGCCGCGGGCGCGGCATCCCTTCATCGTAGGCGACAGGGTCGCGCGAGCGCGCGCCCGGAGGGATGGATGCCACGCCCCTGGCATCCCGTCCCTCCGGGTGGCCAGTCTCGGGTCCTCGGCGTCCCCCGGATCGGGCACAACTCCTGCAGGCACGCGGGCGATGGCTGCCGTCGGCCCGAGGGGCGCCAGGATGCCGGAGTTGTGCTCGCTCAACACGACGCCAGGCCGCGCGAGAGCGCGACCGAGAACGACGCCAGGCCGCGCGAGACCGCGACCGAAGACAACGAAGGGCGCCGGGAGAACCCGGCGCCCTTCGGCTCGTGAGTCGGAGACTCAGCGAGCGGCGTAGTACTCGACGACGAGCTGCACGTCACACGTGACGGGCACCTCGGCACGCTTCGGGCGACGCACGAGGCGCGCCTGCAGCGTCGAGAGGTCGACCTCGAGGTAGCCCGGAACGGGGGGCAGAACCTCGGCGTGTCCGCCGGCGGCCGCGACCTGGAAGGGCTCGAGGCCCTCGCTCTTGGGCTTGACGTGCACGAGCTGACCCGGCTTCACGCGGAAGGACGGGCGGTCCACGAGCTGGCCATCGACCAGGATGTGGCGGTGCACGACGAGCTGACGGGCCTGGGCGGTGGTGCGGGCGAAGCCCGAACGAACGACCAGGGCGTCCAGACGCATCTCGAGGAGCTCGACCAGGTTCTCACCGGTCAGGCCCTCGGTGCGGCGGGCCTCGTTGAACGCGATGCGCAGCTGCTTCTCGCGGATGCCGTACTGCTCGCGCAGACGCTGCTTCTCACGCAGACGGACGGCGTAGTCGCTGTCGGCCTTGCGCTTGGTGCGGCCGTGCTCGCCGGGAGCGTAGGGACGCTTCTCGAGGTAGCGGGCGGCCTTCGGGGTGAGCGCGACGCCGAGGGCGCGCGACAGACGGACCTTGCGGCGGTCCTGGGACTTCGTTGCCACGAAGTACTCCTTCCGATGACGTGGCCGCGCCTTTCGCGGCTCACGGACGTATCACGCTCTCTTCGCCCTGTCCGGACTGCACGCCGGGGCATGCCGGAAGGTCGGTGAAGAAGAGAGGGGATGCCCGAAAACTCGGTTTCGAACCGGTTCATGTTATCAGAGGCCGGCTGCCACCAGAGAGGTCCACGCGAGGAGGAACAACGGGACGTACAGCAGCGCAACCAGTATCGCGTGCGTCATGACGAAGCCGACCGCCTCCACCGGCTTGCCTCGCTCCCGCAGGTGCGACCACAGCTTTCGCGCCATGGATGCCGGATGCCGCACATCCCAACTGTTGAAACGCAGGTACCGGCCGAGGTAGACCCCGACGGCTCCGAGCAGGATGACGACGCCCGCGAAGACCCAGCTCTCGACGGTGAGCTGGTTACCGTTCTGCTGGCCGACGATGACGAAGACCTGGAGCGCGGCCAGGCTGAGGATGGCGTTCGCGATACCCGACAACGTCAGCGCGAGCGTCTGGACGATGTCGTACCAGAGCGGAACCGGGGTGCCCTCGACACGATGACTGAAGTTCAGTTCGGTGATGAGGTACACCGAATTGGGGAACATGAGCAGCCACGCACACGTGGGCACAGCGAGCGCCATCACGGCGAGGACGCCTTCGAGCACGGAAGCGGACTCAAGCGGATGGCTGCGGTAGTGGACGAACAGCGTGAACCCGATCCCTGCGGCCAGCGACAGCGGGACGGGCGCGAAGGACAGGCCGACGTTCAGCAGCATCGGGCGGTAGAGGCGCACCCGGTAGACGACCGCGCGAAGAACGACGAGCACGACGGCGTACACATCGAGGAGCAGGACGGCGGCGGCGGCGAGGAGGATGGTCACGGCCACCGACTGTGGCACGGGCCGGCCCCATGACCCGCTCGAGTGCCTCGGAATTCACCCGCCGTCGAGGATGCGGCGGATCTTCTCCAGCCGTGCGGAGACCTCGCGTTCCGCCCCGTGGGACGTCGGCTGGTAGTACTGCTTCCCCCGCAATTCGTCCGGCAGGTACTGCTGGGCGACGATACCGATGTCGCTGTCGTGGGCGTACTTGTAACCCTTGCCGTGCCCGAGGCGTTTCGCGCCGGGATAGTGGGCGTCGCGCAGGTGCATCGGCACCCGGCCGAAGCCACCGGCCCGGACGTCGGCGATCGCGGCGTTGATCGCGTTGTACGCGGCGTTCGATTTCGCGGTCGTCGCGAGGTAGACGGTGGCCTCGGCGAGCGGGATCCGCCCCTCCGGCATGCCGATGAAGGCGACGGCATCCGCCGCGGCGACCGCGATCTGCAGCGCCTGCGGGTCGGCGAGACCGATGTCCTCCGCGGCCGAGATCACCAGGCGCCGGGCGATGAACCGCGGATCCTCACCCGCCTCGATCATGCGCGCGAGGTAATGGATAGCAGCATCCGCGTCGGAGCCGCGGATCGACTTGATGAACGCGCTGATGACGTCGTAGTGCTCGTCGCCCTGCCGGTCGTAGCGCAGCAGCGCGCGGTCGACGGCCTGCGCGATGTGATCGCCGGTGATGACGGGGCGAAGGTCGTCGGCATCCGTGTCGTCGTCGTGCTCGTCGTCGTCGCGGGCGGCGTCGTCGGCGGCCACGGAGGCCGCGGCTTCGAGGGCGGTCAGTGCACGGCGGGCGTCACCGGAGGCCAGGCGCACCAGAGCCGCACGTGCCTCGTCGCTGAGCACGACGCCGTCGGCCAGGCCCCGTGGATCGGTCACCGCGCGGTCCACCAGCGCCCCGAGGTCATCGTCGCCGAGCGGCCGCAGCGTGAGCAGGAGCGAACGCGACAGCAGCGGCGAGATGACGGAGAACGACGGGTTCTCAGTCGTCGCCGCGATGAGCACCACCCACCCGTTCTCGACGCCCGGGAGGAGCGCATCCTGCTGCGCCTTCGTGAAGCGGTGGATCTCGTCGAGGAACAGGATCGTCGACTGGCCGTACAGGTCGCGCTGGGTGAGGGCCTCCTGCATGACCTCGCGGACGTCCTTCACCCCCGCGGTGATCGCCGACAGCTCGACGAACCGGCGCCCCGACGAGCGTGCGATGGCTTGCGCGAGTGTCGTCTTGCCCGTGCCCGGCGGCCCCCACAGGATGACCGAGACGGCCGAACCGGATGCCGAGGAGTCGGTGCCCGCGAGCGTGACCAGGGGCGAACCGGGGCGCAGCAGGTGACCCTGGCCGGCGACCTCGTCGAGGCTCGTCGGGCGCATCCGCACCGCGAGCGGGGTCTGGCCCTGGAAGAGGGCGGAAGCACTGGTCACCGACCCAGGCTAATCGCGACCACCGACACCGGATCGAGCGGCTTTGTGGCCTCATCGTCTCGATGCGTAGGATCGGGGCGGTCCGCACGGTGAGAAGAGGTCGATGTGGCGACGGGTGGCAAGGATCGGCAGAGCCGCGAGCAGCGCGAGCGTGCGCGGGCGTATCAGATCCGGCAGGAGATCCACCGTCGCCAGGGACAGCGCCGCCGACGCGACAACGTCCTCGCCCTCGTCGTGGGCCTGGTCGTGATCGCCGGTGCCGCCGCGCTGCAGACCATGTACTTCGTCAGTGGCCCCGGTGCCCCCGCGCCCGCGCCGACGGCGACCGACAGCCCCGCGCCCAGTTCCACGTCGATCGACCCGCTGCTCCCCGACCCGGGTTACAGCGATTCGCCGTCCACCGACCCGCTGGCCCCCGTCCCGGACACCTCGCCCACGCCGTGAACCTGTGGCGACGGCATCCGTCGTACTAGGCTCGGGACCGTCCTTCTCCCCCAGGCGGCCCTGCCGCGATGAGGTGCTTCCCGTGACTTCCCTTCCCTCCTCCGACTCCCCCGACACCACGCCCGCCGTCGCCGACGACGTCGAGACGCCCGACGAGACCGTCGAGGCACCCGCCGATGAGGCGGCCGAAACCGCCGCGGATGCGGCTGTCGTGACCGATGAGCCCGCGGCCGAGACCGCCGCGGACGACGCTCCGGCGGCGGAGGAGGCTCCTTCCACCGAAGCGATCGATCCGGCCGAGGAGCCCGAGGCTCCGGCTGCGGATGCCGAGGAGCCCGAGGCTCCCGCCGCGGCCGCGGAGCCCGAAGCCCCGGCGGCAGCCCCGAAGGCTACGCCCGCCCCCGGTCCTCGTCCCGGCCCGCGTCCGGGTGCCCGCGTCGCCGCTCCCGTGGAGCCGTGGGGTCGTGTCGACGAGGACGGCACCGTCTCGGTGCGCGAGGGTGCCGAGTGGCGCGTCGTCGGGCAGTACCCCGACGGCACGCCCGACGAGGCCCTGGCGTACTACACACGCAAGTTCGCCGACCTCGCGGGCGAGGTCACGCTCCTCGAAGTGCGTCACCGACGCGGCGGCGCATCGGCGTCCGACCTGCGTTCCACCGCCGCGACCGTCCGCGCGAAGGTCGACGGCGCTGCGGCTGTGGGCGATCTCGCCGCGCTGCTCGAGCGACTCGACGCCCTGACGGCCGAACTGGCCGAGGCGACCGAGACCGAGGCCGCCGCGGCCAAGGAAGCCGTGGACGACGCCGTGCGCGAGCGCACCGAAATCGTCGAGCAGGCCGAGGCACTCGCGGCCCGCGACCCGCAGTCGGTGCAGTGGAAGCAGATGACCACCGACATGTCGGCCCTGTTCGACCGGTGGCAGGCCCACCAGCAGAACGGCCCGCGTCTGCCGAAGTCGACCGCGCAGCAGCTGTGGCGTCGCTTCCGCGACGCCCGCGCGACGGTCGACCGTCACCGCCGCGAGTTCTTCTCGGCGCTCGACGAGACCCACAAGTCCGCCCGCGACGCCAAGACGCGTCTCGTGGAGCGGGCCGAGGCTCTCGCGCCCCGCGGGGAGGACGGCATCCCGGCCTACCGCGACCTGCTCGACGAGTGGAAGGCCTCCGGTCGCGCCGGCCGCAAGGTCGACGACGCCCTCTGGGCGCGCTTCAAGGCCGCGGGCGACGCGCTCTACGGTGCGCGGATCGAGCGCGAGACGGCGGATGCCGAGGCATCCAAGGAGAAGATCGAGCAGAAGCGCGCGCTCCTCGCCGAGGCCGCGCCGATCGTCGACGAGAAGAACCTCGCGACGGCGCGTCAGAAACTGACCGCGATCCAGCGCCAGTGGGACGAGATCGGCCGAATCTTCCCGCGCGACAAGGAGCGCACGCTCGACGACGAGCTCCGCAAGATCGAGCAGAGCGTCCGCGCCCGCGAGGACGCCGACTGGAAGCGCAACGACCCCGAGCAGAAGGCGCGCGCCAACGACATGACGCGTCAGTTGACCGACGCGATCGAGAAGCTCGAGGCCGAACTCGCCGCCGCGCAGGCCAAGGGCGACAAGCGCGCCGCGGCCCAGGCCTCGGAGGCCCTCGAGGCGCGCCGCACCTGGCTGCGCGCACTCGGCGGCGAGCG
>NZ_BADA01000443.1 GCF_000333395.1 Microbacterium sp. B19
CAGCATGGGCAGACCGTTGATCGCCGCGTTCCCCGCCGCGAGCCACTGCTCGGCGAGCGACGTCGGCCAGTTGCCGTACACGACGTCGACCAGCAGTCCGCCGTTCTCCGCGAGAGGACGGATGCCAGGACCGGCATCGACCTTGCCGGGCAGGGCTCCGACGGTGACGTCGACCGGCTCGGGCGTGGCCGGCGCATCGAACGACGATCGGACGACCTCGATCCCCACGGACGCCCCCAGCGCGCGCAGCGGCTCGATGGCCTCGGGGCGCCGCGCCACGACCTCGACGCGCGGGGCGCCGAGTTCGGCCAGCGACAGCACGGCGGAGGTTGCGGTCGCACCTGCCCCGAGGATGCGCGCGGCGCGGGGTCGGGCGACCCCCGCTTCGCGCAGCGCGCGCGCCAATCCCCCGACGTCGGTGTTGAAGCCGCGCGGACCGTCGTCGGCCAGCAGGTACGTGTTCACCGCACCCGTGCGGCGCGCCGCGTCGTCGAGCGACACCGCCGCCCGTGCGGCGACGTTCTTCAGCGGCATCGTGAGCGAGAGGCCCCGCCACGTGGCATCCAGGTTCTCCAGAGCCGCGGGGAACCCGGCCTCGGTGACGCGCTGACGCCCGTACTCCCACAGCAGACCCAGCTCGCGGTACGCCGCCGCGTGCAGCGCCGGCGACCGCGAGTGGTCGATCGGGTCTCCCCAGACGGCGAGCCGGGTGCCGGTCAGCATCCGCTGTTCGGGTTCGCGCTGCACCAGTCGCGGAACTGCTGGACGGCCTTCTCCTGATCGGCGTACGTGGTCGAGAACACCGTCTCGCCGGTGTCGAGGTTGACCGTCGTGAAGTAGTACCAGGTTCCGTCGACGGGGTGCATGGCCGCGTCGATGGCGAGGTCGCCGGCGTTGGCGATCGGACCGATGGGCAGGCCCGGGTGGATGTAGGTGTTCCAGGGGTTGTCGCTGGTGAGGGCGTTCTCCGACGACGACGAGCTGCCCGCGCTGATCTCCCCGACGCCGTACTGCGCCGTCGAGTCCATCTGGAGCAGACCGTGGGTCTCGTCGTTGTCGGGCTGCAGGCGGTTCTCGATTACCCGCGAGACCTTGTAGAAATCGTCGGAGTTGCGCGCTTCGCGCTCGATGATCGAAGCGATGATCAGGATCCGTTCGCGATCCGCCGGCGGAACGCCGGCCTGATCGAGCGACTGCACCGTGCGCTGCACCATCTTCTGGATGACCTGCGTCGCGGTGACCCCGTCGTCGAAGTCGTACGTGGCCGGGAAGATCCAGCCCTCGAGCGTGGATGCCGACACCCCGTACTGCGACGGATCGGCCACCGCCGCTTCGAAGTCGGCGCGCGGGATCGAGAGCTGCTCGGACATCGCGTCGAGCGACTGGTTGAGTGTCAGACCCTCGCGGAGCTGGACCGAATGATTCAGGCGGCTCGCCGGATCGCGCAGCGCCGTGAGCACGGCGGGCGACGACATCTGCTGCTGCAGCTTGTAGACGCCAGGTTGGAACGTGAAGGCCACGTTGTTCTGCACCATGTACTTGTACAGCGAGTCGGACTGCTTCGTGATCCCGGCCTCGAACAGCTTCGGCGAGACCGATTCGCCGGTGTCGCCGGCGACGATGGTGACCCGGGCCTCGCCGGTGGCCATGCCCTCGGCGTAGTCCGTGGGTTCGCCGGTGCCGAGGAACTCGCGCACGCGGTCGCCGTAGGTGTTCCAGAGCGCGAAGCCGCCGCCGACGATTCCGCCGATGATCACGAGCACGACCGCGAGGGCGATCCAGCCGCCGACGCGGCGGCGCCGCTTCGGGGGGCGTGCGGCACCGCGCACGTCGTCGGAGTGGGCGCGGCCCGAGAAGAGGTCTTCGAGCGATCCGGATGCCGGGGTGCGGTCAGCGGCGGCGGCTGCGACGCCGACGGGCGCGGCCTGCCGCTGCGGACCGGGTTCGCGCTGCCGCCGCG
>NZ_BADA01000442.1 GCF_000333395.1 Microbacterium sp. B19
CAGCGCGAGGCCTCCATCGAGGATCAATTCACCATCTGCGCCCGGCGCGCCGAGCGTGAAGATCTCGACGTGGCCCAGCGCTACAGTGATGACGGGGTATCCGGCTCCACGCCGGTAGCCCGCCGCGCTGGCGGCGCGCGGCTGCTCATGGATGCGTTCAATGGTCGTTTCGATGTGTTGATCGTGGAAGGCCTGGACCGTCTGTCGCGTGACCAGGTCGAGCAAGAGCAACTGGTGCGCCGCCTGGAGCATCGCGGCATCGTCATCATCGGCGTGGCCGACAGCTACGACAGTCGCATGGGTGGCCGCAAGATCATGCGCGGCGTGCGCGGGCTCATCAACGAGATGTTCCTCGATGACCTGCGCCACAAGACGCACCGTGGCCAGGCCGGCCAGGTCGAACGCGGCT
>NZ_BADA01000441.1 GCF_000333395.1 Microbacterium sp. B19
GGCGTCACGGGGCGTCGTCGCGGACACCCGCCATGTACCGTTCGATCGCCAGACGCGTCGCGGGGTCGTCCCACGACAGCGGCAGGCGCACCTCGCGCGACGGCACCACGAGCTCGGACGTGGGCGGCAGATCGTCGTCGAGCTCGCGCAGGAGCCCCACGAGTTGCGACGCGCGCAGCACCGAGGCATCCGTGTGCACCTGGAGCGACCGGATGCCGGGGGTGACGTCGAGGATTCCCTTCGGCGCTTCCTGGGCGAGGCGTTCCTGCAGCGCGTGCACGCGCATGCGGAGGCCGAGGTCGAGCACCTGGTCGCCGAACTCGACGAGGACGTTGTCGTCGCCGTCGCGGCGGTACGTGGTCCGCGGGCGGAGGACGCGCTCGCCCTCGACCTCGGCGTCGCGCGACGCGATCACGCCGTCGTCGCCGTCGCCGGTCCCGACGAGCGCGGGGGCGGCGATCGCCGGGTCGAGCGTCGCCGCGTCGGCCTCGCGCACGGGCGCGAACCGCACGACGTCGCCCGGCCGCAGCTGCCCGAGCTTCCAGAGATCCCCGGATGCCACGACCACCGGGCACACGAACCCGCCGAGGCTCGGCCCGTCGGGGCCGAGGAGCACGGGGGTGTCGCCGGTGAAGTCGAGCGCGCCCACGGCGTAGGGCGTGTCGTGGATGTTCGACGGGTGCAGCCCCGCCTCGCCGCCGTCGGTGCGCGCCCACGTGGGCTTCGGGCCGGTGAGCCGCACACCGGTGCGGGCGGAGTTGACCTGGACGCGGTACTCCGCGGAGTACAGGGCGTCGATGTCGGCGCGCGTGAAGAACTCGGGGGCGCCGTGCGGCCCCTCGGTCACGGCCAGCACCCACGTCGTGTCGAGGTGGGGGCGCCGTTCCGCAGGGACGAGTGCCGGGTCGGCGACCGCGGCGGCGCCGGGGCGCAGCACGTCACCGGTCACGAGCGCACGGCCACCATGACCGCCGAACCCGCCGAGCGTGAAGGTCGACGCGCTCCCGAGGTACGACGGCACGTCGATGCCGCCGCGCACCGCGAGGAACACGCGCATGCCCGGGCCCTCGGCGGTGCCGACGCGCAGCACGCCGCCCGCGGGAACCTCGATCGGCTCCCACTGCGCGGCGGCGACGCCGTCGACCTCGACCGCGACCGGCGCTCCCGTCACGGCGACGACCGTAGCCACGCTGAAGCGCAGCGTCGGACCGGTCAGCGTGATCTCGAGTCCCGGCGCGCCTTCGGGGTTGCCGACGGCGAGGTTGGCCTCGCGGAAGGACACGGCATCCATGGGTCCGGACGGCGGGACGCCGATCTGCCAGTACCCGACGCGTCCGGGGAGGTCCTGCACGGTCGTGAGCATGCCGGCATCCACGACGTCGATGCGCGGATCGGGGTCGCGCGCGTCGTCGAGGGTCCCGGTGTCGTGCGCGACGGCGCGGACGCGCGGGTCGTTCACGATCTCGCGGATCATGCCGGCACCGGTGACGATGCCGTCGATGCGCGTGTCGGCGAGCGCGGCCGAGAGCCGGTCGAGAGCGGCGTCACGGTCGCCGCCGTACGCGATGACCTTGCCCAGCAGCGGGTCGTAGAACGGCGAGACCTCGCTGCCGGCCTCGACCCAGGCATCGACGCGGATGCCATCGCCCTCGGGCAGCTGCACGGCGGTGACGAGTCCCGTGGACGGGGTGTTGCCGCGGTCGGGGTCCTCGGCGTAGATGCGGGCCTCGACCGCGTGGCCTCGGGGCTCGCGGGCTTCGGCGAACAGCGCGTCCGGCACGGCCGTGGGGCCGCCGCCGGCGAGATCCAGCATGAGGCCGACGAGGTCGACGCCGAACACCGCCTCGGTGACCGGGTGCTCGACCTGGAGGCGCGCGTTGACCTCGAGGAAGTACGCGCGCTCGGCGACGGGGTCGTAGACGAACTCGGCCGTCCCGGCGGAGCGGTATCGGATGCCGGATGCCAGGGCCGCCGCGGTGCGGTGGAGTTCCGCGCGCACCTCCTGGGGGAGTCCGGGAGCCGGCGCCTCCTCGACGACCTTCTGGTTGCGACGCTGCAGCGAGCAGTCGCGGTCGCCGAGGACCGCGACGCGGCCCGCGCCGTCGCCGAACAGCTGCACCTCGACGTGTCGGGCGGGGCGCACGAACTTCTCCAGGAACACCCCGGGCGTGCCGAAGCTCGCCTCGGCCTGGCGGACCACCGCGTCGTACGCGGCGCGGAGCTCGCTGGCATCCGCGCACACACGCATCCCGATGCCGCCCCCGCCGCCGGTGGCCTTGAGCATCACGGGATATCCGATGACGGATGCCGCGGCCTCGGCCTCGTCGACCGACTCGAGCACGCCGGTGCCGGGGAGGAGCGGCACGCCCGCGGCCTCGGCGAGCGCCCGCGCACGGTGCTTCAGACCGAAGGCCTCGAGCTGCTCGGGCGTCGGACCGACCCACGCGAGCCCCGCCGCCTCGACGGCGCGTGCCGCGTCGGCGTTCTCGGCGAGGAACCCGTACCCCGGGTGGATCGCCCCGGCGCCCGTGGCGCGGGCGGCGGCCAGGATGGCATCCACTCTCAGGTACGACTCCGCGGCGGGGGCCGGACCCAAGCGCACGGCCTCGTCGGCCTCGCGGACGTGCGGGGCGGCGCGGTCGGCGTCGGAGAACACCGCGACGGTGCGCAGGCCACGCTCGCGCGCGGAGCGCAGGATGCGGCGGGCGATCTCGCCCCGGTTGGCGACGAGGAGCGTGTCGAAACCGGTCACGGGCGCGTCACCACCATGCGCAGCGGCGTGCAGCTGAAGTCGTTGCACGGGTTGTTCATCTGCGGGCAGTTGGAGACGATCACCAGGACGTCGCGCTCGGCGCGCAGGGCGACGCGCTTCCCGGGCGCCGACATGCCGTCGACGATGCCGAGCGACCCGTCCTCCTCGACCGGGACGTTCATGAACCAGTTGAGGTTGGACACGAGATCGCGGGCGCCCAGTCCGTAGCGCGCGGCCTCGGCGAGGAAGTTCTCACGGCAGCCGTGCTGGTACAGCGTGTGATGGCCGTAACGGAGGGTGTTGGACTCCTTGGAGCACGCCCCGCCGATGGTGTCCTGGCGGTCGACCTCGTTGCCGACCACGGTCATGAGCGGGAGGCCGAGGTTGCTGCGCAGCACCGTGCCGGTGCGGACGTAGACGTTGCGCTGCCACGCGATCGTGTCGGCGGCGCTGTAGCGCTCGTCGGTGTCGTCGGCCGCGTACACGAGGAAGTCGGCGGACTGGTTGCCGCCCACGTCGACGATCGTCAGGACGTCGCCGGCGCGGACGATGCCCGACCACGGTCCGCGCGGCGCGACGCGCTCGTCGAGCACGACCTCGCCGGGAACGAGGGGCTCCGACCAGTCGAGGGGGACGCCGTCGGCGTGGACCGGACGTTCGGGAACGGTGGTGATCATGACGTCTCCTCCTCAGAGCCCGGCCAGGGCGGCGTACGTGATGCTGTTGCGGTAGGCGCGCTCGCGCTCCGGGGTGAGGGAGAACACGGCATCCCCCTCGCCCGTCGGCTGAGACGCCCAGGCGGCGACCTGGAGCGGACCGACGACGTAGTCCTCGCGCAGGTCGAGCGGGTGCGGGACGTTGGCGACCAGCACGATCAGCGGCAGCTCGGCGACGAGGTCGACGGAAGCGCCCGCGCCGGCGGAACCGAGCCACTCGAGGTCGCCCTCGGGGTTCGCGCGCACGCCCTGGAAGAACGACACCGACGGCGGCAGGTCGCGCACGGTCAGGCCGTGCTTGCTCGCGGCCAGCCGCAGCAGACCGTGACCCGACGGCGACGGCCCCTCGGGGGCGGCGTCGCCGTAGCGCTCGATCGCAAACGCGTCGCTCGTCGTTCCGCAGAACGCGTCGTGGTGGCCCGAGGTGTCGGCGGCGATCGTCGCGAGGACGCGACCGTCGCCCGAGAGGAGGGGGTGGCCCTCGCCGAGGTAGGCCTGCCACGGGATCTTCTGCGTGTCCGCGACGTTGAGGCGCTCGCCGGGCTCGACGGCGTTGAAGAGGAGCACGGTGGCGCAGGCATCCCCGGTCGGGTCGGTGAAGCGCAGGCGCGTGCCGCGGGCGACGCGCAGGTGCGTGTAGCCGCCCGGGGCGACCGTCTCGGCCCAGCGGAGGTCTTCCGCGGCGACCCCCTCCGGCGCGAAAGGAGCCGCGGAGGGCGGGAGATACGGCATCCATTCCGACTGTGCGGCGCGGGCGCGGGCGTCCTCACGGGCGCGCCCCACGTTGCCGAGCGCGTCGACACGACCTTCCATGTGCAGCCTCTTTCTGTCGCTTGACAGGTATTAGAACAGGCGTGCGTTTCGACGGCGTTACAGGACCGTCCGGGTACGGTGGGGGCATGGCGCCGACGAGAACCGGACGACCCCGGGCATCCGGCTCCTCCCCCACCGGACTCGGCACACGCGCCGATGTCCTGGCCGCCGCGGCCGCTCTTTTCGGCACGCGCGGGTACGCCTCGGCCAGCACGCACGCGATCGCCGAGGCCGCCGGCATCCGCCAGGCCACGCTCTACCACCACTTCGCGCGGAAGCAGGACATCCTCCTCGCGCTGCTCCTCGACACGGTGCAGCCCTCGCTCGACGTCGCAGCGGAGCTCCTCGCGCGGGACGAGGAACCCGCCGCGCGCCTGTGGGCCCTGTGCGTCGCGGACGTCACGCTCCTGGCCGAAGCGCCGCACAACACCGGCGGCCTGTATCTGCTGCCCGAGGTGTCGGACGCGGCCTTCGAGCCCTTCCGCGAACGCCGCAGCGAGCTCGAGACCACCTACCGCACGCTCGTGGCCGCGTGCGGCGTCGCGCCCGGCGCGGCCGCCGCGGGCGCCTCCCTCGTGCTGGCGCTGGTGGAGAGCGTGATCCTCCAGCGCAAGGGCGGGCAGACGGCGACCCTGGATGCCACGACCATCGCCGCCGCCGCGTTGCGCGTCCTCGACCTCGACGCCGTGACGCGCGAGCGCGCGGCCGCGCTGGGGCCCGCGGTTCTGTCGGCACTGGGCTGAGGCCTCGGCCCGTGGTGGGTTGTGGCCGCGAGCCGGGTTGGGGCCGCCTCCCCCGCGAGACTGCAAGCGGCTGACAAACCCACTGCAGGCTGCAACCGACATGTCAGCAGCGTGCAGTCTCGGCGGATGTCGCGCGCGGCTCCGTGACCGCGGGCGATTTCACGCGCCTTTTACACAGCCGAAACCAGGCGCGACCTCGGCGAGCGGATCGTTTCTGTCAAGCAACAGAAACCCGAACCGCCCCTCATCGCCGGGAGCCCGCCATGATCATCTTCGGAGTCGCGCTGAGCGTCGTCCTCATCCTCGTCGTCGGCATCGTCGTCGCACGCAAGGTCGACGGCGACAGCGCGAACTACCTCGTCGCCGGACGCCGCCTCGGCGTCCCCCTCGTCGCCGTCAGCCTCACCGCCGCCGCGGTCGACGCCAACGCCACCGTCGGCAACACCGACCTCACCTCGCAGTTCGGCTTCTGGTCGGGGGCGTCGCTCGCCATCGGCCTCGCGGTCTGCCTCCTGCTGACGGGGCTCTTCCTCGCCAAGCGTATGAACGCCATGAAGCTCTTCACGCTGGGCGACTTCTTCCGCCTGAGGTACGGACGCTCCGTCGAGCTGTTGGCATCCGTCCTCATGATCGTGTCGTTCACGTTCCTGCTCGCCGGAAACCTCGTCGCGTGCGGGTTCCTGCTCGAGCGCTTCGCGAACATCCCGTACGCGTGGGGCGTGGTGCTCGCGGTCGTCCTCGTGCTCGCGTACACGGTCGCCGGCGGCCTCTTCTCGGATGCCTACACCGCGGCGATCCAGACGACGATCACCGTCATCGCGGCCATCGTGCTGCTCGCGTGGGTCGCGGTGTCGTACGGCATCGTCATCCCCGAGGGCATGGGACCGTTCGACCTCCAGCAGCTCACCGACCCGGCGGCCGGAGCCCCGATCAACTGGGCGACGCTCATCTCGCTCGCGATCGGCGACATCGTCGCGATCGACTTCATGCAGCGCATCTTCGGCGCGAAGAGCCCCACGGTCGCGCAGCGCTCGTGCTTCGTCGCGGCGGGCCTGACCGCGGCCATCGGCAGCGTGTTCGCGATCGTCTCGCTCAGCGTGACCTCGACGCTCGGCCTCTCGGTCGACAACGGCCCGGTCCTCTACACGCTGCTCGGCGACTACGCGCCGCCGATCATCGCGATCCTCGTCCTCTCGGGCATCGTCGCGGCCTCCTTCTCGACGGCCTCGGGCGCGATGCTCGCGACGTCGGCGATCGCGGTCCGCAACATCTTCACCGTCCGCCGTCACACCGGAACGGGTCCCGACCCGCTGCTGCGCTGGACGCGCCTGGCGATGATCCCCTTCGTGATCGCGGGCGCCTTCCTCGCGATCCGCGTCAGCCAGACCGGCATCCTGCTCACCCTCGCCTTCGACCTCATGCTCGCGTGCCTCGCGGCGCCGTTCGTCATCGGGGTGTTCTGGAAGCGCCCGGGCACGGTCGCGGCGCTCGGCGCGATGGCCGTCGGCTTCGTCGTGCGCATGATCCTGCTGGCCCTGACCCCGACCCTGTACGGCGTGCCGAACGACATCCTGTACATCCCGAACGACCTGATCGGGGCGGACTTCGACGGTTGGGCCACGCTCGTCTCGGCGCTCGTCGGCTTCGGCACGTACGTCGCGCTGGCCCTCGCGGTCCCGCGTCGCGAGTCCGAGCTCGACCGTGAGGCGGCGGTCCTCGCCGACCTCGCCGCCGAGCGCGAGGCGTCGGAGAACGAAGAGGTCGAGGTGCCCGCGTGAATCTTGGATCCAAAGATGCGCGTATGGGATCCCGAGAGCTAAGGTACTCCTCGTGACCATCATCGACTTGAGCATTCCCGTCCACCCCGAGATGCTGCACTGGGGCCGCCGACCGACGTACGAGATGGTGGAGGAGATCACCGACACCAGCCCGAGCGAGGTGTCGCGCTGGCTCATCGGCGCACACACCGGCACCCACGTCGACGCCCCGAGCCACTTCGTGCCCGGCGGGACGACCGTCGACTCGCTGCCCCTCAGCCACACCGTCGGCCTCGCGCGCGTGCTGGACCTGCGGCACGTCGAGAAGGAGATCACCGACGCCGACCTGATCGCCGCGGGCGCGGAGGGCGCGACGCGCGTGCTCTTCAAGACGCGCAACTCCACCGACGCCCTGACCCGCAACGAGAAGAGCGCCACCTGGGTGGGGCTGGGACCGTCGGGCGCGCAGTGGCTCGTCGATCACGGCGTCGTCTTCGCCGCGAACGACTACATGACGATGGAGGCCCCCGACCACACGGTCGAGTGGCCGACGCACGTCATCCTGTGCAACGCCGGCGTCGTGATCCTGGAGAACGCGAACCTCGCCGAGACCGAGCCGGGCGACTACTACCTCGTCTGCCAGCCGGTGCCGTTCGAGGGGCGCGAGGCCGCCCCCGCCCCGACGCTCCTGCTCCCGGCGGAGACGGCGAACGTCGTCTGATCCGCGCACGGGGCGCCCGGATGCCGCTCAGGCGTCGGGGCGCCCCGGTCCGCGGTCGAGGAGGCGGCGCGGTTCGTCGACGAGCATCTCATCGACCCGAGCCCCGCCGAGGAGCCCGCGGAGTTCCGGAACGATCGTCGCGAGCAGTCGGCCGTAGCCGTACCCGCCGTGCCGCGCGAGCTGCGCCTTGGTCCACACCGACTGCCCGAGCACGTACCGGGCGTCCGGCCGCGCCGTCGCGGCATCGACGAAGAAGCGCACGCGCTCCGCGTCCGTCGGATTGTGAACCCGACCCACGTGCACGTCCTCGGTCCCGAAGCACATCTCGAGCGTCGCGCCCGCGTCCGACAGCTCGCCCCAGTAGCCGGCATCCAGGAACTCGTCGGCGTTGGTGAAGATCACGCGATCCGCGGACAGTCCCGCGCGGCCGATCTCGTCGAGGACGGCGAGGCCGTCGCGCGCGTCGGGGTCGAGCCGCACCGAGACGCTCGCGCCGGACCTCCCGGCGGCGGAGGCGGCCGCGCGCAGCATCCCGCGTTCGGCCCCGGGAAGCCCGGCGGTCGTGCCCAGGATGCCGAGGAGCCCCGCGCGGTAGTCCGTGCCCGGCACCGCGTCGTCGAGGGCGGCCGCGAACAGGGCGCGGAGTCCGTCCTCGTCGAGGGCCGCGATCTCGGGCGGCAGTGTCGCGCGGATGTACGTGCCGTACGCGACGACGATCGTCATCCCGGACCGCCGGGCGATGTCGGGCAGCCGCGCGTGGTCGGGGCCGAGCCCCCACGACGTGCACTCGACGAGCGCGCGCTGGCCCGCGGCCGCCGCCGCGCGGAGCTCGTCGACCGCGGCATCCGGGTCGTCCAGGCGGAGGTTGTCGGCGAACGCGAGCATGTTGCGGCGCAGGTAGTCGCGCGTCTCGGGTCGCACGGTCGCCGGGCCCGGGGGCGGGGGCTGCTCGCCCGACCGCTGCAGCCGCGCGGAGTCGGCGAGCACGTGATCGTGCATCGACGTCGGCCCCAGCGCCGAGGTCGGGACGGGGCCCAGGACGGTCTCGATCATGCGCGCTCCGTTTCGTTGCGGATCCATTCTGGCCCATTTAGGATCCAAACATGACTTTCGTGATGAGACCCGCCGAACTGGATGCCGCCGAGCTCGAGGCCAAACCCCTCGCCCCGCCGAACGCCGAACCGCTGTCGGGCGAGATCATCGTCCGCGGCAAGGTGCAGTTCGTGAACGACGACCGCACGATCATCTCCGGCGTCTGGGAGAGCGACCCCGGCACGTCGCGCTGGGAGTTCCTCACCCGCGGCGAGATCGTCCACATCCTCGCGGGCCGCATGACCGTGCAGCGCGACGGCGAGGAGGCGGTCGAGCTCACCGCCGGCAGCGCCGCGTACTTCCCGATCGGGTGGACCGGCGTCTGGACCGTCATCGAGCCCGTCCGCAAGCTCTACGTGGTCTACAAGCCCGCGGCTTGAGCGCCGGGCTCCCCGCACAACTCCGGCGGAACCGCTCGTCGCCGCTCCGCGGCGGCGGCCCAGGGCGGGGATGCCGGAGTTGTGCAAACCGGGCGGGCGGGCACCGGCGGCCGGCCGGGCGGGCAGGCGGGCGTGAAGCCCGGGCCGGAGCCACCGTCCGGCACAACTCCGGCAGAACCTCGCCGCGACCGGCCCGGGTCGGCACCCGAAGGCAGACGTGCCGGAGTTGTGCAGCGACAGCCAGCCTCCCCGGGCCGGGCAGCCGGGCTGCCGGGCCGGAGCCGCCGCGCGGCACAACTCCGGCAGAACCTCGCCGCGACCGGCCCGGGTCGGCACCCGACGGCAGACGTGCCGGAGTTGTGCAGCGACAGCCCGGGCCGGTCAGCCCAGGCGCAGGAGCCGGGCGGCGTTCTCGCCGACGATCGCGGCCGCCTCGGCGGCGGACAGGCCGGGCAGCTCCTCGACCACGGCCGCCGTCGCGCCGGGGGTGTACCAGGGGAAGTCCGAGCCGAGGACGACCCGCTCCACGCCGATCGCGCGGACGAGTGCCACGACCTGCGCGGCCGTCGGGGCGAGCGGGGCGCCGATCCAGTGCACGATCTCGGACAGGTCGAACCGGAGCGTCGGCTGCGCCTCGGCGAGCGCCTCGACGTCGCGCCAGGCCGCACCGCCCAGGTGCGCCATGACCACCGCGAGCCCGGGACGCTCCCCGGCCACCGCGGCGATGCGCTTCGGGTCGGCCCAGCCGAAGCCGCGGACGTCGGGGCCGCCGTGGAAGACGACGGGGGCGCCCGCCTCCTCCAGCGCGTCGTACGCGCCGGCGAGGCCCGGGTCATCGGGGAACGTGCGGATCGCGATGGGGTGCAGCTTCAGCCCGCGGGCGCCGGCGTCGCCGAACATCTCCGCGAAGTGCGCGTACACCTCGCCCGACGTCATGACGGCCGGGTTGGCCGCGAGGAACGGCAGCAGGCGCGGGTGCTGCGCCCCCACGTCGCACAGCCACCGGTTGTAGGCGACGAGCTCGTCGCGGAGGGCGGCGTGCGGCGGGACCCCGGGCCAGTAGTCCGCCCCGCCGGGCGGGTGCGGAAGGTCGGGCAGCTCGAAGCTGCCGAGCACCGCGGCGTAGTCGAACCCGTCGGACTCCAGCGTCGCGAGCGCGTCCGCGACGGTGCCCGCGATCCCGGCGAACGTCACGTCGGGCTTCTCGCCGTACTCGACGATCGGGTACGCGGTCAGATCGTGGAGCCCCTGCGCCGGGTCGGCATACAGGTGCAGGTGGGTGTCAATCCTCATCGTCGACCTCGGGGGCCGGATGCCGGGTCTCGACGACCGTGACCATCTCGAACACGTTGTTGCCCGACAGGCTCGTCACACCGATCCCCGCGGAGGTGGAGCGACCGATCCGCGGCCCGAACACTTCGACGAAGAGGTCGGCCGCGCCGTTGGTGACGAGGTTGACGTCGGTGAAGTCAGGCGCGACACAGACGAACGTCAGCGTGCGGATGAAGGCGGACACCTCGTCGAGCGACCCGACGGCGAAGCGGATGAGACCGAGGACGTTGATCGCGGCGTAGCGTGCGGCCTCGTACCCCTGCTCCAGCGTCACGGTCTCGCCGACGCGGCCGGGGTAGACCTTGTTGCCCTGGCGATCCTCGGGCGTGATCCCGCTGATCGTCAGCGTGCGCCCGAGGTGGTGGAACGCCTTCATGGTGGCGTAACGCTCGCCGTAGGGCGGATCGGAGTAGTCCGGGATCACCAGACCCATTTCCTTGACACGCTGCTCCGCACTCCACGCCATGGGGTCTCCTCGTCTCAATGGATCCATTTCTTGTGAGATAGGATACAACCGACGAAAGGCGCGAGATGACATCCGCAGAAGCACGCGTACGTGAACTCGGACTCGAGATCCCCGACTACAGCGACCCGCCCTTCGGCATCCGCTATGGCCGGATGAAGCCGTTCCACCGCATCGGCTCGCTCATCGAGCTGGCGGGACTCACACCCGAGAACCGCGCGGGCGACCGGCTGAACCCCGGCGTCGTGAGCGTGGACGTCACGGTCGAGGAGGGCTACGCGGCCGCGCGGCTCACGGCCATCCACACACTCGGCATGATCCGGTACGCCGTCGGTTCGCTCGACAACGTCGTGAGCCTCTCGCGCGCGCTGTGCTTCGTGGTCTGCCCGCCCGGCTTCGAGGACCTGCACCTCGTCTCCAACGGCGCGACCGACCTCTTCCTCGACGTCTTCGGCGACGAGGTCGGCAGCGTGGGCCGCGCCTCGATCGGCGCGACGAGCCTGTCGCGCAACAACTGCTTCGAACTGTGGCTCAGCCTGGAGTGCGCGCCGGAGACCCCCACCGCATGAACGGCGCGCGGGACATCACCCGCACGGTGCCGTTCTGGCTGATCTTCGCCGCATCGACACTGGGCGGCATCACCAACTCCGCCAGCACGCCCCTGATCCCCGTCTACGTCACGGACGTCCTCGGCGGCGGGACCGAGCTCGCCGGGGCTCTCATTTCGCTCGCCGCGGTGGCCTCGATGCTGTCGATGCCGGTCGCGGGGGTGCTCGGCGACCGCTTCGGCTACCGTCTCGTGGCCGTGATCGGCAGCGCCGTCGCGACCGCCGCGATGGTGCTGCTCGTGAGCGTCCCGACCATATGGGGTGCGGGCCTCAGCCGCCTCCTGTTCGGTCTCGGCGGGTCGGCCGCGGTCACGCTCCTCATGGCGTGGCTCGTGACCATGGCCGCACCGGGACAGCGCGGGAAGGCGCTGAGCATCTACGGCCTCAGCGTCTGGATCGGACTGGCACTCGGCCCACCCCTCGGCACCGCGGTCAACGCGGTCGCGGATCCGCGGACGGTGTTCCTCGTGTGCGCCGGCCTCGAGCTCGCCACGGGCCTCCTCATCCTCGCGCTCCCCCGCGTGCCGCGCCCCGCGCCGCGCTCCGACGCCGCTCCCCGCCCGCGCGGTCTCCGGGCCCTGTGGCGGGCGTTCGTGGCGGTGTGGAGCCCCGGCGTCGTCGCGGCGGCGGCGTGGTGCGGCGAGGGGCTCATGCTCGGGTTCCTCATCGTGCACCTCTCCGCCGCCGGCATCCCGGCGACGGGGATCACCGGGGCGGCGTCCGTGTTCGCGGTCTTCGCGGTGTCGGTCATCGTCGCTCGCCTCTTCCTGGCGAACCTGCCCGACCGGATCGGTCCGCTGCGGGCGACGGCGATCTCGCTCGTCGCCCTGACGGCGGGCCTGATCACCCTCGCCCTGGCGACCGATTTCTGGGTCGCGTCCGCGGGCGCCGCGCTGATCGGAGTGGGGTTCTCGCCGCTGTACCCGTCCCTGACGATGCTCGCCACCCGCGGACTCCACCCCGAGAACCGTGCGCTGGGAGTGGGGCTCTTCTCCAGCTTCACGAGCATCGGCTACGGCGGAGGCGCGGTGATCGGCGGCGCCGTGATCGCCGTCGCCCCCTCGATGTGGGCGTTCCTCCTCGTCGCGGCGCTGCAGCTGGTGGCGCTCGCCGTGCTGACGATCTTCACGCGCGACGACTCCCCCCGGACCCGAACGGATGCCGTGGAACCCCGGGACCCCGCCGCCTGACGCGGCGCCGGCTCACCAACCGCGCAAGCGCTTGGCCGGCAGCAAATCGCTCATCCCCACGGCGACCGTGTCGGCGCCGCGGGTGATCCAGACGCGGGCGTCGGGCCAGTAGTCGGTCAGCAGCTCGGCGCACACGCCGCACGGCTCGATGACGTGCTCGGTGCCGCCCGGGCGGCGCAGCACGCTCACCCCGGCCACCACCGTGCCGCCGGCCGCGATCACGTTGCCCGCGGCGACGCCCTCGGCGCACACCGCGGAGCGGCGGGCCGACCCGTCGACGTGCACGCCCGTGACGATGCGGCCGTCGGAGAGCCGGAACGCGGCGACGACCTCGTGCCGCCCCGCGCGGTAGACCGCGTCGAGCTGCGCCCGCGCGGCCTCCAGCAGCTCGGCGTCCCCGTCGGACATCTCCGCGGGACGCACGAGCGGCGGACGGTGGGTCACACCGGCACCGCGATGCGCATGATCCGGGCGTAGTTCCCGCCCTCGACGAGCGCGCGGTCGGCGGCATCCGGGATCGCCTTCGCGATCTTCATGCGCTCGAGGTCGAAGTCCGACCCCGGCCACTCCGAGCCCATGAGGATCTTCTCCGGCCCGAGCCGCGCGTACGCGCGCTTCACGTCGGCCATGAGGGTCGCGGAGGTCTCGAGGTACACGTTCTCGCGACGCTCGGCCACGATGATCGCCTCGGGCACGTTCCAGACCGCGCCCATGTGGGCGATGATCGTCGGCACGTCGGGGTGGTCCTTCGCGATCTCCTCGATCGAGAAGGGCGCGCAGAAGGCATCGTCGAGGGCGTTGATGATGACCGCCATGCCGTTCGCGGCGCACGCGCGGAACACCGGGTCGAGCAGACCGTGGTCGGCGACGTGGTACCCGTGCATGCTCGGGTGGAGTTTGAGACCCCGGATGCCGGCATCCGCCAGTCGTTGGATCTCCTCGACCGCGTCATCGGCCTGCGGCATGACCTGTCCGAACCCGATGAAACGGTCGGGGTGGGCATCCTGCAGCCCGATGATGAAGTCGTTCTCGATGCGCTGCGCGAGCGAGCACACCATCGCCATGTCGACGCCCGCGGCATCCATCCGCGAGAGGATCCGCTGCGGGTCGAAGGGGACGTACGCTGGCGGCTCCTCACCGGGGCGTGCGCCGGTGAGGTAGTCGGACCGGCCGCGGACGTCCTGGGTCGTGTTGTAGGCGTCGATGATCACGGGTACTCCTGAGGTGGGGGGGAAGAAAGGGGCGGGGCTCACACCGGGACGGGGATCGCCGCGGTCGCGACGGCCTCGATGAGGTGCACGCGCTCGGGGTTCCGGCACGCCAGGCGCACCACCGATCCCACGGCGAGGGACGACAGGTCGGTCGACGGGGAGAGCGATGCCACGACCTTGCGGCCGTACGCGGTGGTGAGCTCGAGGCGGTAGCGCGAGCCCTGAAAGCTCACGAGCCGCACCGTGCCCTCGACGGCCCACGCCGTCGCCGCTTCCTCGGGCGCGAGGACCGTCATGTCCTCGGGGCGGAGGACCGCCGTGGCATCCACGATCTGTCCCGTCGAGTCGTCGATGAGCGCGCCGTCCGAGACGGGCAGGAGGTTCGCCTCGCCGAGGAAGCTCGCGACGTACGCGTTGACCGGGCGGCGGTACAGATCCTCGGGGGTCGCGACCTGAACCAGTCGGCCCTCGTGCATGATCGCGACGCGGTCGGACATCGTCAGCGCCTCGGTCTGGTCGTGGGTGACCGAGACCGTGGTGATCCCGACCTGGCGCTGGATGCGGGTGATCTCGACCTGCATCTGCTCGCGCAGCTGCTTGTCGAGGGCCGCCATCGGCTCGTCCAGGAGCAGGATGCCGGGGTTCGCGGCGAGTGCGCGGGCCAGGGCCACGCGCTGGCGCTGTCCGCCGGAGAGGGACGCCGGCGAACGGTCGGCCATGCCGGGGAGCTGCACGAGCGCGAGCATCTCCTCCGCGACCTTGCGGCGCTCGACGCGCGGCCGGCGGGCGGCCGACAGCGGGAACGCGACGTTCTCGCCGATCGAGAGGTGCGGGAAGAGCGCGTAGGACTGGAACACGACGCCGACGTTGCGCTTCTGCGGCGCGAGACGCTCGACGTTCTGGCCGTCGAACGCCACGTGCCCGGCATCCACCGACTGGAGTCCGGCGATGACGTTGAGCAGCGTCGACTTGCCGCTGCCGCTGGCGCCGAGGAGCGTTACGAACTCGCCCGGCTGCACGTCGAGGGACACACCCTTGAGCACGTGGTTGGCGCCGAGGGTGACCTCGACGTCGGTGATGGAGAGGGCGATGGTCATTCGATGACTCCTTCCGGGCGGACCGCGGCGGTACGGGCGCGACGCGCCCCTGCCCGGCGCGTTCCGCGACCGATGACGAGCGGGACGATCGCGAGCACGACGATCGCGAGCAGGGAGACGAGGGTGGATGCCGCCGTGAGTTCGGGCGAGAACGCCTCCGAGGCCGCGCTGAGCATCTTCAGCGGCAGCGTCTGCACCCCGGGCGGGAGCAGGAACACGGCGAGCACGACCTCGTCGAAGACGACGACGAAGGCGAACAGCGCCCCCGATAGGATGTAGGGGACGAGCGCCGGCAGCTCGATCTTCCACAGCACGAGGGGCCAGCGGGCACCGAGCGTCCAGGCCGCCGGGCGGAGCGCCGGATCGATGCGCGCGACACCGCCGGAGACGATCACGAACACGTACGGCAGCGCCAGCAGGGCGTGGCCGAGGACGAGCGTGAGGACCGAGCCACGGAGGAACGAGAACTCCGACCCGGCACCGTACAGGCCGACCGCGTAGGCGATCGGGGGCAGGGCGATCGGGACGATGAAGAGCGTGCGGATCCACCGCTGCGCGGCGCGACGCCGGACGCGCGTGAGGCCGATGGCACCGAGCGTGCCGAGGACGGTCGCGATGAGCGTCGCGGCGGCGCTCTCCCACAGCGAGAACGTGAACGCGTTCATCCAGCGGCGGTTGCCGAGGACCTTCTCGTACCACTGCAGCGAGAAGCCGTCGGGCGGGAAGAGGATGAAGCTCCCCTCCGTCCACGACGTGGACACGAGGATCAGGAACGGCACGATCAGCAGCAAGCTCGCGAGGAGCGCGACGACGATGACGGGGAACCGCCAGGCGCCGAGGCTGCGGGCAACGGTGGTCGTCATGTCAGCCCCACTTCTCGCTCACCTTGAACAGGCGATCGGCGACCAGGTACACGAGCATCGTCCCGCCCACGAGCAGGATGCTCATCGCGGCCGCCAGGTCGGGTCGGTCGGCCTTGCTCATCTGCGCGTTGATCACGCCGGAGACCGTCATGTTCGCGGGGCCGCCGAGGAGCAACGGCGTGACGTAGAAGCCGAGCGACATCACGAACACGAGGACGCCGCCGCTGATGATCGACGGCACGATGTGCGGCCACGTGACCGTGCGGAAGGTCAGCAGCGGGCCGGCACCGAAGATCGTCGCGGCGTTCAGCTGCTCCTTGTCGATGGACTGCAGCGCGCTCATCACGGGGAGGACGGCGAAGGGCAGCATGACCGCGATCATCGCGGGGTACATGCCGGCGACGGTCTGGTAGATCTCGACCGGCTGGTCACCGAGCCCGATGAGCCCGAGGAACCAGTGGATCGCCCCCTTGGGGAGTTCGAGCAGGACCCACCCGAACGAGCGCACCATGACCGAGGTCCAGAGCGACAGCATGAGCGCCACCAGCAGCAGCACGCGGAGCCAGGCCGGGGAGGCGACCATGGCGAGGGCGTAGGCGGCACCGAGGACCATCGTGAGGATCATCGTGACCACCGCG
Source organism: Microbacterium sp. B19 (assembly GCF_000333395.1). Lineage (GTDB taxonomy): Bacteria > Actinomycetota > Actinomycetes > Actinomycetales > Microbacteriaceae > Microbacterium. Next base: position 16,377 of record NZ_BADA01000441.1, read on the forward strand.
ATCACGACGGTGCGGCCGAGCGAGCTGAGGAACGCGGGCACGTCGAACATCCCGGCGTACGCCGCTCCCCCACCCTCCAGCGACATCGCCACGAGGGCGATCATCGGGACGCCGAGGGCGACCGCGAAGAACACGATGGGCGGCCACATGAGCCACCGCACCTCCGCCCGGCTGAATCCTCGGTCTCCCGCGCGGGCGGAACGCACCCGCGGGATCCTGGTGGCCACGCTCGCACTACTCACGCGCTCATGCTCCTCGGTCGACATTGCGGGGGCGTTTCCCCGCTCGTGGACGGCTCTCGGGATTCGGATGCTTGGATCCAAAGTGAACCGTTCTGGATCCGATTGTAGGAGTGCCGTGTTTCCTGCGCGTAACAGCGCACCCTGAAACGACGGAAAGGCGCCTCCCCGCGAGGGGAGGCGCCTTTCACCTAGAGGGTCGGACTCAGCCCGCGAGCCACGCGGTGTACGAGTTGAGCAGGAGGTCGGCGTTCTCGGCACGCCACTCCTCGCCGTACGACAGCAGGTTGGTGTGGTCGGGGGCGTTGACCACCTGGGACTTGACGTCCGCGGGCAGCTCGTCGAAGACCGCGGGGTTGACCGGACCGTACCCGGTGCGCTGAGTGAAGACGGCCTGGCGTGCCGGGTCGTTCATCCACGCGGCGAGAGCTGCGACGGCGTCGGGGTTCTTCGACGACTTGGGCGACACGAAGCCCGAGGGGATCGCGAAGGCCTGGTTCCACTGGACGGTGACGTCCTGGCCGGCGTTCTGCAGGGCACGGAACTGACCGGTCACGGTGACGGCGATCGCCGCGCTGCCACTGGTGAGCAGCTGCTGCGTCTCCGGGTAGGACTGGTAGAAGACCAGGCTGTCGCGGATCGTGTTCAGCTTCTTCTCGGCGCGCGGGATGTCGAGCGGGTAGAGGTCGGCCGGCTTGACGCCGTCGGCGAGGAGCGCGATCTCGTAGGACGAGTCGTACGAGCCCGGGTCACCCGGCCACGCGCGCTTGCCGGGGAACTTCGTGGTGTCGAAGAAGTCGGCCCAGTTCTGCGGACCGCCGTTGGGGAACGTCGAGGTCAGCCAGCCTTGCGCGATACCGAAGACGAAGCCGCCCATGTAGTACGGACGCACGTTCTCCGGAAGGAGGCTGCCCTGGGCGTCCTCGGGGACCGTCGCGAGGTTGTCGAGGCTCGGCAGGATGTCGGAGATGCCGGCTTGGAAGACGTCGTAGTCGCCCGCCTCGCCCTTGAGCTCGCTCTTGTAGACCGAGTCCTCGATGCTCGTGGAGACCACGTCGACACCGGTCTCGTCGATGAAGCTGTCGAAGTAGGCGACCTGACGGCTCTCGTTCGTGGGCCCGCCGTAGTCGGCCCAGACGACCTGACCGCTGAGGGCGGCGGAGCTGCCGGAGGCGGCGGGCTCGCTGTCGGACGAGCCGGCGCAACCGGCCGCGAGGACGCTCACCGCGGCGAGTCCCGCGAGAGTGGCGGCGAGCCGCCGGGAACGGTTCGGGATCTTCATGACTGGAGTACTCCTCGTGCTGTGCGGAAGGGTGGGCCGGACACGACGCATTCGGGTTGCGTGCGGGGCGCGGCGGCCGGGTGGAGGATCATGGATATATCTCAGGTGGAACTGGATCCAATTTTGCAGGATTGGATCCGCTCGTATGTGCCGAGCATGTTTCCGAGATGTAAAAGGTCGCTCAGTCCTGCGGTCCGCGGGCGGTCAGGCCGAGCACCGCTTCGATCCCCGCGGTGACCGAGAGCAGGTCGGCCTCGCCGCGGTGGCGGCCGACGACCTGCATGCCCACGGGCAGATGCTCATGGAATCCGGCCGGGGTGACGGCGACCGGGTGCGCCGTGACGGTGAAGCGGTTCGCGAGCATCTGCCACCGGAAATAGCGATCGTAGACGGCGTCGCCCACGCGCTCGACCCACTCGACCTCGGCCGGCGGCGCCACGACGGGCGTCGCGGGGGCGATGAGGACGTCGACGTCGGCGAACAGCCGCTCGGTCCGGCGGAAGACCTCGGTGCGCGTGCGCAGGGCGTCGGCCAGCTCTGCCGCCGTGATGCGCTCCCCCTGCCGGACGTTGCGCAGCAGGTCGGGGCGCATGAGGTCGGGATGGGTGGCCGCCTCTCCGCGGTACGAGGCGAAGAAGTTGTACATCTCGACGGTCTCCCAGGCGGCCTCGGCATCCGCGAGCTCGAGATCCAGGTCGACGATCTCGTACCCCGCGGCGGCGAGCGCATCGCGCGTCCGCGCGTGGACGGCGGCGACCTCGGCCGAGATCGGCACTCCGCCCGCGTCACTGCTCCACCCGATCCGGACGGATTCCGGATGCCGCGACGTCAGGGACGCGAAGACGGACGGGTCCTCCGCGATCGACAGGGGCGCCATCGGGTCGGGCCCCGCCATCGCGGCGAGGGCGTAGGCGACGTCGTCGCTCGTGCGCGCCATGGGGCCCAGGACCCCGTGCGCGGTCCAGCCGTTGTCGAGCCGTCCGCTCGCGACGCGACCGGGCGTCGGCCGCAGGCCCACGACGTTGCAGAACGCCGCGGGGTACCGGAGGCTCCCGCCGCTGTCGGAGCCGTCCGCGAACGGCAGCATCCCCGCCGCGACCGCGGCCGCGGCCCCACCGCTCGACCCGCCCGCGTGACGCGAGAGGTCGTAGGGGTTGCGGCACGTGTCGGCGATCGAGCTGAACGTCAGCGTGCCGAGACCGGCCTCGGGGGTGTTCGTCTTGCCGATGACGAGCGCCCCGGCGCGTCGCATCCGTCCGACGACCATCGCGTCGGCGCGGGCGGGTGGCGCGTCGGCGTGGATCAGCGAGCCGTGCCGGGTGGGGAGCCCCTCGACGTCGAGCAGGTCCTTCACCGCGGTCGGCAGACCGTGCAGGAGCCCCACCTCGTCGCCGCGCGCGACGGCGGCGTCGGCCTCGCGCGCCAGGGCGAGCGCCTCGGACTCGGGCACCATCGTGACGATCGCGGCGACCGCGGGGTTGTGCTCCTCGATCCGCGCGAGGTGCGCGCGCATGACCTCTTCGGCGGAGAACTCGCGGGACCGGATGCCGGCGGCGAGCTCGCGCGCGCTCCGTCGGTGCAGGGGCTGGTCGGTGGGGGTCATGAGAGGATCTCCGTCCTGTCCAGGAGCGCGACGGGGCGCGCGACGAGCATGTCGTGGAGGCGGGCGTCGTCGACGCCGAGGCCCGCGAGGAGCGGGGCGATGCGCATGAGCACGTGGCCGTAGCCCATGCCGCCGTAGCGCGTCAGCTGCCCCTTGGTCCAGACGGAGCAGCTGAGCGTGATCGCGGCGTCGGGGCGCGCGGCGACGAGCGCACCGAGGAAGTCGAGGCGCTCGCGGTCGGTGTGGTCGCGGATGCCGCCGCCGAACGAGTGGTCGCTGCCGAACGCGAACTCGACCACCGCGCCGGTGTCCACGACCTCGAACACGTAGTCCAGGTCGAGCACCTTGTCGATGTTGCAGAACAGGATCCGCTCGGGCGCGAGGCCTGTGGCGGTCAGGATGCCGGCGACCTCGGGGCCACGGCGGGCGGCGGCGTCCAGGCGGATACTCACGGACGCTCCCGCTGCGGCGGCGGCGCGTCCCGCGGCGCGGAGGGCTCGCCCCTCGGCCACGGTGATCTCCGCGCTCGTGCCGAGGAGCCCGAGGAGTCCGGCGCGGAACGACGTCCCGGGCACGGCATCCGTCAACGCCGTCCGGAAGAGCTCGAACATCTCGCTCTCGTCGAGGTCGCGCCACCACGCCGGGAGGGTCTTGTCGATGTAGGAGCCGTAGGCCGCCACGATCTGCACGCCGCTGCGGCGGGAGATGTCCGGCAGGTCCGCGTGCCGAGGCCCCATGCCCCACGACGTGGCCTCCACGACCGCGTGCAGGCCCGCGGCTCGCGCGGCGGCGAGTTCCCCCGCCGCGGTGTCGGGCGCGTCGAGCGTGAGGTTGTCGGGCATCGACATCCAGTTCCAGCGGAGGTCGCCCCACGTCTCCAGGCGCGGCGGACCGTCCAGGAACGAGCCGTCCGGCAGCGGTCGAGCGAGCCCGCGGGAGTCGGTGAGCAGGTGCTCGTTGGTCGAGGTCGGACCCCACCCCTCCGCGGGGACGGGGCCGAGGACGGTCTCGATCACGCGCCGGCCGATCGGTACACGGTGCGTCCGCCGACGACCGTGCGGCGCACGCGCAGTCCGCGGAGCGCCTCGACACCGGCATCCACGGGATCCGCCGACCACAGCGCCCAGTCCGCGAGCATGCCCGGGCGGATCATGCCGCGGTCGTGCTCGGCGAGACTCGCGTACGCGGCGCCGGTCGTGTACCCGGCGAGCGCCTCGTCCAGCGTGATCGCCTCGGACGGGTCGAGCGGCTCGGCCGCGTTCGCGACGTGCCGGGTCACGGCCTGCCACATGAGGTGGCGGGGGTCGAAGGCGAAGTACGGCCCGTCCGACCCGAGCGCGAGCACCGCGCCCGCGTCGATCCACGACCGCATGGGGTTGGCGCGTTCGGCGCGCTCCCCCAGCTTCTCGCGCAGGCCGACGCCGTTGTGCCAGATGATCGAGGGCTGGAGGGATGCCACGGTCCCCACGCTTCCGGCCAGACGCATCGTCTCGGCGCTCGGCTCGAGGTAGCCGTGGATGACCTGGTAGCGGTTCTCCGCGACCGCGGCGCCGGCGCGCGCGTACTCCCGCGCGACGAGTCCGATCGCTGCTCCCCCGACGGCGTGCGTTCCGACGCCCCACCCGTTCGCGGCGCAGAACGCGACGAGGCGGGCGTACTCGGCATCCGGGATCCGCTGCTCGCCGCGGTAACCGGTGGCATCCCACGGCTCGTCCAGGAGCGCCTGGCCCTTGAGCGCCTCGCCGTCGGCGTACACCTTGATCGGGCCGAGGCGCAGGACGTCGTCGCCGAAGCCCGTCGAGACCCCGGTACCCGCGAGGTGCGCGATCACGGCGTCGACGTCGGGGGTGTCGGGCGAGCCGATCTCGAGGTACGGCATCGCGACGGTGCGCATGGTGAGCCGTCCGCGGCGGTGGGCCTCCTGGTAGCCGCGCATCTCGTCGGGCGTGACGGCGGGGTCGATGATCCCGGTGAAGCCCAGGGCGTGGAAGAGCGGCTGCACGAGGTCGAGGCCCGCGACGCGCTGGTCGAGCGTGGGCGGTTCCGCGCCGGTCCAGTCCTCGTCGTCGAACGTCCGGGCCATCGCCTCGATGTAGCCGTCGATGTCGACGTCGGGGGTGACGTGCTCGCTCCCCTTCAGCCACCGCGCTGCATGTGCAGGTGCGCGTCGATGAGCCCCGGGAGCACGACGCCGTCGAGCTCTTCCGTCTCGTGCTCGGCCGGGAGCGCCGCGCGCACCTCGTCGACGGCGCCGACCGCGAGGATGCGACCCCCGTGCACCGCGAACGCCTCGGCGTGGGGCCGGTCGGGGTCCATCGTGCGGACGGGCGCGATCAGCAGGGTGGGGGTGTCGTTCCGGGGGGACGGGGTCATGCGGGGCTCCTCATCGGGGCAATGGGTTACAGGGCCGGGCGGCGGGCCATCGTGTCGGCGACCGCGCCCTCCCAGGTGAGGCCGAACTCCAGCAGCGTGCGGTCGGCGCGGTACGGACCGACGAACTGCACGCCGATCGGCAGCCCCTCGGTCGAGAACGAGAAGGGCAGCGACAGCGCCGGCATGGCGGTCGCCGTGATGCGGCTGCAGGACCGCTGCCACGCGTAGTACCGGTCCATCGCGACGCCGTCGATCTCGGTCGGGTACTCCCATTCGACGGGGAAGGGCAGCACCTGCACGCACGGCGCGAGCAGCAGGTCGACGTCCTCGAACAGCGCCTGGAAGCGGCGGAACAGCCGGGTGCGGGCCCCGGCGGCGCGCGTGATCGTTTCGGCCGTGAAGCCGCCGGCCCACGCGATGTCGTCCTTGAGCGTCTGCTTGACGAGGTCGGGGTGCTCCGCGGCCTCCTCGCCGTGCGCGTCGAGGAACTCCAGCGAGCGGAACGTCTCGAACACGAGGTCGGCCTCGGACAGGTCGATGTCGACCGGGATCACCTCGGCGCCGAGGTCGGCGGCCAGACGCGCCGCCGCCTCGGTCGCGGCCCGCACCTGCGGGTCGAGGGGCAGGCCGCCGAGGTCGGGGCTGTACGCGACGCGGGCGCCGGCGAACGGACGCGGCTGCAGCGACAGGAACAGCGCGGGATCCTCGTCGATGGACAGCGGCGCCCGACGCTCGGGCGCCGAGATCACCGACATCAGCAGGGCGGTGTCGCGCACGGTGCGGGCCAGCGGACCGAGCACCGAGCCGGGGTCCCACGCGTTGCCGGGCCGGGCCGAGGCGACGCGGCCCGCGGTCGGGCGGAGCCCCACGAGGTTGCCGAACGACGCCGGGTTGCGGATGCTGCCGCCGAGGTCGGAACCGTCGGCCATCGGCAGCATGCCGCTCGTCACCGCGGCGGCGGCCCCTCCGCTGCTGCCGCCCGCCGAGCGCGAGAGGTCGTACGGGTTGCGCGTGATCCCGAACACGTCGTTGAACGTGTGGGAGCCGACACCAAACTCCGGGGTGTTCGTCTTCCCGACGAAGACGCCCCCGGCGCCGCGGATGCGCCCCGAGATGACGCTGTCGGCGGCGGCCACCGTGCCCACGTGGATGCGCGATCCGTGGGTCGTGGGCAGCCCCGCGACGTCCATCAGATCCTTCACCGCGAACGGCAGGCCGTGCAGCGGGCCCAGCGACAGCCCGCGCGCCTGGAGGGCGTCGAGTTCGCGCGCGCGGTCGATCGCCTCCTCGGGACGGTACGACACGATCGCGTTGACGGACGTGTTGATCGCGTCGATGCGCTCGAGGTGCGCGCGTACGACCTCCTCCGACGACACCTCGCGACGGCGGATCGCCTCCGCGAGGGCGGACGCGGAACGGCGGGTCAGGTGCGACAGGTTCATGCGGCATCCTCGATCAGCATTCGGGCGATGTTCTCCCCCACCACGACGGCGGGCATGGCGGTCGTGGCGCGGGGCACGCGGGGCATGATGGCGCAGTCCGCGACCCGCAGGCCGTCCACGCCGTGCACCCGGCCGCGGGCGTCGACGACCGCGAGCGGGTCGCCGTCGACGCCCATCCGGCACGTGCCGACCGGATGCCAGTAGTTGTCGGGGTGCGCGTACAGGTGGGCCGCGAGCGCCTCCCGCGTGAAGGTGTCGGGGCCGGGGTGGATCTCGCGGCCCACGAGCGGGGCGAGCGCGGGGGTGGCGGCGAGGTCGCGCAGGATCTCCGCGCCGTCGATGAGCATTGCGACGTCGAGACCCCCGGGGTCGGTGAGGAACCGGTGGTCGATGATCGGCTTCGCCTCGGGGTCGGTGCTGCGGATCCGCACGAACCCCCGCGAGCGCGGAAGGAGCGCCGAGGTCCCGATGCTCCACCGCTTCTCGTCGCCCCGGTGCGTGGGGCTGTACGGCAGGAAGTGCAGGTCGAACGCCTCGGTCTCGATGCTCGAGGCGGCCTTGCCCATCGCCTGCTCGTCGGGGGCCCACCCGGCCGCGCGGGCGGCATCCATTCGCGCGCTCATGCGCTCGGACCCCTCCCAGCTCATGAGGAGGAACGGCTGGTCGTGGAGGTTCTCGCCGACGCCGGGGAGGTGCTGGACGACCGGGATGCCGAGCGGTGCGAGCTGCGCGGACGGCCCGATGCCCGAGCGCAGCAGGACCGTCGGGGAGTTGTAGGCGCCGCCGGCGAGGACGACGGTGCCCGCCCGGACCTCGACGACCTCGCCGCGGTGGTGCACCACGACGCCGGTCGCGCGGCCGTGCGCGACGACGACCCGGTCCACGAGCGCCTCACCGACGACCGTGAGGTTCGGGAGCGACCGGACGGGATCGAGGTACCCGAAGGCCGCGTTGATGCGGACGCCGTCCTGGATGTTCATGTCCTCGGGCGCGAAGCCCGCGGCCTCGTCGAGGTCGTTGAGCGTCTCGACCCGCGGCATCCCGACCGCGGGGGCGGCGTCGTACCAGGCGTGCTGCCAGGGCGTGAGCTCGTCGGCGGTGAAGCGGTGCACGCGCAGACGGCGCATGCCCTCCTGGAACAGCGGCAGCAGGTCGTCGGCGGCCCATCCGGTGAGGCCCGCCTCGGCCCACGCGTCGTAGTCGCGGCGATGCCCCCACGTCTGGGTGCAGCCGTTGACGTCGCTCGAGCCGCCGATGGCGCGGGCGCGCTCGAACCCGACCTTCCACGGGTACGTGTCGCCGGAGTCGTACCCCCAGTCGTGCGAGCGGCCCAGCCGCGTCGCGTCGAGGAGGTCCGCCGGCCAGGCCGGATCGCCCTCGGGCCCGAAGTCGGGTCCGGCCTCGAGCAGGAGCACCTCGTGGCCCGCCTCCGCGAGGCGCGCGGCGACGACGCTTCCCGCCGTCCCGCCGCCCACGACGACGTACGCCGCTTCGCGGGGCAGGCCGCTGGTCACGCGGGCACCGCGGCGCCGTCGAAGGACGCCGTCACCTCGGCCGCCGTGACGAGGGCGTCGCGCTGCAGGTACTGCACGGCCTCGAGGGCGTTGTCGTGCGCGCGCTGCGTGGACCCGGCGACGCAGTCGGTCACCACCCGCACGCGGTAGTCGTGCTGGTGCGCGTCGACCGCGGTGTAGTGGATGCAGACGTCGGTGAGACCGCCGACGAGCACGACCGTGTCGGCCTTGTACGCCTTCAGCACGATCTCGAGCTCGGTGCCGAAGAACGCCGAGTAACGGCGCTTGCGGATGAGGAACTCCTCGGGCTGCGGGTCGAGCCACGCCGCGATCTCGGTGTCGGGGTCGCCCTCGATGCAGTGCGGGCCCTCGGAGCCGTCGAGCTCGCGCCCGATGTCGACGAGCGAGCGCTTGTGCACCTCCTGGATCCACACGACGGGCACGTCGGCCGCGCGGGCGCTGTCGACGAGTGCGCGGACGCGCGCGCGGCGCTCGGCGCGACCACCCATGAGCACGGGGATGCCACCCTCCTCGGGCGGGGTGGTGCCGGCGCCGCCCTGGATGTCGACGACGATCAGGACGGTGCGGCCGACCAGGTGGGCGGGGCCGATGGGGGCGATGTCGGTCATGAGGGCTCCTAGAGCGTCGGACGGTCGAGCAACCGCCGGGGGGTGTGGATGAGGATCTGGTCGGCGACCGCCGGGTCGCCGGCGATCTTCGCGATCGCGGGGCCGATGCGGGCGAACAGGTGGTCGTAGCCGCGCCCGCCGTTGCGGCGGAGGTTGGCCTGGGCCCACACGTCCTGCGCGATGACGAGCTGGTCGCCGTAGCCCTCGGACAGCAGCCACTCGACCATGTCGAGGCGCTCGGCATCCGTCGGGTTCCGGAGGTCCGCTCCGCCGTAGTAGAAGTCCGACCCGAAGGTGTCGTACGCGAGCACGGCGCCGGCCTGCGCGATATCGCGGTGGTAGGCCTGGTCCCAATACTCGTCGAGGTGGCCGATGATCACGCGGTCGGGCGACATGCCCTCCTCGACCAGCACCTCGAGCACCTCGGTCCCGGCCATGCCGCGGAACGACTGATGGGTGTAGACGGTGGCCCCCGTCTCGGCGCCGGCACGCGCCGCCGCACGGAGCGAGCGCCACTCGGCATCCGTCACGGGGTAGCTCGTGCCGATCTCGCCGAGGAGGGCGGGGCGGATGCCGGTGCCGTCGATGCCGTCGCGCAGCTGCGTCAGCAGCAGCTCGGTGAGGGTGTCGACGTCGGCGGTCCGGACGTCGTCCGGCATCGTCGGCTCGACGTAGAACCCGGCCCCGACCATGACGTGCACGCCGGAGCGGCGGGAGATCTCGGGGAGTTCGGCCAGACGGCGTCCCATGCCGTCGAGGGTGAGCTCGACGACGCCCGAGCCGCCGGCGGTGACGACGTGGGCGAGTTCCTCGCCGGCGACGACGGGGTCGTGCAGGACGATGTTCTCGGGGATCGAGAGGAAGTTCCAGCGCAGGTAGGCCATGAGCTCGGGGCCCATCGGCACGCCCTCGGGCGGCAACTCGGTGGGGGTCTTCGCCCAGATGCGCAGGTCGCTCAGCAGGTGCTCGTGCATCGACGTGCGGCCCAGGTCGGCGGCGTCGATGGGCCCCAGGACGGTGTGGATGGGCATCGGTCACTCCCCGAAGACGGCGCGACGCGGGTTGTCGCGGTGGATGGCGTCGAGGACCTCGGGCGCGATGCCGGATTCGACGGCGATCCGACGGAACTCCTCGAAGAGGAAGGTGTAGCCCGGGCCGCCGTACGCGCGCAGGTGCGACCGCTGGCAGACGTCGTGCGACAGGAGGACCCGGTCGGCGTAACCCGCGTCGATGATGCGGCGGAGGTAGTCGATGCGCCGGTCGATCTGGTGGCGCACGAGCGTCCCGCCCACGCGGCAGGTCATGAGACAGTCGTACTCCACGAACGCCCCGCGACGGAGCAGCTCGAGCGAGTAGTCGACGCTCTTGACGGTGTCGGCGTGGCCGATCACGACGCGCGACGGGTCGACGCCCTCCTCGGTCAGGATCTCGAGCTGTGCGAGGCCCGTCGGGAACGACGCGGCGTGGGTCGTGATGAGGGCGCCCGTCTCGCGCCCCGCGCGGGCGGCGGCGCGGAACGACCGCTCCTCGACCGCGGTGATGTGCGACAGGTCCGAGGCGATCTCGCCGATCACGCCCGCGCGCACGCCCGTGCCGGGGATCTCGTCGAGGAGGTCGGCGATGAGGAAGTCGGCCAGGGTGTTCGTCGGCGTCCGGTCGAACCACTCCTTGTCGAGGTAGGTGTCGTAGTAGTGGCCGGTCCCGAGGATGACCTGGATGCCACTGGCCTCCGCGGCGCGGCGCGTCGCTCGGACGTTCGCGATCGAGCGCGATCCGGTCCGCCGGTTCTGCTGCAGCTCCGTGATGTCGTCGCTCTCGCCGAACGGCGCCGCGTAGTCGCTGAGCTCGCCGTTCGTGAGGTCGATGAGCGTCGAGCCGCCCGCGGCGCGGAACAGCGCGAGCTCGGCGAGCATCTCCTCCTCGACCGCGAGGTAGCCGTCCTGCGGGGTCGTGCGCGTCATGTTGATGTAGACGTGCTCGTGCGGCAGCGTGACGCCGAGCCGCTCGGGGGCGATCGGCCCCGAGACGCCGTGGACGGTGAGCATGCCGGTCACGCCTCCGGGATCGCGATGACGACGCTCTTGGTCTCGAGGAAGCCGCGCAGCCCTTCCTCGCCGAGGTCGCGGCCGAGCCCCGACTCCCCCGTACCGCCGAACGACAGCGCCGGGTCGAACAGGTTGTAGGTGTTGATCCACACCGTGCCGGCGTCCAGCGCGGCGGCCATGCGGTGCGCCCGGCCGAGGTCGCGGGTCCACACGCCCGCCGCGAGGCCGTACGCGGTGTCGTTGGCGATGCGGATGGCATCCGCCTCGTCCTCGAAGGGGATGATGCCGACGACGGGTCCGAAGATCTCCTCGCGGGCGATGCGCATGTCGTTGGTGACGCCGGCGAACAGGGTCGGCTCGACGTAGAAGCCCGGCTCGCGGACCCCGCCGCCGGCGAGGAGGGTCGCGCCCTCGTCGACACCGGCGCGGATGTAGCCGAGCACGCGCTCGCGCTGCTCCTCCGACACGAGCGGACCGACCGTGATGCCGCCGTCGAGGCCGTCGCCGACGGGGACGCGGCCCACGGCCGCCGTCATCCGCTCGGTCATCTCGGCGAGGATCGAGCGCTGCACGAGCAGGCGGCTGCCCGCGGTGCACATCTGCCCCGAGTGGCCGAACGACGCGCGCATCGCGGTGAGGACCGCGGCATCCAGGTCGGCGTCCTCGAAGACGATGTTCGGGCTCTTGCCGCCGAGCTCGAGCGTCACGCGCGTGAAGTCGTCGGCCGCGGCGTGCGCGACCAGGCGCCCCACCTCGGTCGACCCGGTGAAGGTGATCTTCGCGATGCCGGGGTGGGCGGTGAGCGCGGCGCCGACCGACCCGTCGCCCGTGAGGATGCTCACGGTGCCGGCGGGAACGCCCGCCTCCGCCAGGATGCCGCCGAGGCGGAGGAGCGTGAGCGGGGTGTCCTCCGCGGGCTTGGCGACCACGGGGCAGCCCGCGGCGAGCGCCGGGGCGAGCTTGAACGCGGCGGTCATGATCGGGAAGTTCCACGGCAGGATGATCGCCACCGGGCCCACCGGTTCCTGCACGGTGTAGACGTGGTGCCCGCCGCCGTCGACCGACACGACCGTGCCGCCCAGGCGCGACGGCGCCCCGGCGAAGTGCCGGAACGTGCGCGCCGCCATCGCGGTGTCGGCGCGGGAGCGCTCGATGGGCTTGCCGTTGTCGCGCGTCTCGAGCACCGCGAGCTCTTCGAGCCGCTCCTCGATGAGGTCGGCGACCCGGTTGAGGATCCGCGCGCGCTCGAGCGGCGCGAGCCCCCGCCAGCGGCGGTCGGCGTGCGTCGCGACGGCGAGCGCGACCGCGGCGTCGACGTCGGCGGCCGTGGCGTCGGCCACGGTCGTGAGCACTTCCCCGGTGGCGGGGTCGATCACCGGACGCGCGGGGCGCTCGCCGAGCGGCATCCACTCTCCGCCGAGGAGGAACGGTTCGTACTCCGGCAGCGCGGTGACGGTGGGGCGAAGGCTCATGGGGGTCCTCAGAAGATCTCGAAGTACTCGCGCTGCTCCCAGTCGGAGACGTGGCGAAGGTAGCGGGCGAACTCCGCCCTCTTGATGGTCGCGTACCAGTCGACGACGACGTCGCCGAGCGCGGCGCGGAACACCGCGTCGGCCTCGAACGCGTCGACGGCGGCGCCCAGCGAGGCCGGGAGCGACGGGGCGTCCGTGCGGTACGGGTCGGTTGTCGGCGCCGGCGGGATGAGACCCCGGTCGATGCCGTCGACGCCGCTGATCAGCTGCGACGCGATGTACAGGTACGGGTTGGCCGCGGGCTCGCCCGAACGGTTCTCCAGGCGCGTCGCGGGGTCGCCCACGCCGCCGACGGCGCGGACCATCGCGCCCTTGTTGTCGATGCCCCACGCGATGCGGTCGGGTGCGAGCGAGTTCGGCTGGTAGCGCTTGTAGCCGTTGACCGTCGGGGTCGTGAACGCCGCCGCGGCACCGGCGTGCGCGAGCAGACCGCCCAGGTAAGCCGAGCCGAGCAGCGACAGCGTCGTGCCGGGGGCGTCGGGGACGAACGCGCCGCGACCGGTCGCCCGATCGGTGAGCGACTGGTGCAGGTGCCACCCGGTGGACGCGCCCTCGGCGCCCTGCGGGCGGGACATGAACGTCGCGTGATACCCGAGGCCGGCGGCGATGCGCCGGACGGCGGTGCGGCACAGGACGATGGCATCCGCGATCTCGGCGGCCGAGCCGGCCTCCATCGTGATCTCGAACTGGCTGGGACCGAACTCCAGCTCGATCGAGCGCAGCGGCAGGTCGAGCAGCGTCAGCCCGCGGTACAGCGCGTCGACGAGCGGCTGCATGCGGTCGAGTCCCTCTTCGAGCAGCAGCTGCGATCCGCGCGTGGTCGGGGCCGCGAGCGAAGCGGCACCCGGGCGGCCCGGCGCACCGACGTGCTCGGTGCCGAGGGCGGCGTCCTCGGCGCGGAAGACGTGGAACTCCAGCTCGGCGCCGACGGTCATGTCATAGCCCCGCGAGGCGAGGGTGGTCAGCTCGTTGCGGAGGATCGTGCGGGTGCAGAACGGCACGGGGCTGCCGTCGGGGAAGTGCAGGTCGCACAGGATCCACGCGGTCCCCGGCGCCCACGGCAGCACGCGGAACGTCGTGGGGTCGGGCACCAGCACGATGTCGCCGGCGCCGCTGAACCCGCCGACCCCGACGCCCGTCTCGGCGCTGAACACCGAGAAGACGGACTGCCCCGACGTGTCCTTCAGCAGCAGCGAACTCGGTGCCGTCACGCCCGAGCGGAGGGCGGCGGCGAGTCCGCCGCGCGCGATGGTCTTCCCGCGCAGGATGCCGTGCTGGTCGACGAACGAGAAGCGGACCATGTCGATGCCGAGCTCGTCCACGACGCGGCGCATCTGACCCGCGGCGGCGTACTTCGCCTCACTCCACAGCCCGTGCCGGTGGACGAAGCCCTCCCGGTCTGCCGCGAGCATCGGCCGCGCCGAGATGCCGCCGCCGCTCTCCGAGACGGGGCGCTCGTCGACGTTGCGCTCACGCATCGACGGTCTCCTCGGCGGTCGCCTTCGGGGCGGCCCACGGCGAGGCGGAGCGGCGCTCCTGCTCGCGCTGGACCCAGCGCTCCTGCCACGCGTCGTTGGCCGCGATCGTGTCCATCGCGAGCGGCCCGGTGAGCTTCGCGGCCTCCGCATCGCTCACGGGGTGCGAGGGCGTCTGCCCACCCGCGGCGAACGAATCGATCGCGCGGAGGAGCAGGCGGCGGTTGGCGGTGACGGCGCGGTCCGAGACGCCGAGGCGCTCGACCGTGCGGTCCTGGATCGGGCCCATGCTCTCGACGGCCCACTGGTCGTGGACGTTGATGTCCAGGCCCATGCCCGTGTACGTGAGGTCCTTCTGCTCCTGCGGGTCGAAACCCCAGTTGTTGTCGCGGTTGCGGATCGGCCGGTAGTCCGGCAGCGTCACGCCCTCGAGGCGCTGCTGCAGCAGGGTCTCCTTGTCGGTGACCTCGGCGAAGTCGTACCAGATCATGTACCAGTAGTGATGCTCGTCGTCGATCGGCACGTGCCACTGCGTGAACACCTTGGTGTTACCGAACGGCACGACGAAGGCGTTCGGGAACATGAGGTTCGTCACGCGGACGTGTTTGATGTCGTCGGTGAGCTGCCGCAGCGCGAAGACGCGGAGGCCGTGCTCGGCGCTCTCGACCTCGATGTCGGGGCGGTAGCTCTCGCCCACGAGCATCGAGAGCTTCTTGCCGGTGCCCTCGACCTCCTCGGCGAACTGCTGCCCGTACATCTCGCGCGGGTCCTCCTGGATGAAGCGGTGCAGGAACGACACGTGGCTCGGGTCGATGCCGCCCTCGAGGCCCTGCAGCCAGTTGCAGTCCCACAGGCCCTTGAACGCGAAGGTGTACTCCTCGGGCGCGATGAAGCAGTCGTAGTCCGGGAACGGCGGCGGGTCGCCCGCACCCATGTAGGTGAAGATGATCCCGTTCTTCTCGACGCACGGGTAGTTGGCGATGCGGATCTTGCCGAGGAATTGGCTGTGCTCGGGCTCGGCCGGCTGCTCGACGCACTTGCCCTCTCCGTCATAGAGCCACCCGTGGTACAGGCACCGGATGCCATCCTCCTCGAGGCGGCCGTACGACAGGTCGACCCCGCGGTGGGCGCAGTAGCGGCTGATGAGGCCCCAGCCCTCGCGCTTCTTGAACAGCACGAGGTCCTCGCTCATGATGCGGACGGCCTTCACCGGCCGCTCCCCCGGCATCTCGGACACGAGCGCGGCAGGCTGCCAGTACGAGCGCAGCAGGTTGCCGAGCGGAGTGCCGGGACCGGACCGGGTGATCTTCTCGTTGTCTTCCTGCTTCAGCATCGCCGTCGCCTCTCGTGCTCTGTCGTGGTCGGTTTCGTGGGGGTTCCGGGCGGGTCAGGCCTGGAGGACGAGGACGGGGCACGCCGAACGCGAGACGCACACCATCATGCAGTCGTTGGCGGCCCGTTCCTGGGTCGTCAGGACGAAGTCGCGGTGCTCCACTTCGCCCTCGAGCACGCCCGTCTCGCAGCTGCCGCAGATGCCCTCCTCGCAGTCGGAGAGCACCTCGACTCCCGCCTCGCGCAGCACCTCGAGCACGGTCTGCTCGGGTTCGACGGTCACCTCGACGCCCGTGAGCGCGAGGCGCACGGCGAACGGGCCGCCGGGTTCGTACTCGACGACGGGCGCGGTGAAGTACTCCAGGTGCAGACGACCGGATGCCTCGGGCACGACGCGCGTGACCTCTTCGAGCATGCGCGCCGGGCCGCACGCGTAAACCGCGGCGTTCGGGTGGGCCGCGAGCTCGGCCTCGAGGTCGGCGCGGACGCCCTCGTCGCGGGCGACGACGTCGACCGCTCCCCCGGGGATCGTGGCGAGGACGTCGAGGAAGGCCATGCGGGTGCGGGAGGCGCCGAGGTACAGCACCCGCCACGGCACGCCCGCCGCGGCGGCGGCGCGCACCATGGGCAGAACCGGCGTGATGCCGATGCCGCCCGCGAGGAACAGGTACTCGCCGGCGGGGACGAGGCCGAAGTGGTTGCGGGGACCGCGGAGCGACACGACGTCGCCCGGGCGGAGGCGCTCGTGCACGGCTCGGGAACCGCCGCGGCTCTGCTCCTCGCGCAGGACGGCGATGCGATAGCGCGCCGAGCCGGGCTCGCCGCAGAGCGAGTACTGGCGGACCGGGGCCCCGGGGAGGGCGAGGTCGACGTGGGCGCCGGGCGTCCATTCGGGCAGCGGTCCGTCGACGCCCTCGAGTTCCACGGACATCACGTCGGCGGTCTCGAGGGTCAGGGAGCGTACGCGAGCGCGTAGCTCTCCGGCATCCTCTCGAGTCGTCATGTTTGGATCCTAACAGATGCAGATTGGATCCCGAATCATTGGTCTGGGAGCCAGTACCGCGTGGATTGCGTGGCATCCGGCACCCGTTCTGCTAGGTTCGCACCTCGTGGGATCGCGACCACGATCGACCGAGAGGGGCACCATGGCCGCACGGGGGGAAACCGAGATCACGGCGGCCGGGGGGCACGCGCTCGTCGACGAGATCGCCGCCAAGATCCGGGAACGCATCATGTCGGGCGACATCCCCATCGGCGCGCAGCTACGGCAAGCGGAGCTCGCCAACGACTTCGGCGTCAGCCGCACCCCGGTGCGCGAAGCGCTGCGCCAGCTGCAGACCGGCGGCCTCATCGAGGTGCTGCCCAACCGCGGTGCCGTCGTGCGCGTGCCGGCGCCGTGGGAGGTGCGCGAGGCCTACGAGGTGCGCGCCGAGCTCGAAGCCCTCGCGGCGGCCCGCGCCGTCGAGCGCATCTCGCGCAACGACGTGACGCGCCTCCGCGCGGCCAACCAGGACATGTACGACCGCTCCGTCGAGCGCGAGCGCGGTCAGAGCGACCCTGCCCTCGCGAGCCGCCGCGAGAACGACGTGTTCCACAACACGATCGCGCAGGTCTCCGCCAACGCCCGCCTCGCCCGCGCGATCGAGGAGATCAACGAGACCTTCCCCCGCAACGTCTCGGCTCAGCTCCTCGTGGGCGACGACCGCCACCGCGAGGAGAACTTCCAGGAGCACGTCCGCATCATCGACGCGATCGAGCGCGGCGACGCCGAAGCCGCCCGCCGCGAGATGCGCGACCACGTCCTGAAGGCCGGCGAGCAGCTGGCGCGCTGGTACGAGCGGCGCTCCGCGACGGTGTTCACCGGCTGACGCGGGGGGGGTCGGAGGACACCGTTCCATGTGTCCGCCGCGGAAAACAAGAATCCCCTCGCGAGGCGAGGGGATTCCGGGATAGGCACGACGGTCCAAGCCCGTCGCTCTGCACTCGACGGTACGTTCTAGGTCGTGTCGAGTCAACCTGATGTCCGGCGGCTCCTCCTGAGTGAGCCCCGATTGCGGCCCTATCTGAACGACGCCGGGCAGGATCTCGAGCGGGCATGGTCGACCTACCTGTGGGCGAACGAACTGTCCGGCTCGCTCCACGCCCAGATCTCCCTAGTCGAAGTAGCGATCCGCAATGCCCTGGATCGCGCGGTGTCCACGTGGAACGTCGCGAACGGCGGATCGGCGGAGTGGACTCTCCCGGGCAATGCCCAAGAGCCCCTCTACGCACTACTGAAGAACGATCTCAACAAGGCACGAAGGGCCGCTGCACGTGAGGCAGGGCTTCGCACGACGGGTCACCCTCGCCAGGGTGTGACCGCTGGCCATGATGACATCGTGGCGCAGCTGATGTTCGGCACGTGGGTCAAGCTGCTCCGGCCGATGTCTAAGGTCGAGTCACCTCATCGCCAAGTGGCGTTGTGGTCAGCTGGCCTGAACGCTGCGTTCCCGGGGGCGGACCAGTCTGACGCGGGGAGGGCGAAGATCGGTGAGCAACTCGACAGCATTCGACGTCTGCGAAATCGCGTTGCACATCACGACAACCTCCTGGGCGTCAAGACGAGCAGCCGCCTCAACCAGATGCTCTCGCTCGTGCACAAAGCCAATGCGGCCTATCCCAGGCTCGTGATGGCGAACAGCAGTGTCCGGCGCATCGCCCGTGACGACCCACGACGGATCAAGTAGTTGAAGGCGTTGCGCGAGCCTCCCTCATTGCCGGACTACTGCCCTCCGGCCCCTTCGCCGCGAGGAACTTCCCGCTCCAGGGCATCCAGTACCCCGCGCACGGCGGCGTTCGCGCGACCGAACGTGTCAATAACACGCCGCAGATCCGCCGGCCGGACCTGCCCACGCAGGTGACGCGCCGCGGCCGCGGCCTCATCGGGCATGCCTCCCTGGCCCGGCTTCATCAGAAGGTCGTACAGCGTCTGCGCCGGCGTGGTCACCAGAGCACGTCCGAGCTCGTTCTGCTCGAGTACGGCGTCAAGACGATCGAGATCGCGCGGAACGAGGTGCACGATGCCCCCGGTGTCCAGGGTCACGGGAGGTCGTCCCGCCTCCGGGATGGCAACGGTCGTCACGCCGATAGCGCGAGGAATCGCTGCCCAATGGCGCGCGGCGCCCAGCCCCATGAGGATGGCATTGCGGTTGCCGAAGCGGGCAGTGGCCACGGCCAGCCCTGCCGCTTCCAGGGTGGGGCGCCATTTTCGACCGTCGCGACCCTCCGGGGGTGCCGCGTAGACGCCCTTGGCGAGACGGACCAACGCCCCGCGGTCGGCGAGTCGAGCGATCGTGCGGCGTGCATGGGCGAGGTCCGCTTCCAGGTCCTGGGGCCGCACTGTCCGCAGCGGTGCGCGCTCGATTGCACGCAGCGCATCGACGTCGTTGACCATCGAATCCACCTCCCTTACTGAGACTAGCGTGACACCTAGTGTCACGTCAGTCTCAGTAAGTTTGTTCTGCAGCCGGAAGAGCGTGCCTCCGCCCGCGGCCGACCCTCGTGGGCCGCGCCTCAGCCGACCACCAGCGGCGCCGCCATCAGCACCGCCGACGCGCCCATCGCGAGCGGCGGGAGCCGCGTGACGAGCGGCCGGTCGCGGTGCGCCGTGACGAACAGCACCACACCGCCGACGGCGTACGCGGCCACCCCGACGAGCGTGAGCACCACGAGCGGCATCGCCCCCGCCCCGTGATGCGACGAGCCGGGGGATGCCGGGACGTGCGCGGCCAGCAGCAGGGATGCCATGAGCACGGCGCCGAGCGCGTCGAACGCCCGCATCCGCCGGTCGTCCCCGCGCCGCGCGCGCCCCGGAGCAACCGCGACGAGCGCGGCGAACAGCAGCGCCGCCGCCCAGAACACCGGCGGCACGCGCGCGCCGCCGAGCACCATGTCGCCCATCGCGAGGAGCATGAGCGCCGCGATGAGCAGTTCACGCACGCGCGCGGCGGGGCGGTCGGCGGCGACGCAGCACGCGCCGGCCGCCGTCGCCACCAGCGCGCCGACATGCAGGACCTCCCCCATCAGTGCCCGTGGTGCTCGTGCCCGTGGTGCCCGTGCGCGGAGTGGTCGTGGTGCTCGTGCCCGTGGTGCTCGTGCCCGTGGTGCCCGTGCGCGGAGTGGTCGTGGTGCTCGTGCCCGCCGGCGTCGTGCCCGTGGAACGCGTGGCCCTCGGCCACGGCACCGCCCGACCCCGCGACCGGCGCGTGGCAGTGGTCGCCGCCCGAGGACGGGGGCAGGTCGAGCGACGGGTTCCGCGTGAAGAAGCCGTCCGGCTCGAACCGCAGGCCGATGCGGTGCACCGGCATGATCGGCCATTCCTCGGGCTTCGGGTAGTGGTGCACGCCGACGATCGGCCACAGCACGAGCTCGGCGCCGTCGAGCGGACGATCCGCCTGCTGCCAGGCCGTGATGCCCTCGGCCTCGAGCGGCGCCTGGTTGGGGTAGTCGCCCGTGATGAAGCGCTCGTTCGGGTCGTACGCGGTGGCCCACAGGTGCTTCGAGACGAACGGCGCCTTGCGCGCGACGATGCTGCCGGGCTTGGCGAACAGCCGCGTCGTGTGCATCGCGGACAGACGGTAGGCGGTGCTCTCGCCGAAACGGTTGGTGCGCTCGGTGTTCTCCACCCGCCAGTGCACCGCGCGGGACGCGTCGGCCATCCGACCGGCATCCTTCTCGGACGCGATGACCTCGGAGACCATCTTGACGGCGTTGCCCCAGGGGTTGAGCTCTTCGTCCTCCTCGACCTCGGCGTGCACCTCGACCAGGCGGTTCTTCGGCCCGTCGACCGCGGTGTCCATGCGCACGGCGAAGTAGTGCTGGTGCGTGGGGGCCTGGACGTTGGGACTGACCATGCGACCGTAGGCGGGCATCTTGCCGTCGTCGATGCCGGACACCGACAGGATGCCGGTGAGCTTGATCTCCAGCTCGATCGAGCCGTCCTGGTACAGCGACCAGTAGAAGCCGTAGTCGTAGTTCGCGACGGTCGCGAAGAACGAGATCACCAGGCGCCGCGAGCGGCGGACGTCGGCCTCGCCCGTGCGGGTGTTGACGTGCTTCCAGAGGATGGACGAGTCCTCCTCGTGCAGGCACACGCCGTTCGTGATGGTCTGAGCCTCGCCGACGCCGTCGAGCACGTGGGCGTCGAAGTAGTGGATCTCGCCGAGGCAGTCGCATCCGAGTTCGAGGGATGCCGTGAGGGGGCCGGCCCCGTACTCGCCCCAGTCGAAGAAGTTCTTGCGGTACGCCGTCGGGTCGGAGTCGAGATACGGCACGTACATCTCGTTCACCGCGGCGCGGCGGAGGACGGGACGCTCGACGTCGCCGTCGCGGTACGCGATGTCGTGCAGCACGAGCCCCTCGCGGTGCGTGAAGCCGATGCGGAACGACCAGTTCTGCCACGTGACTCGGTGGCCCTCGACGGTGAAGCCGGGGCCCTCGGGCTGCGTGATCTCCAGCGGCGCGACGTGGCGGTCGGGACCCCAGGTGCCCGAGCGGTAGTTGCCGCCCTCGCTCGCCATCGGGAGGACGCCGTGGTCCTCGAGCCGGATGATGTCGAGGGTCTCGAGGTCGAGGATCGGCACGAGACCCGCGACCGGACGCGCGTAGCCGTTGTCGTCGGCGCTCTCGCGGTACCAGACGGTCCCCCACGACAGACGGCGGTCGGCGAGGTCCTCGGGTTCGAAGCCCGTGATCGACTCGGGGTCGACCCACACGTGCGTGGTGTCGGTGATGCCGCGCTTGGCGAGGGCCTCCTTGAGGAGCGGGTGCTCGCGCGCGGCGCGGGCGATCGCGCGCGCCTCGTCGCTCGAGACGCCGGGGCGCTTGGCATCCACCGGGCTCCAGGATGCCAGCGAGGCCTCGGCGCGGTCGGTGCCCGAGGTCCAGCCGGTGACCTCCCACGCCGCGTGCGCCGCGGGGTTCATCACGATGAGGCGCACCGGGCGCCCCTGGCCGGGGGCGAGGCTGCGGGCCAGACCCTCCTCGACGGCGATGCCCCAGAAGCGCGGTTCGGCGCCGATGCGGTCGTCCGCGCGCACCAGCGCGGTGATCTCGACGATCTCGCTCGGGGTGAGGGGGTCGCTCCAGTGCCGGTCGGCGGTCATCGGGTCTCCTTGCTGCGGTGGTGCGGGCGATGCGGGTGGGTTCAGGATGCCGGGACGAGGGCGGCGACCCCGTCGGCGCGGGGGTCGCTCGCGGCATCGCGCACCCCGGCGGTGCGCGATCGGCGGACGAGCTGGACGTGGCCGGCCTCGTCGGCGGGCCCGGGGAAGGACGCGATCCCGAGACCGAGGAACTCGGCGCGCTCCACGACCTCCGACACGACACCGGGTTCGGTGACGAGCGTGAGGCGGTCGTGGCCGAGGTCGCGGTCGCCGATCACCCAGCGCGGACGGCCGAGCAGTTCGTCGAGGTCGACGGCGGGGTCGGTCGCATCCGGCAGGAGCTGGGCGAGGATCCACGGCTGAGCGCGTCCGCCCTGGCATCCGGCGACCACGGTCAGGTCTCCGCGGTCCACGATCGCGGGAGCGAGCGTGTGCGGCGGGCGGGCGCCGGGCCGGATCGCCGCGGGCGAGGCGGGGTCGATCGAGAACGCGCCGCCGCGGTTGTGCAGCAGGATGCCGGTCGCGGGGTCGAGGAGTCCGGAACCGAAGGTCTGGTACACGCTCTGCACGATCGTGACGGCGAATCCGTCGTCGTCGATCGCGACCACCGCGGCGGTGTCGCCCTGCGGCCGGGGCTCGAGCGGGCCACGGAAGGGACGGGCGTCGAGCGCGAGCATCGCCTCGACGTCGACGGGACCCGCGGCGGGGTCGCCGAGGTGCGCGCCGCGGGCCTGGACACCGAGGACGCTGGCCTCGAGAAGCTCCGCCGCGCCGGGCTCGCGCTCGCCGGCCGCGGCGACGCCCATGAGGATCGCCCCCACGGACGGCGGCGGCGCGACGCTGTACCGGGCGTCGCCGATCTCGCGGGTCAGCGCCTCGGTGACCTCGGCGCGGTAACCCGCGAAGTCGTCGACGGTGTGCGTGCCGCCGTCCGCGCGCAGCGTCTCCACCAGAGACCGCGCGATGTCGCCCGCGTAGAAATCGTGGGGGTCGGTCGCCATCCGACGCAGCGACCGGGCGAGCGCGGGCTGAACGAGCGCGTCGCCCTCGACCAGGAGCGCGCCGTCGCGCGTGAAGACGTCCCGGAGCCCCGGGTCGGCGAAGATCGCGTCGGCGCGCGACACCAGCGCGCGGTCAAGGCCCGCGCTGACCGTCGTGCCCTCCTCCGCCGCCGCGGCGGCGTCCTCGAGCGCGCGCGCGAGCGGCAGGACGGCGCCGAGTCCGGCGATCGCCTGCCATCCGGCGAACATCCCGGGGACCGTGACCGACCCGGCCCCGGCGCGCGGGACCTCGGTCCAGGCCGCGGCGACGTCGGCGATCGCGGCGGGCGCTGTGCCGGCCGCGACCACGGCGACCGTGGAGCCGTCGGGGCGACGGACGAGGGCGATGAGGTCACCGCCGACGGCGCACTGGTGGGGGTACACCACGGTGAGCATCGCGGCCGCGGCGAGCGCCGCATCGAGCGCGTTGCCGCCCGCAGCGATCGCGGAGCGTCCCGCCTCGACGGCGGCGTGGTGCGGAGCGGCGAGCGCGATGGTCATGTCAGATCCCCGGGCGGGCCGTCGAGATGAACGGTGAGCATCGCGCCGCGGGGAGCGCCCATTGAGCGCGTGCCGCCGCCAGCGATCCGGAGCGTCCGCCTCGACGCGGGCTGGTACGGAGCGGCGAGCCCAATGATCATGTCAGATCACCCGCGGGGCCGTCGAGATGAAGTCGAGATCGGGCCCGTCGATCCCCGGTGGCGAGATCCGCGACCGCGTCGCCGATCGCGGGACCGAACCTGAAAGCCGTGCCCCGAACACGCCGAGACGGCGATGACCTCGGGGGCGTCGGCCAGGGCCCCGATGACGAAGCGTTTGTCCTCGGTCATCGTGTACAGGCACGCGGCGAGTTCGACGGGTGCGGTGTCGAGCGCGGGGACGTACGCGTGCAGCAGATCGCGCAGCGCGTCGGCTTCGGCGGGCGTCGGGGGCGCGACGGGGGTCTCGGGGTCCCAGACCTCTCCGGCATCCACTCCGAGCTTGACGCCGTTGCCGTCGGCATCCGGGATGCCGAAGACGAGCCCGTCGGCGCGATCGACCGAGAACGCTCCGAGCGCCGACGGGATCCCCGCGGGCTGGCCGGCACGGACCGTGACGGTGAGGATGCGCCACACCTCGAGGAGGTCGGACAGCTGCGGCAGCAGGGTGCCGGCCCACGAGCCGCCCGCGACGACGAGACGGTTCGCGCGGACGATCCCGCGGTCGGTACGGACCTCGACGCCGTCGGCGACCGTGTCCCAGCCGAGCACCCGCTCGCCGTCGCGCAGGTCGGCGCCCGCGGCCTCGGCGAGCCGACGGAGGGCGATGAGCGACCGCTCGGCCTCGAGCACCCCGGCGGACGGGTCGTGGACGGCGCGGTAGCCCTCGGGCACCGCGAACGACGGCATGAGGGCGGCCATCTCGGCGCGGTCCTCGACCAGGACGCAGTCGGGGCCCTGCAGCTGTGACGCCCCCTCGTGCGCGTACAGTCCGCCGGTGCGGTGCAGCAGCTTCTCGCCCGAGGCGCGCTCGAGCGCCTCCCACGCGTCGAAGGCCTTCTCCACCAGCGGGTTCCACACCGGGTTCGGGTACGCGCGGCGGATCATGCGCGTGCGTCCGTGCGAGGACCCGCGGCCGTGCCCCGGCACGAAGCGGTCGATCCCGATCACGCGGACGCCGCGGGCCGCGAGCGCGGCGACGGTGGACATGCCGTGGATGCCGAGCCCGAGTACGACGACGTCAGCCGACACGACCCCGCTCACCGGAGGATTCCCGTCGCGATCGCGGCCACCCCGTCGACGAGGGCGGCGATGTCGGAGTCGTCGTTGTAGACGTGGGCGGACGCGCGGACGACGCTGGGCACCCCGCGGTCGCCGAGATCCCACTGGCCGTGGGTCGCGGGAACCGAGACGACCCGGACTCCGCGCCGCGCGAGCTGGACGACGGCGTCGGCCGCGGCCACACCGTCGATCACGAACGTCACGAGGGCGGAATGGCTCCCCGCCGGGTCGGCGACGGTGACGCCGTCGATCTCGGCGAGCGCCGTCCGGAGGCGCGCACCGGTCTCGACGAGCCACTCTTCCGTTTCGGGGATGCCCCGCGCGGCGGCCTCCTCCAGGGCGACGCCGAGTCCGAGGCGCGCCGCGAGCGGGCCCTCCCACGTCTCGTAGCGCCGCGCCGAGGGGACGAGCTCCCAGTCCGCGCTCGAGGTCCAGTGCGCACCGCGCACGTCGGGGGCGATGGGGAGCAGACGCTCGAGCAGCGTGTCGCGGACGTAGGCGAAGCCGGTGCCGCGCGGGGCCCGGAGGAACTTGCGGCCCGTCGTGACCAAGACGTCGCACCCGATCTCGCGGACGTCGACCGCCAAGTGGCCGACCGACTGCGTGGCATCCAGGATGTACGTGCCTCCGTAGCGCTGCACGACCTCCCCGATCTGGGCGGCCGGTTCGACGAGACCGGACGAGGTGGGCACGTGGGCGACCGTCACGATCGACGGTACCCCGTCGGACAGCAGGGCTTCGAGCGCGGGGACGTCGACCCGACGGTGCGCGTCGTACGGCGCGATGACGAGGTCGATGCCGCGTTCGCGCGCGAGGCTCATGAGGTGGAGCGCGTGGCTGACGTAGGTGCTGCTGGACGCGATGATGCGCTGTCCCGCGGCCGGCCGCAGCGCGTCGAGGAGGATGCGGAGGCCCGTCGAGGCGCTGTCGAAGAGGGCGATCTCGGGGGTGTCCGCGCCCACGAGCTGGGCGGCCGAGGCGTACACCGCGTCGAGGTCGGCGCGGCGTTCCGCGGCTGCCTCGTACCCGCCCTTCTGCTCCTCGAGCCGCAGGTGGTCCACCACCGCGGCCACGACGGCGTGCGTCGGCAGGGCCGCGCCGGCGGCGTTGAAGTGGCTGGTGAGGGTCGAGCCGGCGGTGCGCGCGCGCTCCGCACCGACGTCGATCGCGGATCCGCCCACGAAGGGCGCGGATGCCGAGGCCGTCGCGGCGTCTGCGGTGGGGGGCGGGTTCATGGGGGACGGGTTACCTCCGGGTAGGATCCAAACATACTACATGTGGATCCAATCTGTGATCGCCCGTCTCGGAGGTGCCGTGTCCCGCATGCTCGCCTACGTCGGCCCGGAGCCGGCGAACGTCGCCGCCACGCTGGGCGACGACGTCCTGGCATCCTTCGCCGCCCTCTCCCGCGTGCACGCCGACGGCTGGGGCGCCGGCTGGCGCACGGAACGGGGAGTCGCGGCGAAAGTCGCGCCCGGACGCCCCGCCACGTGCCACGCCCTCGCCCGGGCGGTCCGCGTGCCGGCGACCGCCGCTCTCCTCTACCTCCGCTTCGGCAGCGCCGGAAGCGGCCTGAGCGAGCGGGAGGCACAGCCGTTCCTGTTCGGCGACGAGGTGTTCGAGCACAACGGCGCTCTCGCCCCTGCGGATCGCCTCCGCGACGCGCTCACCGACGATGAGCGCGCGACGCTCCGCGGCACCAATGACAGCGAGCTGTATTTCGCCCGCCTGCGCCGGGCGATCACCCCCGGAACCGACGTCGACCCGACCCGGATCGCGGATGCCGTCGCCGACGTCCGCGCGTCGTACCCCGAGGCGAGTCTCAACGCGCTGCTGCTCACCCCGACCGCCCTGGTCGCGGTGCACTCCTCGGCCGGTCGTCCCGCCCCGCTCGCCGCGTTCGCCGCGCGCGGGCTCGACCTCGCGGCCCTCCCACCGGGTCACGGCGACGGCTACAACGTCCTCTTCACCCGCCGCACCGCCTCCGGCGCGCGCCTGGTCGCGACGACCGGCATCCCCCTGGACGGCTGGACCCCGCTCCCCGAGAACACGGTCTCCCTGGTGACCCCCGGGTCCGTGGCATCCACCCCCATCCCCTCCGCGTGAGCGCGTGAGGGGTCAAGAATTGTCGCCGCGGACCCCCTCGAAGCGACAATTCTTGACCCCTCACGCGCCCGCGCCTGCCGGGATAGCGTGGAACCCATGGCACGCATGCGGGTGGAACCGGACGATGCGCCGACGGCGCGACTGTCCGACGGGGCGATCGCGCGGGTGACCGCGTCCACCTACGTGTCGGGGTCGGAGCTCGTCGTCGACGGCACCCCGCAGTCGCACGTCGACCTCGACGATCCGACGCACCTGCACTTCGAGTACGTCGCGCGCATGGGTGCGGTCATCGACAGACTCCGGATGCCAGGACAGCCGCTCACCGCGGTCCACCTGGGCGCGGGTGCCCTGACGCTCCCCCGCTACGTCGAGGCCACGCGACCCGGGTCGCGGCAACAGGTCATCGAGCTGGAGCCGGCGCTGTGGGACCTCGTGCGCGAGAATCTCCCCCTCCCCCGCGGGGCCGCGATCCGCGTCCGCATCGGCGACGCCCGCGCGGGCCTCGGTCGACTGCCCGCGGGCCTGCACGGCGCCGTCGACCTGCTCGTGAGCGACGTCTACTCCGGCGCGCAGACGCCCGCGCACCTCACGACCGTGGAGTTCTACCGCGAGGCCGCGGCGCTCCTCGCGCCCGACGGCGTGCTGCTCGTCAACGTCTCGGACGGCCCCGGGTTGGCGTTCGCGCGGCGGCAGGTCGCGACGGTGCGCGAGGTGCTCCCCGAGGTCATCGTGCTCGCCGAGGTGCAGGTGCTGAAGGGCCGCCGGTTCGGCAACCTCGTCGTCGCCGCCTCCGCCGCGCCCCTCCCGGTCGAGTGGTTGCCGCGTCTCATGGCCGCGGGCCCCCACCCCGCGAAGGTCGCCCAGGGAGCCGAGATCGACGAGTTCATCCGCGACGCGCGTCCGGCGACGGATGCCGATGCGACACCCTCGCCCAAGCCCTCGGCATCCATCTTCGATCGCTGACGAGGGACGCCCGGACGCTCGCCCGGGCGGGTTCGCGACCCGCCGGTGTGGCGAGGCGGAGCATCGGGTGCCCGCACCGCAGACTGGAAGCATCGACCATTCGAGAGGAGCGACGGTGAGCTATATCCACGGGTACGACCCCGACACATTGCGCGAGATCACCGACTCTCGCGAGTGCGCGGAGCGGCTCGAGGAGATCGGTTCGCAGCGCAGTCTTCCGGCCCTTCTCGAGCGCACCTGGCTGCTGAAGGTGCTCGATCGCTTCGACGAGGCCCTGACGATCTCGGAGCAGTCGGTGCGCGTCGCCCGCATGGCCGGGACCCGGCGCGACCTGCTGCGCGCCCGCATCCTGCACGCCACGATCCAGCAGTGCCGCGGCGCGTTCGCCGCCGCCGAGCAGGAGCTGACGACGTGCGCGGAAGAGGCCGAAGGACAGGGCTGGGCGGGCATCGCCGCGTTCGCCCTGCAGCACCGCGGCAAGGTGCACTACGACGAGGGCGACTTCGAGGCCGCCCGCCGCGACTTCAAGCGCGCGCTGTTCCTCCGCCAGAACGCGGGGGCCAGCGACGCCGAACTCGAGTCGACGCTGCTCGCGATCGACGCCGCCGAGCGCCGGCGGGCTCGCGCGGTCGTGGCGAGCTGACGTCGGAGCCCCTCTCTACGATTTCCGTCATGTCCGATCTGCAGCGTGTGCGCGTCTGGGCAGAGGCATTGATCGCCCTGCATCTCGACGACTCGTGGTCGTTCGCCTTCGACAACGCCAAGCGCCGCGCCGGGCTCTGCGACTACGGCCGCCGCCGCATCAGCGTCTCGCGCTACCTCGCCGCGCGCTACGACGACGACACCAACCACCAGACTCTGCTGCACGAGGTCGCGCACGCCCTGGCCGGCGCCGCGGCGGGGCACGGGCCGACGTGGAAGCGCGCGGCCCGCGACCTCGGGTACGTCGGCGGAACGACGCACGCCGGCGAGACCGCCAACGAGCTGGCGCCGTGGGTGGGCACGTGCCCGGCCGGACACGTCGCCTACCGGCACCGCCGTGCGACGCGGCCGACGTCGTGCGCGAAGTGCGCACCGTACTTCGACCCGCGCTTCGCGCTGACGTGGGTGCACCGCGAGATCAGCCCCGCGACCCGGCTCGCCGCGGCGACGCCGCGCTGAGCGGGCGGTCTCACACCGCGGTGAAGACGCCGCTCCTCAGCACCGGGACGACGGATGCCGCATCCCGCGCGGCCGCGGCCAGGACGAGGTCGCGTTCGCCCGCGTCGGCGCGCGAACGCCCGGTGCCGCTCGCGGTGAGCAGGTGCCGCACGGCCCCGCGCAGCGCGCGGAACCCTTCGCCCGCGACGGCGGCGTCAGGCGACGCGTGATCGATGCCGAGGTCGCCGAGCGCGGCCACGACGGCCCCCGCGCCGAGCAGATCCTCGACGGCGAACCGCGGGCCGCCCGCGTCGGCGTCGCCCGCCGCGATCACCGCGATGCTCGTCCGGTCGCCGCGCGAGTGCTGCACGTCGAGCACATGGGCGGCGACGGCGGCCGCGTTGCGGATCCCCGCGACCACGACGTGCGCACCGGTCTCCTCCGCGCGAGCGCGAGGGATC
>NZ_BADA01000440.1 GCF_000333395.1 Microbacterium sp. B19
GACCGCGATGCCGGCCTCGGTGGCCATGGTCACCAGGTGGGCGAACACCTCGGCGGAGTCGTCGTCCGCCGGGTCGTACGCGACACGGAGGACCGCGGGACGGTCGTCAAGAGCGGATCGCGCGCCGCCGATGTCGCTTCCCGTGCTCGGTGAGCCGTTGTCGGAGCTGAGCTGCTGGTACGTCTGCCCGGTCGCGGCGGACGAGAGGAACGACTGCAGCGGCCGGGCGTCCCCGCGCTGCTTCGGGAGGATGTCCTTCACCAGCGCGTCGCGATCGATGGAGAGGAAGACCGCCTTGCGCAGGGCGTCGGACGTCGTCTCCGCGAAGCGGAGCTGCAGCGTCTGCGCCGTCGGACCGGTGGTCACGGTCACATCGGCAGCTGTGAGCGTCTCGAGGTCGGTGGCATCCGGGTCGCCGATGTTGGCGATGTCGACCTCACCCGCGGCGAGGGCCGCGATCTGCGTCGCACGGTCGGGGTAGAACCGCACCGTGAGGCCCTCGAGTCCCGGATAGTGCGAGCCCTGGTAGTTCTCCCGCCGGACGAGCGAGACGGATGCGCTCGACGCCTCACCGACCGTCCACGGACCGGATGCCACGGCCGAGGCGACGTCGAGAGTGCCGTCCGCCGCGGCGTCGAACCCCGTGTTCCACGCGCGTGCTGCGGCGGTCAGGACGGGGTTGGGTGCCACGGGAGCGGCGGGGTCGCCCTCTGGGGTCGTCTGGATGGCCGTCATGAGTTCGCGGACGGTCACGCCCGCCTTGGCGGCGATCACGTGCACCGGGCGGTCGAGCAGCCACTGCCGGTTCCAGTCCGCGAACGGCTCGTCGTACGTCAGCGTCAGCGTGTCGGCGGCACGGTCGAGTGTGGGCCGGGTCGTGCGCGCGTTCGGGTCGGCCGGGCTCGACGTCTCGAAGTACCG
>NZ_BADA01000439.1 GCF_000333395.1 Microbacterium sp. B19
TCGAGGGTCGAGAGCTCGCGTCTCGCGTAGAGGAAGAGCCGGTCGTCGATTATCTCGACGTCGAGCGCCGCGGCGTTGTCGACGAAACGCGCCATGACGTCAGGGGTGAACAGGTACAGCGCGTCGCGCTCGTAACCGGTCGGACAGTACAGCGCGAAGTGCTGGTCGAAGTCGCCCTCGAGGCTGAGTCGCTGGTCGCGCGAGAACGTCGCCGGCAGGTTCGACGCCCCGAACAGGCCGTTGTTGCCCACGGCATCCAGGACGATATGGGGGAGCGGGGTGTCGAGCCGCAGCATGACGTACGCCCACTTGTGCGTCTGCTCGCTCTTCCCCGAGCCGGTCTTGTACGTGTAGTTGCCGACCTCGACCCAGCGCGGACGCGGGCCATGGATCACGTCGGTGGCCTCGCGGGAGTGGCCCTCCGCGAAGATCATGCCGGACAGGTCGGGGTTCGGGACGGCGGGGAACCACGTGAGTCCGTTCGCCTCGGCGAAGTGCGCGAGCCGGTACCGGCGCTCCGCGCGGCCGCGGAGCATCGCCGTCAACCCGAACACGAGCATGGCGATGACCGCGGCGAAGAAGACCAGGAAGCCGATGCCGACGGGGCTCGGGCGTCCGTCGTCCGCGAAGAGCGCGAAGCTCACGATGGATGCCATCAGGATCGCCGACACCAGAAGGATGCCGCCCACCACCACGAACCCGATCGTGGCGACGACGACGCTGTTCAGCTTCCCCTCGCGGCGGAGCTGGGCGGTGAACGCGCGGACGGCGGCGCGATCGACAGGGGCGGTCAGGGCTGAGGTGTCCGGGGGAGTACCGCTCATGGCCCCACGCTACCGAGGGCGTCGGCGAAGCTCGATTCCCGCTGCGGGGTGGCATCCGTTAGACTATGAAGGTTGTCTGGCGACGCCCATGCGCGTGTAAGCCCGAGACGACGTGCAACACACCCTCCTGCTGCCGGGAAATGCCCGTCAGCCGTTCTAGTCCGAAGGAGGTGGGTTAGTGACGCACCAGTACGAACTCATGGTCATCTTCGACCCCGAGATCGACGAGCGCCAGGTCGCTCCGAAGCTCGACGGGTTCCTCAAGGTCATCACCAACGATGGGGGAACCATCGAGAAGGTGGATGTCTGGGGTCGCCGCCGTCTGGCCTACGAGATCAAGAAGAAGAACGAGGGCATCTATGCCGTCGTCGACTTCACCGCCACGAGCGAGGCCACGCAGGAGCTCGACCGCCAGCTGAAGCTGAGCGAGCAGATCATGCGCACCAAGGTCCTCCGTGCCGAGGAAGCCATCGCGCAGGTCGCCGCCGAGGCGAAGCGCTCCGAGGAGAAGGCCGCCCGCAAGGCCGCCGCTCCCCGCAAGGTCGAGTCCGCCGAGAAGGCTGCGAAGTAACGACGATGGCCGGCGAAACCGTCATCACCGTCGTGGGGAACCTCACGGCCGACCCCGAGCTGCGCTACACGCAGAACGGGCTGCCGGTGGCGAACTTCACCATCGCGTCGACCCCCCGCACGTTCGACCGTCAGGCGAACGAGTGGAAGGACGGCGAGGCGCTCTTCCTGCGCGCCTCGGTGTGGCGCGAATTCGCCGAGCACGTCGCCGGATCGCTGACGAAGGGGTCCCGCGTCATCGCGACCGGTCGCCTGAAGCAGCGCTCGTACCAGGACCGCGAGGGCAACAACCGCACCTCGATCGAGCTGGAGGTCGACGAGATCGGCCCCTCGCTCCGCTACGCGACCGCCCAGGTCACCCGCGCCGCCTCTTCGGGCGGCGGCGGTGGCGGCGGACGCCCGCAGGTGCAGCAGGGCTCCGACGAGCCGTGGTCGACCCCCGGGTCGAGCCAGGGCGGCGCCGACGCCTGGAGCACTCCCGGTTCCTACGGAGACGACACCCCGTTCTGATCTCGCTGCGCCTCACGGCGTGACGAACCCCAACATTCCGGATGCCGAGTCCGGACGCCGCAAGCGCCCCCGGCATCCGAATCCACACGAAAGAAGGAAGCATGGCTGGAAAGGCCACTGGCGACCGCCGCAAGCCGCGGAAGGGCGCGAAGAACGCAGCCCCCGCGAAGGCGATCCGCGTCGGCGTCATCGACTACAAGGACGTCGCAACCCTCCGCAAGTTCATCTCGGAGCGCGGCAAGATCCGCGCCCGTCGTATCACCGGTGTCTCCGTGCAGGAGCAGCGCCTGATCGCCCGCGCCATCAAGAACGCGCGCGAGATGGCTCTCCTGCCCTACGCCGGCGCCGGCCGCTAAGGAGCACCCGATGGCAAAGCTGATTCTCACGAATGAGGTCACCGGGCTCGGTAGCGCCGGTGACGTTGTCGAGGTCAAGAACGGGTACGCCCGTAACTACCTCATCCCGCAGGGCTTCGCCGTGGCTTGGAGCCGCGGTGGCGAGAAGCAGGTCGCGTCGATCCGCGCCGCTCGCGAGTCCCGCGCGATCCACGACCACGAAGAGGCCGTGGCCCTGAAGAACACGCTCGAGTCGAACACCGTCAAGCTGGCCGTCAAGGCCGGTGCCGAGGGTCGCCTCTTCGGTTCCGTCAAGACGGGCGACGTCGCCGACGCGGTCAAGGCCGCCGGTCTCGGTGAGCTCGACAAGCGCAAGATCCAGATCACCTCGGCGATCAAGTCGGTGGGCGAGCACGAGGCGACCGTTCGCCTCCGCGACGACCTCACCGCCGTGATCACCCTCCAGGTGGTCGCCGCGAAGTAATTCGCGTCTGACACGGCCCCGGTCCCGCTTCGGCGGACCGGGGCCGTTTCGCGTCGGGCGGCGGGGCGGTGCGGCGCGCGGTGCGGTGCTGCGGCGGTGCGGCGCGGCGGTGCGGCTGCCGCGGGTTGCCTTGGGGTTTGGGGCGTGATCCGTGGCTTGGGGCGTGAGTTTTGCGCCCCGATGCGCGGAATCCGCCCCAAACCGGCAGCGCTGGGCGGTGGCTGGCGGTTCTGTGGATGTCTGGGGCGCGACCCGTCCCTGGTCGCGGCGGCTTCTTATGGTTTGGGGCGCGATCCGTCGTGTGGGGCGTGAATTCTGCGCCCCGACGCGCGGAATCCGCCCCAAACCCGGGCTCCAACGGCCCCTGCGGCGCGAGCGGCGGTGCTGCGGCGTGAGCGGCGGTACCCCGGCCCCGGCGGCGGTGCGTCGGCGGGAGGCAGTGCCGCTCTTCGGGTTTGGGGCGCGATCCGTCGTTTGGGGCGTGAATTTCCCGCCCCGATCCGCGGAATCCGCCCCAGACCGGCAACGCTCTCGGGCCCCGATCCGCGGAATCCGCCCCAGACCGGCAACGCTCGGGCCCCGATCCGCGGAATCCGCCCCAAACCGGCAACGCTTGGGCCACCGATGCGCGGAATCCGCCCCAAACCGGGAAGGCCACCGCAGCATCGCGGGACCCTCGCGACACGCGGCCGTCACGCCGCGTCCCTAGGCTGGTCGGCATGACCGTCGATCGCGCACCCGAGCGCCCGCGGGTCGTGCTGTACTCGGCATCCCTCGTCCTTCCGATCACCGCCCCACCGATCGTCGAGGGGGCGATCGCCGTCGCGAGCGGGCGTATCCGCCACGTCGGCGACCGCGAATGGGTGCTGCACGAGCTGCGCCAGCGCGGCGTGGAGTTCGACGAGGTGCATTGGCCTGGCATCCTGACTCCCGGCCTCGTCAACGCGCACTCGCACCTGCAATACACGGGCATGGCCGAGGTCGGGCGGGGGTCGTACGCCGGGTTCGAGGAGTGGGCCGCGGCCTTCCAGCCGGTCTACGAGTCGGGGCTGGATTGGGCGGCGGATGCCAGGACCGGCGCCGCCCAGATGATCGCCGCCGGCACGACGGCCGTGGCCGACATCGTCACCGACGTCGAGGCGGCCTCCGCGCTGCACGACGCGGGGCTGCACGGCATCACCTACTGGGAGGTGATGAGCTGGACCAACGCGGCGTGGGCCGAGCGGGGGAGGGCCGAGGTCGAGGCGCGGCTGGACTCGCTGCCGTCGCCGCCCGGAACCGGTCTGTCGCCGCATGCTCCGTATTCGCTCGACGTCGAGCCGCTGCTGGAGATCCCCGACATCGTGCGCGAGCGGGGGAGCAGGCTGCACATCCACCTCGGTGAGGCCGCGTTCGAGCGCGAGCACGGCGAGGCGCTGCCGTGGCGCGAGCGGCGTCCGGCGAGTTTCCAAGCTCTGCGCGAGGAGGGCTTCGGCACCGGAGCGACGGAGTTCGTCGACGAGCTCGGCGTCCTCGGACCCGACTGCCACATCGCCCACGGCGTCTACATGACGGCCCCGCGACCGCTCGGTGCTGCGGCAGCGCGGGACGACCGTCGCGCTGTGCCCGCGATCGAACGCCGTGATCGGACTCGATGAGCCGCCCGTCGCGGCGTACCTGGTCGAGGGCAACGCGATCGCGGTGGGCACCGACTCGCTGTCGTCGTCGCCGTCGCTCGACCTGCTGGGAGATGTGTCCGCGCTGCACCGGCTCGCGCGGCACCAAGGCTATGCGCACCGCGATCTCGCCGCGCTGCTGCTGCGCGCCGCGACGCTCGGCGGAGCGCATGCGATGGGCCTCGACACCGGCCCGCAGCGCACGGGCTACCTCGCCGTCGGCGCCGTCGCCGACCTCGCATTCTTCGACATCGACGTCGCCGCAGCGGACGACATGCTCGAGCACCTCGTCGTCGACGGCGCCGGGCGCGCGGCCGCGACGTTCATCGACGGCGACGTGCGCTTCGCATCCCCCGCCTTCGCCCGAGAGACCGGAGTATCCCGTGACTGACGACCGCCCGACCACCGCCCGGCTGCTCGACCTCGAGCAGCACCCCGAGGGCGGGTGGTTCCGCCGCATGTGGACCGGCACGTACGCGGTCGACACCCCCGCGGGTGCGCGGCCCGCGGCGACGCTCATCCACTACCTGTTGACGCCCGGCGAGCACAGCGCGTGGCACGTCGTGACGAGCGACGAGGTGTGGCTGTGGCACGGTCCGGGCCGCCTCGAGCTGTCGTTCGGCGGCGACGGTTCCGCGCCAGAACTCGTCGAGTCGGTGGTGCTCGGCGCCGACCTCGCCGCCGGGGAGCGGCTGCAGGCCACGGTGCCCGCGGGCGTGTGGCAGTCCGCGCGCCTCGTCGACGACGCCGAGGCCGTCGTGAGCTGCCTCGTCTCGCCCGGGTTCAGCTTCGAGGACTGGCGCCTCGCGGACTGAGCCCATGTGCCGTGCGTGCGGCGTCGTGGGCGAGGGGCGACGTCGCGTGTGACCGGCGGAGGGCCTGGGAGGAGCGGAGGGCGGTTTCGGCGCCGGGGGTCCTCCCATGGCCCCTGATCCTCCCCTCCTCACGGGCGTGGGGATGCCACGGCTCTCTGCTGCGTCTTGAGCACTGGCGCCTGGACGACCGAGCCGCGGTTTCGCGTGAGGGGCGGAGGGCGTGGGAGGAGCGGAGGGTGGTTTCGGCGCCGGGGCTCCTCCCTTGGCCCCATGTCCTCCCTTCCTCACGGGCGTGAGGGTGATGGCATCCAGGTTCCATCCTCCGCTCCGTGATTCACCTCCCGCGGGGGAGGTGGGGTTGACCCGGGACACACCGGACACCGGATGCCACGCCCCCCAATGGGGTGGCATCCGGTGCCGGAGTCGGGAGGTGCCGAAGCCCGCCCGACGTCGGTGTCAGGCGATCGCGCGGCGACGGCGGGCGAGCAGGACGCCTCCGAGGCCGAGCATCACCAGTGCGGCGTTGAGCAGGATCCAGAGCATGCCGCTCTCGACCCCGGTCACGGCCAGCTGACCGCTACCCGAGGCCACGGACGACACCGCCGAAACCGACGAGACCGAGGCGACCGAGCCGGTCACGCCGGGGGTGCCGGGCGTTCCCGGGGTTCCGGGGGTTCCCGGGGTGCCGGGGGTGCCGGGCGTTCCCGGGGTGCCGGGGGTTCCGGGAGTGCCCGGGGTTCCCGGGGTGCCGGGGGTTCCAGGAGTGCCCGGGGTTCCCGGGGTGCCGGGCGTTCCGGGAGTGCCCGGGGTGCCCGTCTCCGAGCCGTCCGTGGTGCTGTCACCGATGACCGAGACCGCGTTGCCGCCGATGGTGACCGGGAGGCTGATCGGGATGATCAGCTGGTTGCCGCCGAGGATGCTGTCGGTGCCGTCGGTGGTGACATCGCCGAGCAGTCCACCCGAGGTGCCGCCGGTGGTGGTGGCGTCCGTGGAGGTGCTGTCGCCGATGCCGGAGACGGCGTTGCCGCCGATGGTGATCGGAATCGACACGGGCAGGACGGCCTGGTTGCCGCCGAGGATGCTGTCCGAGCCGTCGGTGGTGACATCGCCGAGCAGGCCACCCGAGGTGCCGCCGGTGGTGGTGGCGTCCGTGGAGGTGCTGTCGCCGATGCCGGAGACGGCGTTGCCGCCGATGGTGATCGGAATCGACACGGGCAGGACGGCCTGGTTGCCGCCGAGGATGCTGTCCGAGCCGTCGGTGGTGACATCGCCGAGCAGGCCGCCCGTGGAGCCGCCGGTGGTGGTGGCGTCCGTGGAGGTGCTGTCGCCGATGCCGGAGACGGCGTTCCCGCCGATGGTGACCGGAACCGACACGGGCAGGACGGCCTGGTTGCCGCCGAGGATGCTGTCGGTGCCGTCGGTCTCGACGTCACCGGCACCAGCCGAGGCCGAGCCGCCGGTGGTGCTGGCATCCGTCGAGGTGCTGTCGCCGACCACCGACACGGCGTTCCCGCCGATGGTGACCGGAACCGACACGGGGGCCACGGCCTGGTTCCCGCCGCCGACGCTGTCGCCGCCGTCCGAAGCCACGTCGCCGGAGCCCGAATCACCCGACGCGGGCCCGGTGGTGCTGGCATCCGTCGACGTGCTGTCGCCGATGACCGACACGGCGTTGCCGCTGACGGTCACAGGCACGTCCACCGAGACGAGACCCTGGTTGCCGCCGAGGATGCTGTCGCCGCCGTCGGTGGTGGCTTCCGGCGCGCGCTGCGATGCGGGCGCCGAGGTGCTGGCATCCGAGGAATGGCTGTCGCCGATGACGGACACGGCGTTGCCGCCGATGGTGACGGGCAGGTCGACCGAGATGATCGCCTGATCGCCCGAGAGGAGGCCGCCGGTGCCCGACGTCTCCGCGGCATTGGCGATGCCGGCTCCGACGACGGCCAAGCCGCCGCCGATCAGCGCGCCGAGGATGGCGCGCGAGTAGATCTTGCGCATGAGAGTTCTCTCCTGGTTGTGAATGAGGGTGCGCGGAACGCGCGGGACCGTCTGTCGTGCCGGGGCACGACGAGGCCCGCCTCAGTCGGGAGAGACGTCGGTGGCGAAGGTGGGAGCGCCGGGGAGATCGTCGTCGACGAGTGCGCTGCGGAAAAGAAGAACGAAGGTCGGCGAGCCCGAACGGTCGTCGAGGCGCGCGGCCGCGGGGCCGCTTCCGCCGGACGAGAAGGATGCCGAAGCAGAACCCGGGATGCCATCGCCCAGCCCATACGCGACGGGCGTTTCGGCCGGAGGGGCCGCGGCGTGGACGGAGCTCGCTCCGGCGGAAGCGCTCGGGGCGGTGGCCTCAGCCGCGGCGAAGGACGCAGCGGTCGTGCGGACGGCGTCGGTGGGTTCTCCAGCCAAGGCCGGTGCCTCAGGCAGCACGGCGACGGGCGCTGCCGCGTCGACGCCCGCTACCGGGGCGACGGGGTGGGCGCTGCCACCGGGGAGGGCCGGCGGCAGCGGGTCGGTGGAGGGGGCCTCGCCGACGACGACGGGAAGCGTCCCGTCGACGGTGTCAACCACGCC
>NZ_BADA01000438.1 GCF_000333395.1 Microbacterium sp. B19
CCTGGATGCCATCGCCGAGCTCCGCGGCACGCTCGAGATCGTGAGTCCCGAGCGCGTGCAGGCCGAGCTCGTGCGGCTGCTCCAGACCGATGACCCGGTGCGTGGCATCCGGGTCCTCGTCGAGACGGGCCTCATGGAGGAGTTCCTGCCCGATATCCCCGCGCTGCGGCTCGAGGTCGACGAGCACCACCACCTCAAGGACGTCTACGAGCACTCGCTGACGGTGCTGCGCCAGGCGATCGAGCTCGAGCAGCAGTCGGCATCCCGGTGACGCTCCCGACGTGCCGCTGCGCCTGGCCGCTCTGCTGCACGACATCGGCAAGCCCGCGACCCGACGCCTCGAGCCCGGTGGCGGGGTGACGTTTCACCACCACGATATCAAGGGTGCGCGG
The DNA here is from genome assembly GCF_000333395.1 of Microbacterium sp. B19. Classification (GTDB taxonomy): domain Bacteria; phylum Actinomycetota; class Actinomycetes; order Actinomycetales; family Microbacteriaceae; genus Microbacterium. The sequence goes on from NZ_BADA01000438.1 coordinate 393, forward strand.
ATGGCGCGCAAGCGCCTCCAGGGCCTGCGCTTCCACGCGGCGACCACGACCGTGGTGTCGTGGCTCGTCGAGCTGCACCTGCGCTTCTTCGGCTACGCCGAGGGAGCCTGGACGGATGCCGCGGTCCGCCGCTACGTCCGCGACGCCGGCGACGAGCTGGAGCGTCTGCACATCCTCACGCGGGCGGACGTGACCACGCGCAACAAGCGGAAGGCTCAGCGCCTGGCATCCGCCTACGACGACATCGAGGCCCGGATCGTCGCGCTGCGCGAGCAGGAGGAGATCGACTCCATCCGTCCCGATCTCGACGGCAACCGCATCCAGGAGGTCCTGGGGCTGAAGCCCGGCCGCGAGGTCGGCGAGGCGTACCGCTTCCTTCTCGACCTGCGCCTCGACGAGGGCGTGCTCGGCGAGGAAGAGGCCGAGAAGCGCCTGCGCGAGTGGTGGGCCGCGCGGGGCTGAGCCGCGGCGACGACGATCGGGGCGTGATTCGTGCGCCCCAATTCGCCGAATCACGCCCCGAAAGGTGGGGAGTTCAGTCCTCCTCGTCGCGTTGCTGCGCGAGCGCCGCGAGGACGAGGTGGGTGAGGTCGATGCTCACGATCCGCGGTTCGTCGCTCATGGCGTCGGCGAGGTCGGAGTCGGCGTGGGGGCCGCGGGCGCGGCGTCGGTGCCGGCGGTCGGCGTCGGGGCGACCTCCGTCGGCACGGGCTGCACCCGCAGGAAGGGGAAGACGGTCGGCTTCGCCTTCGCGAGGTCTTCCGCCGCGTTCCACGTCAGCACGCCGGGCGGGATCTCACGCAGCGGGAAGACGTTCCACGCGTCGGTGGCACCGGGCGCCGTGTACGGCACCGGCACCGGCCCTCCCCCGCCGTAGAAGTAGGCGTCGTACGGTGACGGACCGTTCTCGCGGCCGACGGTCGTGAGCGGGTTGCCGTCCTGGTCGAAGAGCTGCACCGTCGGGATGGCATTGCCCTCGGCGTCGAACGCGAAGATGTTCCGCACGCGCTGGCCGTCGACCGAGAGGCCGGGCGTGAAGTTCGCCGCCGCCGAGGCGCCGACGGAGGAGTCCCAGAGCATCGACTGCAGACTCGAAGTGAGAGCGATCAACGTGAAGGGAGTGAGGACCAGGGCCACGACCGTTACTGCCGTACGGATGCCCCGCAGGATGCGGTTCGGTGCCCAGTGACCGCGTCCCCACTGCACGCTCACGAGCAGCAATACCGTCATGAGCACGATCCCCGGGAGCTGCGTCGCGCCGATCAGGTAGGAGAACGAGCCGGACCGCCAGCCGTAGCCCGACCAGAAGAACGGCGCGATGAAGAGGTACAGCACCACCGCGCGCAGGATCCACCAGATCGGAGCGAAGGATGCCAGCAGGTCGAGGGTCCACGCGGCCGCGGGGTTGCGCCGGATCTGTGCGCTGGTCGCCCCCCGCATCCGTGCGAGGCGCTCGGAGAGCGGTTGCCGCTTCACCGTGCCGGTGTCGGTGCGCTCCGGAAGACCCGCGGCGGCGCGCAGTTCGGCGGCGTAGGTCGTGGCATCCGGGAGCGTGAAGTCGTCGCCGGCTTCGGCGGCCTGGTCGGAGAGGTCGGCCTCGAGGCCGTCGAGCAGGTCGTCGACCTCGTCGGCGGGGAGGTCGTCGAGGTGCGCACGCACCGCGGCGGCGAACGCGTGGATGTCGTCGTGGACGGAGGTCGTGATCATCGGGCGTCTCCGATCGTGCGCAGCTTCTTCGGGGTGGTCGTGTCGTCGAGGAGACTCGTCATGGCCGACGAGAAGTGGGTCCAGCTGGCGCGCTGCGCGTCGAGCAGTTCGCGTCCCTGCGGGTTGATCGCGTAGTACTTGCGGTGCGGTCCGCCGTCCGACGGCACCACGTAACTGGACAGCGCCCCCGCGGAGTAAAGCCGACGGAGGGTGCCGTAGACCGAGGCATCCCCCACCTCTCCGAGCCCCGCATCGCGCAGACGCCGCACGATGTCGTAGCCGTACCCGTCGTCGTGCTGGACGACCGCGAGCACCGCGGCATCCAGCACCCCCTTCAGTAGCTGCGTCGTATCCACGCGCACCCCCCTTTCGCTCATCTGTGAGGGACAGTACCACGCCATGCGCGGTAGTGTGCAGTGCAGATTCCGCGTGCCGCGTGTCGGGGCGACGAATGTGGCCCCGGGGCGTCTCCGGTGGCCCCGGGGCCACGAGCCGCGGCTCGGAGCGGCCGCCGGTGCCGGCGCGCGAACGCCGAGGGGGTGGCATCCCGAATCCGGATGCCACCCCCTCGACGCCGCGTTTACGGAACGACGACCGCGCGACCGCGCACCTCGCCGTGGTGGAGACGCTGGTAGGCCTCGACGGCCGTGTCGAAGCCGTAGCGCTCGACGTGGACACCGACGGCGCCGCTGCGCGCGAGATCGAGCACCTCGATCAGCTCACTGCGCGTGCCCCAGTACGGCGCGCGGACGGCCGCACCCATGGGAGTCGAGAAGAAGCCGGTGGGCAGGATGCCGCCCCCGATGCCGACGATGTGGATGAAGCTGTCGAGCGCCGCCACCTGGCGGGCCAGGTCGATCGTGGGCTGAACACCGACGAAGTCGAACACGGCGGTGGCGCCCAGGCCGTTCGTCAGCTCGCGGATGCGCTCGGCGGCGTGCTCGTCCGAGGTCACCGTGTGGTGCGCGCCGACCTCGCGGGCGAGGGCGAGCTTGTCCTCGCCGAGATCGACCGCGATGACCGTGGCCTGCGAGATGGCGCGGAGAATCTGCACGCCCACGTGCCCGAGTCCGCCGACGCCGATCACCACGGCGGTGGCGCCGGGGTACAGCTTCTCCTTCGCCGACACGATCGCGTGGTACGGCGTGAGGCCCGCGTCGGTGAGCGACACGGTCTCGACGGGGTCGAGGTCGCCGAGCGGCACGAGGTGGCGGGGGTCGTCGACGATGACGTACTCGGCCATCGCGCCGGGGGCGCCGAGTCCGGGCGGGGTGATGCCGAGTTCCGCGGCGTAGGGGCAGTAGTTCTCGGCGCCCTGCGCGCACGCGTGGCAGCGGCCGCAGCCCCAGGGTCCGTAGATCGCGTACGCCTCGCCGATCTGCACGCCCTCGACGCCGTCGCCGAGCTCGTCGACGATGCCCGCGCCCTCGTGGCCGAGCGTCAGGGGGAGTCCGTAGGTGTACTGCTCCTCCGGAAGATCCATCACGAACCAGTCGGAGTGACACAGGCCGGCGGCCGTGACCTTGAGTCGGATCTGCCCCGGACCGGGGTGGGGGTCCTCGATCTCGACGACCTCGGGGCCCTTGCCGATCTCGCGGTACTGCACTGCCTTCATGGCATCCCTTTCTCTCGGTGTGCTGGTTCCTCCACCGTGCGCCCGTCGTCGGCGGGTGTCGAGGGGGTCGACGGCGTTTTCCGCCGTTGGGAATCACTCTCATTAATGCGTGTGAATGGATTTCTGGATGCCGGGACCGACACGCCGCGTGGTTGATTCGGGCGCCGGTCGTCGCGGGGCGCGCGAGGTGGCCCCGGGGCGTTCTGCGTGGCCCCGGGGCCACGGGTCGCGCCCCCGACCCATCGCGCGGCGCCGGGCGTCTGGCATCCGGCTGGGAACCCTCCCACCCGCGCGTGCGCGCACCTACACTGGACGCACCTCCGTCATCGTCGATGGGAGTCCGGTGCCTTCTCCGTGGTCGCGTCCGACCGTATCCCCCGAGACCTCGGGGTTGATCATCGCGCGCGCCCACGACGAGTTGCTCGCCGGCAACGAGGATCGTCGACTCGGCGACGTACGGCCGCTGGTGCGGGATTCGTGGCGGCGGTCGCTGGCATCCCTCGTCGGTCCGGAGGGGCTGCCGACGGTCGACCTCGTGTCGGAGGAACTCGAGGCGTATCGCCGCGCGCACCCGCTCGCCGGGGTGATGGACATGGTCCGGGCGCTGCTCCTGCCGGGGTCGGCGGAGGACTCCGGCGTGGTCGTCGCCGTCGGCGATGCGGCCGGGCGCCTGCTCTGGGTCGAGGGCGACCGGCACCTCCGCACGCGCACCGGAGACATGGGCTTCGTCGCGGGCGCGAACTGGTCGGAGGAGGTCGTCGGCACCTCCGCCCCCGGGACGGCGCTGACCCTCGACCGGTCGGTGCAGATCCGCGGCGCCGAGCACTTCAACCGCTTCGTGCAGCCGTGGTCGTGCACCGCGGCGCCCGTGCATGATCCCGAGACGCGGCGGCTGCTCGGCATGATCGACGTCACGGGCGGTCCCGAGGCCGTCACCCCACAGGCCCAGTTGCTCGTGGATGCCACGGCCCGCGCGATCGAGAGCGAGATCCTCGTCGGGCGGCTCCGTGCGCAGCAGGATCCCCCGCCGCGTCGACCGCGCCGCTCCCCCGGGACGCGCGCGCTGCTGCGGATCCTCGGGCGGGATCGGGCGCTGCTGGAGGTGACCGGCGAGTCGGGCGAGACGGTGGTCGAGCTCGGCGCGCGGCACGCCGAGATCCTGCTGCTCCTCGCCGTGCACCGCGAGGGCATGTCGGCTGAGGCCCTGAGCGAGGCTGTGTACGGCCACCCCGCGACCGAGACGCTGCGCCCCGAGATGGTGCGGCTGCGAAAGGTGCTGGAGCCCCTCGCCCCGGCCCTGGTCCCGGCATCCCGCCCTTACCGTCTGCCCGACGGCCTCGAAACCGACGCCCAGCAGGTGCTGTCGCTGCTCGATCGCGGGGCGCACCGCGTCGCACTCGCCGCCTATCGCGGGCCGGTGCTGCCGGACTCGGTGGCGCCCGGGGTGGCCGAGGTGCGGGAGTCGGTGCGCCAGGCGCTGCGCGAAGCGCTCGTCGAAGAAGCCGGGCTCGACGTGCTGCTCGCGTACGCCGATACGTCCGACGGGCGCGACGACGTCGAGGTGCTGCGGCTGTGCCTGGAGATGCTGCCCGCCCGGTCGCCCAAGCGCGCCGGTCTCGTCTCGCGGATCGAGCGCCTCGAACGGGACTGATGTCGGAGGCCCTGGTTACGCTGAATCCATGGACGAATCGACGCTCGACATCTTCTCGGCAGCTCGCGCCCGACGCGATGTGGGGCGCATCCGTGAAGCCGTCGCCGAGGTGAAGGCGGGTGACATCGCCCGCGTGCTGGTGCGGTCGCCGCGTTACGGCCTGTACGCGATCGAGGGCACCGTCCGGATCGGCGTGGGCGGGCAGCCGCTCGTCGGCGACGTCATCCTCGCGCCCAGCGCCGAGATCCAGCGCATCGACCTCGGCATCCCGGCCCCCGAGCCGGCGCTGTCCGCCGATGTCGTCGACCCCTCGACCCTCCCCCACGGCACGCCCGTCCGCGTGACGTTCGTCACGCCGACCGCCGCGACCTTCGCCGTGACGGGGCCGATCACCGCGGGCAACGACCGCTTCCTCCTCGTCGGCAGCTGGATCGTGGCCGACGACCGCGCGATCGCTCCGCGCGTGGTCAGCATCGAGCGCCTCGACGACGTCGACCTGCACGAGGTCAACGTCCCGCCGCTGCGGTCGGTGCTCGTCGACGCCGACGCGTAGGGGATGCCGCGGCCTCGGGGTCGGGGCATCCGGTGGCTCTGCCTAGCCGTGCCGGTGCCGTTGGCTGGCTGAAGTTCGCAGAATCCGGCGGATCTCGCAGGATTCGCGCTGGATTCTGCGAAGTACGGGGGATTCTGCGAGCTTCGCTGCGGGCTGGGGCGTCGGGGTGCTGGCATCCATTGGTTGTGCCTGGCCGCGCCGTGCCGGTGCCGTTGGCTGGCTGAAGTTCGCAGAATCCGGCGGATCTCGCAGGATTCGCGCTGGATTCTGCGAAGTACGGGGGATTCTGCGAGCTTCGCTGCGGGCTGGTGCGTCGGGGTGCTGGCATCCATTGGTTGTGCCTGGCCGCGCCGTGCTGGCGCCGTGAGTTGGTCGAAGTTCGCAGAATCGTGCGGATCTCGCAGGATTCGCGCTGGATTCTGCGAAGTACGGGGGATTCTGCGAGCTTCGCCGCCCCGCGGGCGCCCCCCGCAACCGTTGCAACCCGATGCAACGTGCCCCGGCGTACCGTCGGCGCATCGCCGCACCGAAGCCGTCGCGGCGTCTCATGACCGTCGAAGGAGACACGCATGACCATCGTCGAAGAAGGCGTTTCCAGCGTCTACGCCGCCCCCGGTTCGCGCGGGGCCGTCGCCCAGTATCGCGAGCGGTACGGGCACTACATCGGCGGGGAGTGGGTCGAGCCGCACAGCGGTGAGTACTTCGAAGACATCACCCCCGTCACCGGCAAGCCCTTCTGCGAGGTCGGTCGCGGCGACGCGGCCGACATCGACCGGGCCGTGGATGCCGCCTGGAAGGCGTTCGCATCCTGGAAGAAGACCACGCCCGCCGAGCGCAGCGTCATCCTGAACAAGATCGCCGACCGCATCGAGCAGAACCTCGAAGCCATCGCCGTCGCCGAGACGTGGGAGAACGGCAAGCCGGTGCGCGAGACGCTCGCCGCCGACATTCCCCTGACCGTCGACCACTTCCGCTACTTCGCGGGCGTGCTGCGGGCACAGGAGGGCTCGCTCAGCCAGCTCGACGAGAACACCGTCGCGTACCACTTCAACGAGCCGCTCGGTGTGGTGGGGCAGATCATCCCGTGGAACTTCCCGATCCTCATGGCCGCGTGGAAGCTCGCCCCGGCGCTCGCCGCGGGCAACTGCGTCGTGATCAAGCCGGCCGAGCAGACCCCGGCATCGCTGCTGTTCCTGTTCGACATCATCGGCGACCTGCTCCCGGCCGGTGTCGTGAACATCGTCAACGGCTTCGGCATCGAGGCGGGGGCGCCGCTCGCGCAGCACAAGCGGATCCGCAAGGTCGCCTTCACGGGTGAGACCACCACGGGTCGCCTGATCATGCAGTACGCGTCGCAGAACCTCATCCCGGTGACGCTCGAGCTCGGGGGCAAGAGCCCGAACCTCTTCTTCGAGGACGTGGCCCGCGCGACCGACGACGCCTACTACGACAAGGCGCTCGAGGGCTTCACGCTCTTCGCCCTCAACCAGGGTGAAGTGTGCACGTGCCCGTCGCGGGCGCTGATCCAGCGGTCGATCTACGACCAGTTCCTCGGCGACGGCCTCGCCCGCGTCGGCAAGGTGAAGCAGGGCAACCCGCTCGACCCCGAGACGATGATCGGCGCGCAGGCCTCGAACGACCAGCTCGAGAAGATCCTGTCGTACATCGAGATCGGCAAGGCGGGCGGCGCGAAGCTGCTCACCGGTGGCGAGCGGGTCGACCTCGGAGGCGAGCTGTCGGGCGGCTACTACGTCCAGCCGACGGTGTTCGAGGGCACGAACGACATGCGGATTTTCCAGGAGGAGATCTTCGGCCCGGTGCTCTCGGTCACGTCGTTCGACAACTTCGACGACGCGATCTCGATCGCGAACGACACCCTCTACGGCCTCGGCGCCGGTGTGTGGAGCCGCAGCGGCGACACCGCCTACCGCGCCGGCCGCGCCATCGAGGCCGGACGCGTCTGGACCAACACGTACCACCAGTACCCCGCGCACGCCGCGTTCGGCGGGTACAAGCAGTCGGGCATCGGCCGCGAGAACCACCTCAAGATGCTCGACCACTACCAGCAGACGAAGAACCTGCTGGTGTCGTACGCCGAAGGCGCGATGGGCTTCTTCTAAGCCGGCGGCGTGGGGCCGGGGCGCTGCGGCGTCGTGGCTCCGTCGTGGACGGAGCGTCGGGGCGGCGGGTCGCCGGCGCTCGGTGACCCCCGGGTTCGCGCCCGGGGGTCACACCCATTTCCGGATTCGAAGGAGAAGAACGGATGCCAGACCTCTCACGCGTGGACGTGACGGATGCCGCGGCCGCGCTGCTGCGCGACCTGACCGCGAAGCACGGTCCGCTGATGTTCCACCAGTCGGGCGGCTGCTGCGACGGCAGTTCCCCCATGTGTTACCCGGTGGGGATGTTCCTCACCGGCCCCAGCGACGTGCACCTCGGCAACATCCATGTCGGCCTCGATGACCCGATCGAGGTCTACATGTCGGAGTCGCAGTTCGAGTACTGGAAGTTCACGCACCTCACGATCGATGTCGTGCCGGGGCGCGGCGCCGGATTCTCGGTCGAGGGCCCGACGGGGATGCGGTTCCTCATTCGGTCTCGGATGTTGACGGAGGAGGAGGCGGTCGCGTTCGGGGTGGGGGGCTGACGGGTGTAGCCAAAGGCCTTGCATACGCTTCGGTCTCCCTCGCACCCGGCCGACTGGGCTGGTGATTTTCGCAGCGCTGCCTGGAGAAAGCGCCTTCGTCGTTGTGCGCGAGTGAAGAGCACAAGGTCGGGCAAGAGCTTTCTCAGTGCCCTGGTCTTCACACTCTTGTGCGTATCGTGCTGTTAGGTCCGCGAATACGTTCGCTGCGAACAGACAAGGAGCCATCCAAGCCGGGGCGGGGGGCGACTGGCCCCTCGAATCAACACCTGGAGCGGTTGGCTATCCTTCCCAACGGCGAGCTTCTCTTCCGATCGCAAGGTTTCGCGGGCTGGGGCGCTCCCGATCGGATGCGGGAAGGATCCTAAGCAGGCGCCCGTCGAGGTCATCCAGCCAGCGTCGGTCGAGCTCGTCTAGATGGTCGAGCGCGTGCGAACGGGCAGAGACCTGGACTTCGTACTCAGGCGATACCGAGATGATCCCGCTGTCGTACGCAGCGTGATGGTTCCTGCAAAGCGCTAGACCGTTGTCTGTCTGATCAGTGCTCCCCGGCCATGCCACCGGCACGATGTGTGCACCCTCTATGAGGCCGAGTCCGAGTCCACACATCGCGCATCGGCGCCGATAGGCCATGCGAATCCTGTAGCTGAAGTCCCAAGCTCGAAACGCGAGTCTCAGTCGGCGCTCAACCGTCGAGCGAGCCTGATCCTCAGTATCGGGCGCCGATGGCTCAGAGGCATCGGCTGCTAGTGTCCACTCGCTGGCCAGTTCGTGACTCTCATGGAGTTCTCGAACGTTGAGGCAGTATGTGGCCAGCAGCTGGGGACGGAACGCGACCACTATGTCACCACTCGTTCGAGTCGCGGCAGCGAATCCACGCTGGGCGGCACCGCGCATCACCTCCTCCCGCACCTGAAGAGAAGGAGAGTCCGAGCTACGGTGGTCATGGATGGAGGGGTCCCATCCGACGAACACGCGGTGCTTCTGGCTCCATCCGACGATGATCAGAACTTCCCCCGCCCGCGGTGCGGGGAGGTAGGTGGTCAACTGAATGCGGAACTCATCCGGAGCACGAACGTGACCGCCCCCGTGCGTCACGTTCCATGCGTAGATTCGGACGAGCGTCGGTTCATCGAGGCGATTCCCTCCGATTGCGTATCCAAAGGGCTTTACGGCCTCCTGCGGCATCGCCGTTACCGAAAGGCCCGAGACGACGAGGCTGTCCTCGACCCGCTCGTGCAGTTCGCGTGAGGACAGCAGACGGGAGGACTCGTCGGGGGCCACGGCTGACTCTACCGCGACTGGTCCTCGACCCGCTGGCGACGCTCCCTGGCAGGCGTCTCCACCGAAGGTACGCTCGGATGTGGCTGGCGGGCGATGTCGGAGGGTCGGCGTACCGTCGCAGCATCCTCACCGGTCAGTACGAAAGGTATCCCGTGATCAAAGATCTTCCTGTGATCGATCTCTTCGCAGGCGCGGGCGGCCTCGGCATAGGCGCGCACCGTGCTGGTGCGGAACTGCGGCTCTCTGTCGACAACGACTCCTACTCGTGCGAGACGATGGCGAAGAACCCGAGGCTTCACCCCGGGCGCTCGATGCTGGGGGACGTGACCGCCCTGACCGGTCGTCAGCTTCGTGCAGACGCCGGTCTGCGAGCGAGCGAGGATGTAGTCGTGATCGGGGGCGCACCCTGCCAACCGTTCAGCAAGGCGGCTTACTGGGTCGACAAGGGTGAAGAGGCTGCATACCGACGCGCGCGGGCTCGCGGAGAGGCCGCAGACCGCCCGAAGGAGACACCGGCCGCCCGTCCCGACAGCAGGCGCACGCTGGTGCACGAGTTCTTGCGCCTCGTGCTCGAGACGGATGCCTCAGCGTTCGTGTTTGAGAACGTGCCAAGCATTCTCCACCCTCGTAATAAGCATATTTTCGAGGCGCTACGCGCAGACGCGGAGGCAGCGGGCTACTTCACGCGGACCGTCGTTGCCACTGCAACGAACTACGGTGCGCCCCAGTCGCGGCAGAGGGTCTTCCTGCTGGGCTCGCTCGAGCAGACACCTCCGGAGCCGGTGACTACCCATGCAGAGACTCCGTCGATCGATTTGTTGCCGTGGCGCACGGCTGGTGACGCCCTCGCCGAGGTGGATCCGGTCCTCGTGTCACGTGACGTCGTTGCTGTCGAGGGCCGTTGGGCTCAACATCTGCGGGAAATTCCACCCGGCATGAACTACAAGTTCCATTCGGCGTGGGCAGGGCACCCGAACCCAACCTTCGAGGCTGAGACACGCTACTGGAACTTCTTGCTGAAGCTCTCCCCCGACCGACCGTCGTGGACTATACCCGCTAGCCCGGGTCCGTGGACCGGGCCGTTCCATTGGGACAGCCGTCGCCTGTCAGTCGCTGAACTTGCTGCGCTGCAGTCGTTTCCGGCTGGGTACACGTTTGCAGGTCCTCGACGCGAGCAGGTGCGACAGATTGGCAATGCCGTGCCGTCAGTGATGGCCGAGGCGATGGTCGCGTCGGCCGTAGCGTCGGTATCTCGCTCCGAGGCGGCCGCATGAACACGCCAATGCGTGCTGTGAGCCTTTTCTCTGGAGCAGGCGGGCTCGACCTCGGAATGAGGGATGCCGGGTTCGAGATCATTGCAGCGGTTGACACTGACATTTACGCCGCCAAGAGTCATGAGCAGAATTTCCCAGAGACGGCATTCTTCAACGGGAGCATCTCGGACTTCACTCAGCAGAGAGTCACCGACATGGTGGGTGTGGCAAAGCTCGAGGATGTGGACTTGCTCGTCGGCGGTCCGCCTTGCCCGCCGTTCTCAAAGAGCAGGTTCTATCGCACGGACAAACCGCGCGCGATGGAGGATCCAATCGGAGAAGTGACCATCACTGGTTACCTGGAGACTCTTCGCTGGCTTCGCCCGAAGACGTTCCTGCTCGAGAACGTTGCAGGCATGGCGTTCAAGGTGCACAGAGAAACACTTGAGCACATCATCGCGACCGCAGAGAGTTACGGCTATCGCTGTGAATATCGGGTCCTGAACGCAGCCGACTATGGTGTTCCGCAGGTTCGCCAGCGATTCTTCATCGTTGGAACACTTGGTCACGGCTTCGTCTGGCCGAGTCCGACACACGCAGACCCTTCGGTCGAAGGTGTTCTTCGACCCTGGGTGACCGCGGGCTCAGTTCTTGCGGATCTTGACACGGAAGAGAATGCCTCTGATGAGGGGCACGTTGCTGGAGGGAAACATCGGGACCTGCTGAAGCAGATCCCTCCAGGCGAGAACTATCTCTTCTTCACTGCAAAACGCGGCCATCCAGATCCACAGTTCGAGTGGCGCAAAAGGTATTGGTCGTTTCTTCTGAAGCTCAGCCCAGACATGCCGTCGTGGACAATTCAGGCACGGCGCTCAAATAACATGGGCCCGTTTCACTGGAGGAGCCGCATTCTGCGCATCGAGGAGGTCAAACGCATTCAGACATTCCCGGATAACTGGTTTCTGGCAGGAAACGTTGAGCAGCAGTGGCGTCAGGTAGGAAACGCGGTGCCCCCCAAGCTGGCGAACGCGCTCGGAACTCAGTTGGCGGCGCATGTGCAGGAGATGACCTCGGAGCGGAAAGCGGCCTGACTGGTGCCCAAGCTTCCCGCGCCCAATGAGTTCACGCCAGGACAGCTGGGTTCTCCCGACGCTGTGTTCGAGATCCTCAAACACATCGACGGAGTGAAGGGGGATCGAGCGCAAGTTGTCGAGTGGATACGCAGCAGGTGGTTTGCGACCTCGGCTGAGAAACGTGCGCACGACCCGAACGCTCAACTCGATCAGCAACGGAAACGCGCCAACAACGTCATCACTGGGATGCAGCAGTACGGCCTCCTTGATTCACCACGCGACCCGTTGGTGCTCACGGAGTTGGGCTCCAAAATGCTCGACTTCGCGGCTGAGCCTGCCGATGGGCACCGATTGTTCACCAGCTTCCTCCTTCGTGAACGCTATGGGATGGAGTTGCTCCAAATCGCTCTTGACGTGCGGTCGCGCGATGGTGCCGTTACAAAGAGGCAGATAGACGATGAGTTGCGGTCTCGCGGGTACCAGGTATCGACCAATAGTTCATACGCGGGCAAGCTGCGACAGTGGCTTGAGCCCTCGGGGGTTGTCGACATGTACTGGAATGTCGATCACCAGATTCTTCTGGAGTTGGGTGGTGCCACTCCAGAAGAGGTTCGAAGCTGGCGGGGTCTCACACCTCCACAGCGGGCAGTAGTTGAAGTCCTGAGAGTGAGAGGCCTCGGTAACCGTACGGCGGCTCAATCGGCTGAGGTCCTCGAACTCCTTCGACAGCGAGGTATCGAGTTCAACGCGGGGCTTGTCGGCAAGCAGATCTATGAGCCTCTCGTCGCCGCTGGCTTCATCGAGAGGACGCTCAAGGAAGCCGGGCGGGGAGGCAAGGGGGGGACCGTTCAACTCACCCAGCGCGCGCTGGACCTCGATGTCGGGCTCATCGACGGCCTCGAGCTCGGAGACGTTCCGGCAGACCTGCAGGCGGAGTTGAACCGTTCGACGGACAGCATTCTCGCGGACCTGGGCTCAGCCGACACCGGAAAGAAGGGTGTCGCACTGGAGTTGCTTGCACTTCGGGTGGCTGCTGATGTCGGGCTGATACCCGCCGAAATGCGGCTGCGCAGCGCGCAGACCGGCGGCGCAGAAGTCGACCTCGTCGCCGAGGGCGCACATCTCCATTTCACTCGGTGGCTGTTCCAGTGCAAGAACCAAGTGGCGCCGGTGTCTCTGTCGGTGCTCGCGAAAGAGATCGGTATGGCCACGCTGTTGCGTGCGCAGGTAGTTATCATTCTCACTACCGGGGTCTTTGCAAAGTCGGTCGTCGCCTACGCTCGGGAGGCGGCCGAGGCGACCGCAATCCAGATAGTGCTACTTGACGGCCAGTCGTTGGCGAACTATCGCGCAAAGGGTCCAGCGGGACTACGGGCCGAACTGCATCAGTTCGCGGTTGGGGCGTTGCGCAGGAAACGACCTCAACTCGCCGAGGTGCCTAAAGAGTAGCGGGCCAGGGCTCGTAGGCAGCGCCGAATGGGCTCGTCTCGTAGGCTTTCGACTTCCACGACCGACTACGGGATTGTCCCAGCGCCAAGCGCGGCGGAGTGGTTGACAAGATTCATTGGGCGTCCATGCCAGTGAGTCGGTGCGCTGGACGAGTCCCACCCAACAGCGTCCGACCCCGCGCCATCGGCTAGCAGTGCCTTAGCCGAAGAGTTGGCGGATCACCTCGCTCATCGCATCCTTGGGTGGTAGAAGCAGCGACTGACCGAACGATTCCCTCGCCTCCTCCACGAACTGAGCCTCGGAGGCAACCCGCAGTTCATGTCGGACGTCAGGTTCACCGTCCTTGAACAAGAGCCCGGTACCGGAATTCTCGATCCAGAGCCCCAGCGCCCCAGGGGTATCTTCAGCGCCCGGCAGCGTATGAAAACTAAGCGGACGCTCTGTGATCACTCCCTCGTAGATAGCCTCGAAGCTCGTTGAAGGAGTCATGTCGTAGCGGAAGCCCTCGACGTTCGTCGCGGACATCATCACGAGCAAGCCCCCAATGGAGCTCGGCTTCACGAACTGGATCACGTGCTGCATCGTCGACATGAGTCGCACTCCGGCGTCATCGTTTGGGAAGTCAAGCATGCGAGACCTGACGATCTCGAAAACAGTCGTGCCATTGATCTGTTCGTCTTGACCCGCAATTACTACGCCTTCTTTGGTGACTTCCGCCCACTCACCGTCAAGAATTTTCCATAGGCGACCCGGGTTCCGCCCGGCGAGGATGAAGGTGGCTCCGCTGATATTCTCAAGCCCGCTTAATACACCTTGGAGATCCAAGTCTCGGAGCTTCGCCACCTCGTGAGCAAGTGTGTCCGGGCCCATCCCCGCATAGCCCACTGCGAGGTCCCCGGACAGCCGGATGATCTTGAGTACCGGCTCCGTGTAGATCTGTCGCGATCGTGTCGTATCGCTGTCCCACGTGACCTTCGTGTCTCCAGCGAGATACACGGCCCCGGTTCTCGGTTCGACTACTCCGACGATTAGCGTCATGCCCTCATCGTGCCAGGGCGAACGTGCGGGCGGGTAGGCAATGAAGCTCAATCACGTGGCCGGCGCCGGTCGTTCCCCGCACACGATAGGCCCCCTAGGCGTAGTCGCGTAGGCAAACAACGTGATGATCGACAGTCCATTCATCTTCACGTTCTTCGGCTCCGACGAAATGACGGGATCTCGCGTCGTCACGCCGAACGGAGGTTGCACGGCTGTGCTCGTAATAGTCGCTCCTTTCGTCACGGCACGTCACCGCGAGCGACCCTCACTCACAGCCACCCCCGCTCCACCGCCACCCGCACGGCATCCGCCCGATTCCGTCCGCCGGTCTTCCCGATCGCGCTGGACAGGTGATTCTTCACCGTCCCCTCCGACAGGTGCACCATCCGTGCGATGTCGGCGATCGACCCGCCGGCGCGGGCGGCGGCAAGCACGTCGGTCTCTCGCTCGGTCAGCGGTGAGTCCCCCTGGGCCAGCGATTCCGCCGCCAGAACCGGGTCCACGACCCGCAACCCCTGAGAGACCCGCCGCACCGCATCCGCCAATTCCGCCGCAGGGGTGTCTTTCACGACGAACCCCGACGCCCCGGCCTGCATGGCACGCGCGAGGTATCCGGGGCGGCCGAAGGTCGTGACGATGAGGGCGCGGCATCCGGGAACCTGAGTGCGCAGAAGAGACGCGGCGGCGATGCCGTCGATGCCGGGCATCTCGATGTCGAGCAGCGCCACGGTCGCCTCGGACGCGCGGGCGGCCCCGACCACCTCGTCGCCGCGGCCCACCTGGGCGACGACCTCGATGTCGGGCTCCAGACCGAGCAGGGCCGCGAGAGCTCCGCGTACGAGCGCCTGATCGTCGGCAATGAGAAGTCGGATCACCACGTCACCCTCACACGGAGGCGGCTGCACCCCACGGTCGCAAAGATCACCACGTCACCCTCACCCTGAATCCGCCGAGGTCGCTGCGGCCCACGGACATGCGGCCGCCGGCCGTCTCCACGCGCTCACGTAAACCCGAAAGCCCCGACCCGGACGACGCGCCCGACGGCCCGCGCCCGTCGTCGGCGACCTCCACCGACCGCGCATCCAGCGACACCCGGCACAAGGATGCCTCGGCGTGCCGCACCACGTTCGTCACCGCCTCGCGCACCACCCACCCCGCGAGCTCGCGCCGGTCGGAGGGCACCTGATCCGTCGACCCGGGCAGCTCGGCGGCGACCCCGGCGCTCTCCAGCGCCGCACGGGCCGCGGCAAGCTCGCCGCTGATGCTCACTCCTCTATACCCGTGCACCGTCGCGCGGACGTCGGCCAGCGCACCGCGCGCCAGCTGCTCGATCTGCGCCACCTCGTCGCGGGCGGCCGGGGAGCCGGCATCCATCAGTCTTCCGGCGAGCTCGGCCTTCACCGTGATCACGGTCAGCGAGTGGCCGAGGATGTCGTGCACGTCGCGCGCGACGCGGCTGCGCTCGCGTTCGGCGGCGAGTTCAGCCACCTGCTCCTGCGTAGCCCGCAGGCGCTCGAGGGTCGTGGTGTTCTGCACGAAGCTCAGCATCATGATCGAGATCGACAGGATGATCGCCGAGCTCAGGACGTTCGTGAAGGTGTCGGCGCCGCTCCACACTCCGACGATGAACGACGAGGCGCTCAGCAGCAGCACGAGGATCCAGGTCGGCCGCCGTGCGACGCTCGAGACAGCGACGGCGACGCCGACGAACGTCCACATCCACCGCACGTCCCCGCCGATCCACGGGGCGAGGCTCAGGCTCAGGGCGAGCATCACCGCCGCGGGGATCAGTCGGCGCCACCCGGAGGTCGTACGGCGCGCAAACGGCACAGACGCGAGGAACACGGCGGCGAACACCGCCACGACCAGCGTGCCCACGGCGTGAGCAACGGGATCGGACAGTTCCCAGATCGACACGAGCGTCGGATATGTCCAGATCAGCGACAGGCCGCCGCCGATGAACCACCCTCGTGTGAACGAACGCCGGCCCGGGGCACGGAAGCGCCCCGGGCCGGTTGTCTCGCTCATGTCCCTCACGATAGAGCGGCTCACGAACGCCGCGTGTCCCGCCGGAAGAAGTAGACGGTGCCGGCGACGAACACCGCGAGCCACACCACCGCGTTGATCAGGGCGCCGAGGTCGAAGGCATCCCCCGTCAGCGGCGCCCGCGCCAGCTCGGCGATGCCGTACACGGGCGTCAGCTTGCCGACCGTCTGCAGGAAGTCGGGCATCGACGACAGCGGGTAGAAAAGCCCGCCGAGGAACGACAGCAGCACCACCGCGAGGCTCGTGATCTGGGCGACGTTCTCGCCCGGCACCATGTAGCCGACCATGAGCCCGAGCGTCGTGAACACCGCTCCGGCCAGGAGCCACGCGGCCAGGCCCGTGACGATCCACTGCGCCGCCGACAGTTGAACCCCGACCATGGATGCCACCACATACGTCGCGATCACGGCGATGAGTTCGAACAGCATGCCCGCCAGGAGCTTCACGATCACGTTGACGAGCGGGTTCAGCGGCGTGAGGCGCAGCTGTCGCGTCCACCCCTGCGCGCGCTCGACGGCGACCGCGGCGCCCGTCTGGGTCGCCGACATCATCGCTCCGTACATCGCCATCGAGACCATGATGTACGCGGCCACCGACACTCCCCCGGATGCCACCGGGGTCTCGGTCAGCGGGGTGTCGAGCATCTGGTAGCCGATGATGAAGAACATCAGCACCGGGAACGCCACGGTGAAGAACAGCGCCCGCGGGTTGCGGAGCTTGCGGACCAGCTCGATCCGCAGATACGTGAGCGTGAAGCCGCCCAGGACGGGGGCGGGACGGTCGAGGCTGATGGCGGTCATCGGGTTGCTCCGTTCGAGGCGTCGGCGGATGCCGGGGAATCGATGGTGAGCGCGACGAACACGCTCTCGAGGTTTTGGCGGGTGATCTCGAGATCCCGCGCGGGGGTTTCTGCGAGGAGGTGGCGCGCGAGGGCGTCGGAGTCGCGGGTGTGCAGCGTCACGCGCTCGCCGGAGGCCTCGACCGAGTCGACGCCCGGGAGGGACGCGAGCGCCGTGATGTCGGCATCCGGAATCGTCGCCTGCACCACCCGGCCCGAGACGAGGTTCTTGATCTCGGCCGTGGTGCCGTCGGCGACGATCTGGCCGCTGCGCATCAGCACGATGCGATCGGCGTACTCGTCGGCCTCGTCGAGGTAGTGCGTGGCGAACATGACGGTGCGGCCGCGGGCGGCATCCGTCCGGATCGCGTTCCAGAACGAACGGCGGGCCTCGACGTCCATGCCGGTGGTCGGCTCGTCGAGGATCAGCAGCGCCGGGTCGCTCACGAGCGCCATCGCAAAGCGCAGCCGCTGCTGCTCGCCGCCCGAGCAGAGTCCGACGCGTCGATTCGCCAGATCCCGGATGCCGGCCCGCTCCAACGCCTCGTCGACGGGACGCTTCTCGGCGAACAGGGATGCCGTGAGCTCGACCGTCTCGCGGACCGTGAGGTCTTTCAGCAGCCCCCCGGTCTGCAGGACGGCGGAGACGAGACCGCGCGACACCGCGCCGCGCGGGGTGTGCCCGAAGACGCTGATGGAGCCCGAGTCGGGGTTCGTGAGGTCGAGGATCATGTCGATCGTCGTGGTCTTGCCGGCGCCGTTCGGGCCGAGGAACGCCACGATCTCGCCGGGCTGCACGCGCAGATCGACGCCGCGGACGGCGTGGACGGAGCCGAAGCTCTTGACGACGCCCCGCGCGTCGATCGCGGCGGGGGCGGTGGTGGAGGAGGTCATGTCCTCATGCTGGCGCGGCCGCGTGCCCCGTACCTGGGGCGGGGGTCACCTTGTGGGGGTGACGTTCGTCATGGGTGCTCTGGCGCTTCGGCGACGGGGCACCGTGCCGGTCAGACCGGCTTCGAAGCGCGGATCGTGTAGCTCAGCGGCATGACCGACGGCTGCTCGGTGAGGGCGTATTCGCCGTCGGGGCGCAGGGTCATCCGGCCGGGGAGCGCCTCCCACGGCACGCTGTCGTGCTCGATGAGCGCGTCCAGGCGCAGCCCACGGTCGAGCAGCGCCGTGACGATCTCGCCGAGGCTGCGGTTCCACTCGTACGTCCGGGTGGATTGCAGCGGAGCCGACACCTCGACGTAGGTGCTGTCGTCATCCCATTCCAGCGGCACCGGCTGCTCGAAGTACGGGAACGCCAGCGTGAGTCCGGGCAGCGTCTCGTTCATCGACCACAGCACCGGGTGGCCCTCCCGGATGTGCAGCGTGCCGCCCGGAGCCAGCAGCTCCGCGACGACTCCGGCCCATTCGCTGATCGACGGCAGCCAGCACAGGGCCCCGATGCCCGTGTAGACGAGGTCGAACTCCCCCGCGGGCAGGACGTCGGTGGCGTGAGAAACGTCCGATCGGACGAAATCGACCGCATCGCCGGTCTCGGCCACCAGGCGCCGGGCCTCCTCAACGGCGTTCTCCGAGAAGTCGAGGCCCGTCACCCGGGCGCCGAGGCGCGCGAGCGACAGCGTGTCGGTGCCGATGTGGCACTGGAGGTGCACGGCCCGCTTCCCGGTGAGGTCGCCGAGCAGCGGCTGGTCGAACCGCACGACGTCACTCAGCGCGGCGCCGTCCTCCACGTAGCGCAGCACGCCGTATCCCGACCCGTCGCGGGCGGCGTGCAGGGTGGCGCGCTCGTTCCAGTTGGCGCGGTTCGCATCGAGGTACTCGGTGGTCATGGCATCCCTTCCGACGGCACAGCCTTGCGACGATACACACGTGGATGCCAGGGCGCCAGGCTCGAGGGTCGTCAGCCGTCGTGACCGCGCGTGACGAGGGCCTGTGCCGGTGTCGGAGGCCCGGGTTAGCCTGGCGGGCATGTCGGGCAGTGTGTACGTGATCCATGAGAACCCCCAGTGGCTTCCGCCGTTCCAGGCGGCCTTCGAGGCGGAGGGGGTGCCGCTCGAGGAGTGGCTGCTGACCGACGGCTCCATCGATCTGTCCGTCGAGCCGCCGGAGGGCGTGTTCTGGTCGCGGCTCAGCGCCTCCGCGCACACGCGTGACCACGCGGCGAGTAAGGAGTACGGCCGCGCTGTGCTGCGCTGGCTGGCGTCGTGGGGCCGCACGGTCGTGAACGGCGCCGACGTCCTCGAGCTCGAGGTCAGCAAGGTGGCGCAGCATGCGGCGCTCCGGCACGCGGGCATCGAGGTTCCGCGCACGACGGCCGTGTTCGGCACCGCGCAGCTCGCGGCGAAGGCCGAGGAGTTCGAGGCGCCCTTCATCAGCAAGCACAACCAGGGCGGCAAGGGCCTGGGCGTACGCCGGTGGGAGTCGCACGCCGAGTTCGGGGCGTGGGTCGACGGCCCCGACTTCGAGCCGTCGCCCGACGGCATCACGCTGCTGCAGGAGCTGCTGGTCGCCCGGGCCCCGTTCGTGACGCGCGCGGAGTTCGTCGGGGGCGAGTTCGTCTACGCCGTCCGTGTCGACACGAGCGCGGGCAGCTTCGAGCTCTGCCCGGCCGAGGCGTGCGCGATCCCCGGTGCCGACGGCGTGGAGCCCGAGCCCCTCTTCCGTCTCCGCGACGACGTCGATCCCGCGCTCATCGACCGGTACCTCGCGTTCCTTGCGGCCGAGGGCATCGGCGTCGCGGGCATCGAGTTCATCGAGACCCGTGACGGCCGCGTCGTCACCTACGACGTGAACACCAACACGAACTACAACCCCGACGTCGAGGCATCCGCTCCCCGCTCCGGTCCGCGCGAGATCGCGCGCTGGCTCGGCGCCCTGCTGCCGCACGAGGCGGTGGGCGTGCGTGGCTGACCCCCACCGCGACTGGGACGGCTTCGGGTTCGCGACCCGGCAGGTGCACGCCGGCGAGGTCGAAGACCTCACGCACGGCTCGCGCGTGACGCCCGTGCACCTCTCGGCGGCGTACCGGTTCGCGTCGTTCCAGGAGGCGACGGACCGCTTCGCCGGCACCGACCTGGGGCACCTGTATTCGCGCAATCTCAATCCCACGAACCAGGTCGCCGAGGCACGGCTCGCGTCGCTCGAGGGTGGAACGGGGGCGCTCGTCGTCGGGTCGGGGCAGGCCGCGATCACCACGACGCTGCTCGGCCTCGCGGGTGCGGGCGAACACATCGTGTCGACCGCGAGCATCTACAGCGGCACGCGGGTGCTGTTCGGCCGAACGTTCGCGCGCCTCGGCGTCACCGTGGAGTATGTCTGGGACCCCGAGGACGACGCCGAGTGGGACGCCCTGATCCGCCCCGAGACGAAGGCGATCTTCACCGAGACGCTCCCGAACCCGAAGAACGACGTCGTCGACATCTCGCACGTCGCGCGGATCGCGGCGCGCCACGGCCTGCCGGTCGTCGTCGACAACACGATCGCGACGCCGTACCTGCTGCGTCCCCTCGAGCAGGGTGCGCACATCGTCGTGCACTCCGCGACGAAGTTCCTGTCGGGTCACGGCGCCAACCTCGCCGGTGCCGTCGTCGACGGCGGCACGTTCGATTGGTCCGGGTCAACGCGGCCGTACCCGGGCATCACCGAGACCCCCGCCGCGGGATACCCGTCGTTCGTCGAGGCCTTCGGCCCCCGGGCCTTCGAGCTGTACCTGCGGTTCGGCATCGCCAACGACACCGGCCCGGCCCTGTCACCGCTGAACGGCTTCCTCCTGCAGCAAGGCATGGAGACGCTGTCCGTGCGGATGCGTCAGCACTTGGCATCCGCCCGCGAGATCGCCGAGTGGCTCGACGGCCACGAGCTCGTCGAGAGCGTCGACTTCGCGGGACTCCCGTCCCACCCGCAGCACGCGCTCGCCGTCCGCGACTACGGCGGACTCACCGGGTCGGTGTTCTCGTTCACCGTGCGCGGTGGACGCGACGGCGCCGAGCGCTTCTTCGACGCCCTGCGCCTGTTCAGCCGCATGACCAACATCGGCGACACCCGCTCGATGGCGCTGCACCCGGCCACCACGACGCACCTCGGCTTCACGCAGGAGATCCGCGACCGCCTCGGCATCCACGACGGGCTCATCCGGCTGTCGATCGGACTCGAGGATGCCAGTGACCTCATCGCCGACCTCGAGCAGGCGCTCCGCGCGGCGGCGTAGTTCCGCGGGTCGGGGCGGCGGGCGGCGCGGGCGCGCGGCGCTGGCGCGGCGGCGGAGTCCCGCGGGCCGGGGCGGCGGGTGACGCGGCGCGTCGTCTCGGCGTCGAGTGTCCAGGACACGCGGATGCCATGGCATCCGGTCCGCGTGTTTTGGACACCGAACCTTCACGCGCGGCACCGATGGCAGCCGAGCCCGGGGAGTCCCCCGGTTCAGGCGTCGCGCAGCGCCTCGAGTCGGCGCACGCGCGGGATGACCTCGGCGGCGAACCGCTGCAGCTCGGGCAGGTGCGGCGAGAACTGCAGCAGCAGCGTCGAGACGCCGATGTTCGCGAAGGCGACGATGCGCTCGGCCACCTGGTCGGGCGTTCCGACGAGGTTCGGTCGTAGGCCACGATTGGAGACCGAGTACTCCTTGAGGTCGACCGGGGTGTCGAGCTTGGACTTGCTCACGAACTCCTGGTACGAGCCGTAGGCCGCTCCCCCGCGCACGTCGGTGATGCGCTCCACCTCGGCCTGGGCTTCTTCCTCGGTGTCGCGCACAATGCCGTACGCCGCCATGCCGAACGCTTCGAACGGTGCGGCGCCGGCCTCGCTGCGGCGGCGTCGCATGTCGGCGACCTTCACCTCGAGCTCGTCGAGGGTGCCGCCGTGCGTGAGGTACGCGTCGGCGAAACGCGTGATCGCCGTACGTCCGGCCTCGCTCTCGCCGCCCGCGTACAGGCGCGGGATCACGCGCGGCTTCGGCTCGAGGAACGTGCCCTCGGTGCGGTAATACTCCCCCGCGTAGGCGAACGGCGTCTCCGTCCACAGTCCGCGGAGCACCTCGACCCACTCGATCGTGCGGGCGTAACGGTCGTCGTGCGCGCTGAACAGGCCGTCGTACTGCTTCGCCTCCTCGGCCCACCACGCCGACACCACGTTGAGTGTGAACCGCCCGCCGCTGATCTCGTCGATCGTGGCCGCCTGCTTCGCGGTGTGGAACGGGTTGTGGAACCCCGGCCGCACGGCGGCAAGCAGTTCGAGCTTCGACGTCACGGCGGCGAGCCCCGCGGTCACCGCCCACGCGTCGAGCGACGGCGCCTCGACGCCCTTGATGTCGTTGAGGTTCAGCTCGGGGATGAGTGTGAGATCGAAGCCGCCCTCCTCGGCGACCCGCGCGATCTCCGCGATGTGCGCGAACGACACCGGCGTCTGCTCGTCGTCGATGTTGCGGAGCCACCCGCCGAAGATCGGGGTCCAGTAGCCGAAACGCACGCGCTGGGGGGAGGTCATGGCATCCATCCTCACCCGTTATCCGGATGCGACGCTCCCCCGCCGCAACGAGGGGTCACGCTGAACGCATCCAGTGTCCAAGACACGCCGCATCGAGACCGCGCGATACGGCGTGTCTTGGACACTCGACGTGGGGGAGAGACATCTATGCCCCGTCGAGCATGGACTGCGCGGCCGCGGTCTGCGCGCGGAGCGCGTCGGCCAACGCCGCCACGGCGGGGATCCGCAGCGAATCCGCGCGCACGATCATCCAGTACGAGAGCCTCTCCGCCACAATGGACGGCAAGAGTCGCACGAGATCCGGATGCCGGTCGGCGGCGAAGCAGGGAAGCATTCCGATTCCGGCACCTACGCGTGTCGCCTCCACGTGCACGAACACGTTGGTCGAGGTCACACCGTCCCGCATGCGAGGGACCAGTCGCCGCGGAAGGTCGAGCGCCTCCACCTGCAGCATCGAGTCGACGAAATACACGAGCCGGTGCTGCTCGAGCTCGGCGAGGTCGCGGGGCGTCCCCTCCCGCTCGAGATACGCCCGGGAGGCGTACATGCCGAGCGTGTAGGTGCCGAGACGGGTCGCCGCGCCGCGCGACGACTGCGGCTCCCCCACCACGACCTCGAGGTCCAAGCCCGGGCGGTGCAGCGCGGCCCTCCGCTGCGTGGCCACGATCTCGACGGTCAGCTCCGGATGCCGCTGACGCAGGGCCGCGATCGCGGGAGCCGCGACGTAGGCGCTGAAGCCGTCGGTCGCCGACATCCGCACGACCCCCGAGACGGGATCCGGCTCCTCTCCCCCGCCCGACAGCCGCGACATCGCGGCCTCGATACGTCCGGCCGTCTCGACCGCGTGCTTTCCGAGCGCTGTCAGCTCCCACCCGCGGCCCGAGGCGGCGACGACGCGGCCGCCGAGCGCGTCCTCGAGCGCGGCGATGCGCCGGGCGACGGTGGTGTGGTCGACGCCGCGGACCTGCGCGGCGGCGGTGTAGCGGCCCGTGCGGGCGACCGCGAGCAGCATCAGGAGGTCGTCGGCGCGGACGTTCGTGGCATCCATGTGTGCAATTCTGCACACCCGGTCGGCAGCACTGGGCATTGCCGCAACACCCGACGCCGCGCAGACTCATCCCCGGATGTCACCGTCGACACCGAAGGAGCAGCATGGAATCCCCCGCCGCCGCGCAACGCAGCGCCTCCCCCGAAATCTCGACCAGCAAGATCCGTCGCGTCGTCGCCGCCTCCATGGCCGGCACGGTCGTCGAATGGTACGAGTTCTTCCTCTACGCCACCGCCGCGAGCCTCGTCTTCGGCACGTACTTCTTCCCGTCGTCGGGCTCACCGCTCGACGGCATCATCGCCGCCTTTGTCACCTACGCGGTCGGCTTCGTCGCGCGCCCCCTGGGCGGCATCGTCTTCGGGCAGATCGGCGACCGGTTCGGCCGCAAGCCGACGCTGCAGGCGACGATCATCATCGTCGGCGCCGCCACCTTCCTGATGGGATGCCTCCCCGGCTTCGCGTCCGTCGGATACTGGGCGCCCGCGATGCTCGTGGCCCTGCGTTTCATCCAGGGCTTCGCGGTCGGCGGAGAGTGGGGCGGTGCCGTCCTGCTGGTCGCCGAGCAGAGCCCGAACCGCTCGCGCGCGTTCTGGGCCAGCTGGCCGCAGGCCGCCGTTCCGGTCGGCAACCTGCTGGCGACGACGGTCCTCCTGATCATGTCGTTCGCCCTCTCCCCCGCCGCGTTCCTCGACTGGGGCTGGCGCGTCGCGTTCTGGCTCTCGGCCGTGATCGTGCTGGTCGGCTTCTATATCCGCACGCACGTCGAGGAGGCGCCGATCTTCCTCGAGGCCAAGAAGCAGGTCGAGCAGGAGAAGGCGACGTCGTTCGGTGTCGTCGAGGTGCTGCGCCGCTACCCCAAGGGCGTCGTCCAGGCGATGGGCGTGCGCTTCGCGGAGAACATCGTCTACTACATCGTCGTCAGCTTCTCGATCGTCTACCTGAAGGTCGTCCACTCGTACGACACGAGCCAGCTGCTCCTCGCGCTGCTGATCGCGCACGTCATCCATTTCGCCGTGATCCCCCCGATCGGGCGCCTCGCCGACCGCATCGGTCGCAAGCCCGTGTACCTCACCGGCGCGATCCTCAGCGCGACCTGGGCGTTCTTCGCCTTCCCGATGTTCGACACGTTGAACCCCGTCGTGATCGTGGCCGCCGTGGCGCTCGGACTCGTGTTCCACGCCGGCATGTACGCGCCGCAGCCGGCGGTCATGGCCGAGCTGTTCCCGACGCGCATGCGCTACTCGGGCGTCTCGCTCGGCGCCCAGGTCACCGCGATCCTCGCCGGGTCGCTCGCGCCGATCCTCGCGACGCAGTGGCTGAAGGACACCGGCTCGTGGCTGCCGATCGCGCTGTACATCGTGGCGGCCTGCGTGCTGACCGCCATCGCCGTACTGTCACTGAAGGAGACGCGGGGCATCTCGCTGCGCGACATCGACGCCGCGGACGCGAAGCTCGCCGCGCGGGGGAAGTAGGAAGCATGAGCATCGACCTCAGCGGGCGTCGCGCCCTCGTCACCGGCGGTGCCAGCGGCATCGGAGCGGCGATCGCGCGTGCGTTCGCCGAGGCCGGCGCCACCGTCACGGTCGCCGATCTCAACGCCGAGGGTGCCGAAGCCCTCGCCGCCGAGATCGGCGGCCGCGCGTGGGCCGTCGACCTGTCGGACACCGCGGCCCTGGCCGATCTGAGCCTCGACGTCGACATCCTCGTCAACAACGCCGGTATCCAGCACGTGAGCCCGATCGAGGACTTCGCCCCCGAGCGCTTCTCGTTCATGCTGCGGCTCATGCTCGAGGCCCCGTTCCTCCTCATTCGCGCGGCCCTCCCCGGGATGTACGAGCGCGGCTTCGGCCGGGTGCTGAACGTGTCGAGCGTCCACGGTATACGCGCATCGGAATACAAGTCCGCGTACGTCACCGCCAAGCACGGTCTGGAGGGACTCTCCAAGACCACGGCCCTCGAGGGCGCACGCCACGGCGTCACGAGCGTGTGCATCGACCCCGGATACGTGCGGTCGCCGCTCGTCGAGAAGCAGCTCGCGGACCAGGCGCGGGCGCATGGCATCCCGGAGTCCGAGGTGCTCGAGACGGTCTTGCTGAAGGATGCCGCGATCAAGCGGCTCGTCGAGCCGTCCGAGGTCGCGTCACTCGCGCTGTGGTTGGCCGGACCGGATGCCGCGATGGTCACCGGCACGAGCTACGTGATGGACGGCGGCTGGTCCGCGCACTGACGGGAGGGTTGTGTGCCCGTGGACGCCCGCACTGACGTGTGGGGTGGGCGCCCGGACCCAGGGGTGGGCGCCCGCGCGGACGCCCACCCGGACGGTCAGTCGAACACGCGGGGCCCGCGGATCACCGCATCGGCCCCACCGTCGACGAACACCACCTGGCCCGTCATGTGGGCGTTGGGGGCGTCCGTGAGCCAGGCCAGCACCTCGGCGATCGCCTCGGGGCGAGCCGGTCCGGCCAGGGGCATCGGCACGACTTGCATGAGCGCGTCGCGTCCCTCGGGGGTCGCGAGCAGGGGCTCGGTCATGGGCGTCAGGATGATGCCCGGGCCGACCGCGTTGAGCGGGATTCCGGATGCCGCCCACTCCGGCGTCACCGCCCGTTCGCGCACCCACTCGGCGATCGCGCGTTTCGTCGACGGGTAGATGAGATCGCCCAGGCCTTCCGCGGCGAGCCCGTCGGCGCGGGCGACCGCGGCATCCTCGTCGCCCACCCGGAGCAGGTCCACCAGTTGGGCGTCATTCTGCTGGAGGGCGGAGAAGGAGGCGACGACAGCGGCGCGGGGCGCGGGCGAGTTCCGCAGCAGCGGCAGGAGCGCCTCGAGGGTCGCGACCGCACCGAAGTAGTTGACGCGCACCGTGAGAGACGTGGGCAGAGCCACCCCCGCCACGGCGATGACGCCGTCGACGGTGTCGCCGATCGCCTCGCGAACCGCGTCGGCCAGCGACCCGCGGCCCGCGTCGGTCGAGAGGTCGGCGTCGATGTCGCTGCCGCGCAGGTCGACTCCCACGACGCGGTGCCCGCGCGACCGCAGGAGAGCGGCGGTGGCCGCACCGATTCCGGATCCGGCACCGGTGACGACGTACGTGCGGGGCGTCGTGCACGCGGATGCCGTGCTCACGGGACGAGCGCGAACTCGGCGACCATGGACTCGGGGACCGCGTAGCCCTCGAGGTCGCGAATACGGTCGATGTGGGCGGCGACGTCGTCGGCGGTGGCGACCGGTTCGTCGTGCGCGACGTGCCACCCGGGCGCGACGCCCATGAACACGCGGGCATATCGGCCCCGAGCGATCGAGTACAGCTCGCGTGTCGCGGTGTTCTGCTCGCTGGCGAGGTAGGCGACCATCGCCGTGATCATCTCGGGCTCCCCGTGCGCGGGTGTCGTCGGCATCCCGACGAACTGTTCAGGGTTCATGTCGGCCTGCATGCGGCTGTTGGCGGCCGGGAGGATCGTGTTGACCAGGATGCCGTGGGGTTTGCCCTCGAGCGCCACGACGTTCGCGAGGCCGAAGACGGCTCCCTTGGCGGCGGCGTAGTTCGCCTGCTGGATCGAGCCGAACAGGCCGGCCGCCGACGACGTGAAGACGATGCGTCCGTAGCCGTTGTCCCGCATGACCTCGAACGCCGGCTGCGTGACGTTGAAGGCGCCCTTGACGTGAACGGCGAGCAGCGACTCCACGGACTCCGGCGACAGATCCGTGAAGGGGGCGTTGCGGATGTTCCCGGCGTTGTTGACGAGGATGTCGACCCGGCCGAACGCGTCGAGCGCGGTCTCGACGATCCCTCGTCCCCCCTCCGGCGTGGCGACCGAGTCGTAGTTGGCGACGGCCTCGCCGCCGGCGGCCCGGATCTCGGCGACCACGTCGTCGGCCATCGCGGTGCCGCCGTTCGCGCCCGTGATGTCTCCGCCGAGGTCGTTGATGACCACCTTGGCGCCCCGTCGAGCGAGTTCGAGCGCGTGGGCCTTCCCCAGTCCTCCGCCGGCACCGGTGACGATGGCCACTCTGCCGGCGAACGAGATTTCGGACATGTTGTTCTCCTTCGAAACTGAGCGATCCGCTCGTGGCACAGTCTGCCACTTTGCGTATATGTGCCACCAGAGAGAACGGCATACTTGGCCCATGCCCGAGAGCCGTGTTCCCCCCGTCTCGACGCTGCGCGCGCGGCGCCGCGTCGAGACGATGGCCCTCATCGAAGCCGCCGCCGCCGACCTCTTCGAGGCTCAGGGTTACGAGCAGACGACCGTGGAGCAGATCGCCGATCGCGCGGGAATCTCGATGCGCACGTTCTACCGGCACTGCGCGAGCAAGGACGGCACGCTGGTGGGGGAGCTGGCCGACGGTCCCGCCACGTTCATCCGTCACCTCGCCGCGCACTTGCCGGGGCCACTGCTCGCGGCCGTGGTCGACGGGTTCGTGGAGTCGATCGCCGTGGAGCCCGAGATGCGCCGGCGACTGACCCGCATCATCGTGCAGACGCCGGCGCTGCGCGCGTCCTGGCTCGCAGCGGGACGCCAGGCGCAGGACGACCTCGTCGAGCTGTTCCAGCGCGAGCGGCCCGATCTGGGCGCGCTCGCTGTGCGCGGGTTGGCCGCGGCGACGATCGCGTCGTTGACCGTGGCCGTCGAATCGTGGGCGATCGGAGAGTCCCCGTCGGCCCGTGAGGCCGCCGCGGACGCGCTGAGCACGATCGCGCCGGCGCTCGCCGAACCGTTGCGCTGAGCCGCCGCGGACGCGCTGAGCACGAATCGCGCCGGCGTTAGCCGAACCGTTGCGCTGAGCGTCCCGGGAGCGCTCTCGCCCGGAACATCTCCGACAAGGCATCCGGGGGACCGGAAGATATTCGAGGTTTCGTTATCGTAAAAAGACGGTCCAATAGTTGGAGTGTGGCCTCCTGAAGACAAAGATGTCCGA
The DNA here is from genome assembly GCF_000333395.1 of Microbacterium sp. B19. GTDB lineage: Bacteria > Actinomycetota > Actinomycetes > Actinomycetales > Microbacteriaceae > Microbacterium. The sequence continues at coordinate 28,996 of NZ_BADA01000438.1, forward strand.
AGGACTGCGGCACTTGTCGCGATCGACACTTCACAGCAGAGGTAACTCAATGACACTGCACAACAGTGGTCGAGGCCGTCTCGGCCTCGCTCTCGGCGCCGTCGGCGTCTCGGCTCTCGTCCTCGCGGGCTGCTCCGCCGGCGGGGGAGACAACGGCTCGGACAGCGGCTCGACCGAACCCCTCGTCGTCGGCACCACCGACAAGATCAGCTCGATCGACCCGGCCGGCTCGTACGACAACGGCTCGTTCGCCGTGATGAACCAGGTCTACCCCTTCCTCCTCAACAGCCAGTACGGCACGTCGGACGTCACGCCCGACATCGCCGAGTCGGCCGAGTTCACGTCGCCGACCGAGTACACGGTCAAGCTCAAGTCGGGCCTGAAGTTCGCGAACGGCCACGACCTCACGTCCTCCGACGTGAAGTTCTCGTTCGACCGCCAGGTCAAGATCGCCGACCCCAACGGCCCGTCGTCGCTGCTCGGCAACCTCGACAGCGTCTCGACGCCCGACGACACCACCGTCGTCTTCACGCTGAAGAACGGCAACGACCAGGTCTGGCCGCAGATCCTGTCGAGCCCGGCCGCGCCGATCGTCGACGAAGAGGTCTTCTCCGCCGACGCCGTCACGCCGGACGACACCATCGTCCAGGGCAAGGCCTTCGCCGGTCAGTACACGATCGACTCGTACAAGCTGAACGAGCTCATCTCGTACAAGCCCTACGCCGACTACCAGGGCTCGCTCCCGAAGCCGGCGAACGGCGGCATCTCGGCGAAGTACTACGCCGACGCGTCGAACCTGAAGCTCGACGTGCAGTCGGGCGCGATCGACGTCGCGTACCGCAGCCTCAGCGCGACCGACATCGACGACCTGTCGAAGAACGACGCGGTCAAGGTCGTCGACGGCCCCGGCGGCGAGATCCGCTACATCGTCTTCAACTTCGACACCATGCCCTTCGGCGCGAAGACCCCCGAGGCCGACGCCGCCAAGTCGCTCGCCGTCCGTCAGGCCGCGGCCGACCTGATCGACCGCCAGGCGATCGCGACCGACGTCTACAAGGACACCTACTCGCCGCTCTACTCCTACGTTCCGCAGGGTCTCGCGGGCGCCAACGAGGCGCTCAAGGGTCTGTACGGCGACGGAAACGGCGCTCCGGATGCCGCGAAGGCCAAGGCCACGCTGACCGCGGCCGGCATCACGACGCCCGTCACGCTGAACCTGCAGTACAACGGCGACCACTACGGTCCCTCGTCGGGTGACGAGTACGCCGCGGTCAAGGCGCAGCTCGAGAAGGACGGCCTGTTCACGGTCAACCTCGCGCAGACCGAGTGGGTGCAGTACACCAAGGACCGCGTCGCCGACGTGTACCCCGCGTACCAGCTCGGCTGGTTCCCGGACTACTCGGATGCCGACAACTACCTGACCCCGTTCTTCTCGCTGGACAACTTCGTCGGCAACCACTACGACAACGCCGACGTCCAGAAGATGATCATCGACCAGGCGACGCAGACCGACAAGGCCACGCGTGAGCAGGAGATCGGCAAGATCCAGGACGCGGTGGCGGCCGACCTCTCGACCCTTCCGCTGCTCCAGGGCAAGCAGGTCGCGATCGTCGGCTCGAGCGTGAAGGGCGCCGTCCTCGACGGTTCCTTCAAGTTCCGCTACGCCCCGCTGAACAAGTAATCGACGCCGGGTGCCCGGTCCCTCGCGGGGCCGGGCACCCGCTGCGTTCCTCTCGTTAGGTTCCCATGGCCACCGCCGTCGACGCCCCCGTCATCGCTGCGCCCGCCGCCCCGAAGGGCGGCGGTCTCTGGCGCTACATCCTCGTCCGCCTCGTGCTGATCATCCCCACGGTCTTCATCCTCGTGACCGTGGTTTTCCTGCTCATGCGGGTCACGGGCGACCCGATCACCGCCGCGCTCGGAGGACGCCTCCCACCCGACCAGCTCGCGGAGCGCATCCACGAGGCCGGCTACGACCGCCCGCTCTACGAGCAGTACTTCGAGTACATCTGGGGTGTGCTGCGCGGCGACTTCGGCACCACGCTGACCGACAACCGTCCGGTCCTCGGCATCCTGCTCCAGTACGGCTCGGCCACGCTCGAGCTCGCGATCTACGCGCTCGTCGTGGCGCTGCTGGTCGGCATCCCGTTCGGTCTTCTCGCCGCCTACCGCCGCGACCGCTGGCCCGACGCGGTCCTGCGCATCGGCGCGATCCTCGGCTACGCCACCCCGATCTTCTTCGTCGGCCTCCTGCTGAAGCTCGTCTTCGCGGTGTGGCTGAGCGTGCTGCCGGTCGCCGGCCGCGCCAGCACCCGCACCGAGCTGAAGCTCCAGGGCCTCGATAACCCCAGCGGCATATATCTCCTGGATGCCATCCGCCTCGGCGACGGAGCCGCGGTCGGCGACGTGCTGACCCACGCGATCCTGCCGGGTCTGGCGCTCGGCATCCTGACCGCCGGCATCTTTTTGCGGCTCGTGCGCACCAACGTGATCGGCACGCTCGGCGCGCAGTACGTCACGTCGGCGCGTTCCCGCGGCGTGGGGGAGTTCCGCCTGGTCACCAAGCACGCCTATCGCCCCGCGCTCATCCCGATCATCACCGTGATCGGCCTGCAGATCGCCCTGCTGCTCGGTGGCGCGGTGCTCACCGAGACCACGTTCGAGTGGAAGGGGCTGGGCTTCATGCTCAGCGAGTACCTGAAGGCGCGCGACTTCGTGGCGGTGCAGGGCATCGTCGTGATGATCGCGCTGATCGTCGCCGTCACGAACTTCCTCGTCGACGTCATCGCGGCGATCATCGACCCGCGAGTGAGGTACTGACATGACGGATGCCACGACCCCCGCGGCCCTGACGGAGCGCAAGGTTCCCCTGCGCGACCGTCTGCCGATCGTCTCCCACCTGCGTCGCAGCGTCGGGCTGCAGCGCACGATGCTCGTGATCGGCCTCGTGATCACGATCGTCTTCGTGCTCGTCGCCGTTCTCGCGCCGGTGCTCGCCCCCTACAGCTTCGCGCAGCAGGAGGCGAACGGCGTGAAGTTCGGCACGCAGCAGGCGCCGAGCGCGATGAACCTGCTCGGCACGACCGTCGGTGGGTACGACGTGCTGTCCCGCGTGATCTGGGGTGCGCAGACCGCGCTCCTGGTGATCCTCTGCGCGATCGTGTTCTCGATCTTCCTCGGCATCTTCTTGGGGCTGGTCAGCGGCTACTTCGGCGGCTGGATCGACCGCATCCTCGTGGTGCTGGCCGACGCGATCTACGCCTTCCCGTCGCTGCTCCTCGCGATCGTGATGTCGATCGCGATCACTCGTGGACAGTCGACGCTGTGGGGCGGCATCCTCGCGACCGCGATCTCGATCACGGTGGTGTTCGTGCCGCAGTACTTCCGCGTGATCCGTGCCGAGGTCGTGCGCGTGAAGGCGGAGCCGTTCGTCGAGTCGGCTCGCGTGATCGGCGTGCCGACCGCGCGCATCCTGCTCCGCCACGTGCTGCGCAACTCCACGCGCTCGCTGCCGGTCGTCGTGACGCTCAACGCCTCGGAGGCGCTGCTGACGCTCGCGGGTCTGGGCTTCCTCGGCTTCGGCATCGAGGCCACGGCCGCGGCGGAATGGGGCTACGACCTCAACCGCTCTGTCAGCGACGTGACCAGCGGCATCTGGTGGACGGCCGTCCCTCCGGGCGTCGCGATCGTCCTCGCCGTGCTCGGCATCACGCTCGTCGGCGAGAGCCTCAACGACCTCAGCGACCCGCGGCTCCGCACGCGCCGCCGCGCCGGACGCGCTCCCGCACCGGTCACCGCGGTCGACCCCGCCCCGGCTCCGACCTCGGCGACCGCCGCTCCCGCCGGGCCCCCGGCATCCACTTCTTCCGAGGGGAGCCCCTCATGACCGGCACCACCGCGCCCGTCGCCCGCATCGACGACCTTCGGGTCACGTTCGCGACCGACGGCGACCCCGTCGCCGCGATCAACGGCATCTCGCTCGAGGCGCACGCCGGCGAGGTGCTCGCGATCGTCGGCGAGTCCGGGTCGGGCAAGACCGTCACGGCCAACACGCTGCTGGGGCTCCTGCCCGAGACCGCAACCCTGTCGGGCGCCGTGATCGTCCGCGGTCGCGACGGCGACGAGACCGACATCGTCCACGCGACCCACGCGCAGCTGCGCGCGATGCGCGGACACGACGCCGCGATGGTCTTCCAGGAGCCGTCCACCGCGCTGAACCCGGTGTACACGGTGGGGTGGCAGATCGCGGAGGGCCTGCGCGCCCACGGGAAGCTGTCGCGCGCCGAGGCGAAGGCCCAGGCCGTCGACATCCTGCGCCGGGTCGGCATCCCGAATCCCGACAAGCGCGTCGACGACTACCCGCACCAGTTCTCCGGCGGCCAGAAGCAGCGCGTGGTCATCGCGATGGCGCTCGTGCTCAACGCGGGCCTCATCATCGCCGACGAGCCGACCACGGCCCTCGACGTCACGGTGCAGGCCGAGATCCTCGACCTGCTGCGCACGTGCCGCGACGAGTTCGGCGCGACGATCGTGCTCATCACCCACAACATGGGCGTGGTCGCCGACCTGGCCGACCGGGTCATCGTGATGTACCGCGGCGACATCGTCGAGCAGGCGCCCGTGCGCTCGCTGTTCGCCGCGCCGCAGCAGCAGTACACGCGCGAGCTGCTGGCCGCCGTGCCGCACGTCGGCCGCGGGAAGAGCGCGCAGCAGAAGCTCGCGACCCCGGCGCCGACCGCGCCCCCTGCGGGCAGTCTGGTCGTGGCCGAGAAGGTCGAGATCGGCTACCCGGGGCGCTTCGGTACGACCGGCGTCATCGCCGTGAAGGGCGTCGACTTCTGGATCGGCCCCGGCGAAGTGCTCGGTCTCGTGGGCGAATCGGGTTCGGGCAAGACGACCATCGGCCGCGCGATGGTGGGGCTCACCTCGGTCGTCGGCGGGTCGCTCAAGGTGCTCGGCACCGAGATGCGCGGCGCGAAGTCCCGCACGCTCGCGAAGACCCGCCCGGACATCGGCTTCGTCTTCCAGGACCCGGCGACGAGCTTCAACCCGCTCCTCACGATCGCGGAGTGCATCGCCGAGCCGCTCCTCGTGCACCGGCGCGCGTCCGGCGCCCGCGCCGCGCGTGCGCGCGTGGACGAACTCCTGGATGCCGTCCAGCTCCCGACCGCGTTCGGCGACCGGTACCCGCACGAGCTGTCGGGCGGCCAGCGTCAGCGCGCGTCGCTGGCCCGGGCGCTCGCGCTCGACCCGAAGCTGCTCATCGCGGACGAGCCGACCTCGGCACTCGACGTGTCGGTGCAGGCCCGAGTTCTGCAGCTCTTCGCGGAGTTGCAGAAGGAGTTCGGGTTCGCGTGCCTCTTCATCAGTCACGACCTCGCGGTCGTCGACGAGGTGGCCGACCGCATCGTGGTGCTCCGCCAGGGCGTGATCCGCGAGCAGGGCACGACGGTGCAGGTGCTCACGGAGCCGAGCGACGACTACACGAAGCGGCTGCTGGCATCCCTCCCGGTGCCGGACCCGGTCGCGCAGGAGTCCCGCCGCGAGCTGTGGCGGTCGACGCGCGTCTGACCCCCGTGCGGCTGCGCCGCACAGGACGCGTGAGGTGCCAAGATTTGTCGCCTGGAGCGCGTCCCAGGCGACAAATCCTGGCGACTCGCGCGGGTGCGCGCGGGGACCCGGGGCAGCGCGCCTACCGCAGGAACGTGTCGGAGATCACCGTGAAGAGCCACCAGCCGATGGCCAGCACGGCGAGCACGCCGCCGACCCACGAGAAGCCGCGGCGCAGGCGGCGTCCCTCGCGCGCGACCCCGACCGGCGGGGGAGTGAGGAGCGGAACACCGGATGCCACGGGCGCCGGCGCCGCGGCCAACCGCTCGTCGCGCCA
>NZ_BADA01000437.1 GCF_000333395.1 Microbacterium sp. B19
GCGGACAGACAGGGACATCCGGTACCTGGTGCAAAGACATATCCCCTCCGGGAACTCGGCGCGCGACTGTCGACGTGCATCCCGCCGAACCTGTGGATAACTTCCGGGGACACGCTAGTTCGCGGTCCGCACGGAGCAAAATCAACTGTAGAACGCGCTCGCGTGTCTTTGCCACGGGTGTGGACGACGCTTGGGGATAATGAGCGGTCGGCCTCCCGGTTTGAGTTAACGTCGCGCGCGACGTAGCCTTAGTCGGTTGACTTATGCCTACACGGCAGTCCCGACCACGTCCCCCGGCAGAAGAGCATCGGGTGACATCACCTCCGGAGTGACCCCATGAGCAAGCGCACCTTCCAGCCCAACAACCGCCGCCGCGCCAAGAAGCACGGCTTCCGCGCCCGCATGCGCACCCGCGCCGGCCGCGCGATCCTGTCGGCGCGTCGCGCCAAGGGCCGCACCGAGCTCTCGGCCTGACCCACCCAGTGCTCGCGAAGCCGAACCGACTCACCCGCGGATCGGACTACAAAGCCACCGTCCGTCGGGGGTCTCGCTGTGCCGGAACGCACACCGTGACCTATGTCGGCGGCGCCCCGGACGAAGGTCCGGCGCGCTTCGGCTTCATCGTGAGCCGTCAGGTCGGCTCGGCCGTCATTCGCAACACCGTTCGCCGCCGTTTGAAGGCGGTGTGCGCCGAGGCGCTCCCGTTCGTTCGCGGGGGCGCCTCGGTCGTCATCCGAGCACTTCCGTCGGCCGCCACGGCCGACTATGCCGATCTCCGCGCCGACGTCGTTCGGTGCCTGGAACGCAAGGCCGCCGCGTGAGCACCTCGACGCTCCCCACCTCATCCACCGGTGTCGGACACCTGGAATGGTCGACGGTCGCGGCATCCGTTCCCCTCCTCCCCCGTAACGCCGGCCTCGCCCTTCTGCACGCGTACCGGGCGACGATCTCGCACGTCTACGGCGATGTGTGCAAGTACTACCCGTCCTGCTCCGCCTATTCGGTGGGCGCCGTGCAGCAGCACGGACTCGTCAAAGGTGCCGCGTTGACCGCGGCCCGCCTCGCCCGCTGCCACCCCTGGGCTCAGGGAGGCATCGACGATGTCCGTCCGCACCGCGCCTTCCGCCACGAACTCACTCCGCACGGCTTCGTCGTGCCCTCCCGAAAGGACTGATCCGTGCCGGATCTCATTGGAATCGTCCTCTGGCCCTTGAAATGGGCCGTCGAGCTCGTGCTGGTCGGCTGGCATGCGCTCTTCACGTCGCTGGGCATGGCGCCCGCGGCCGGTCTCACCTGGGTGCTGTCAATCGTCGGCCTGGTGCTCATCGTGCGCGCCGCGCTCATCCCGCTCTTCGTGCGGCAGATCAAGAGCCAGCGCAAGATGATGGAGATCGCCCCCGAGCTCCGCAAGGTGCAGGAGAAGTACAAGGGCAAGCGCGACCAGCTCTCCCGCGAGGCGATGAGCCGCGAGACGATGGCCCTCTACAAGAAGCACGGCACGACTCCGGTCTCCAGCTGCCTCCCGCTGCTGGTGCAGATGCCGATCTTCTTCGCCCTGTTCAGCGTGCTGAACGACGTGTCCAAGCACGCCGCCCTCGGTCAGGGTGGTGTGGGTCTGCTGACGCCCGAGCTCACGACCGAGTTCTACGATGCGCGCCTGTTCGACGTGGCATCCATGCACGTCAACCTCGTCACCGCGTGGGGCCAGCCCGACGGGCAGTTCACGGTCGCGATCCTGCTGACCCTCGTGGTCCTCATGATCGCGTCGCAGTTCTTCACCCAGCTGCAGATCATCTCGAAGAACCTGTCGCCCGAGGCCAAGACCGGTCAGGCGTACCAGATGCAGCGGATCATGCTCTTCATCCTGCCGCTGGCTTTCATCTTCTCGGGTGTCTTCTTCCCGCTCGGCGTCGTCATCTACTGGTTCATCAGCAACATCTGGACGATGGTGCAGCAGTTCATCGTCATCCGTGAGATGCCGACCCCCGGATCCGACGCCGCCAAGGCTCGGGAAGAGCGTCTGGCTCGCAAGGGCAAGGCGATCGATTCCAACGGCAAGGTCGTGGCGATCGAGAAGTACGAGGCCGAGCAGCAGCGTCTCTTCGAGGAGGCCGAGCGTGCGCGCGCGGCCCAGCCGAAGCGTCAGCAGCCCGTGAGCAAGCAGCGCGCCAAGAAGCAGCAGCAGTCGACCAAGGCGCCCGGAACGGCACCGCGGACGACCGCCAAGCCCGGCACCGACACCCCCTCCTGAGCACCCGGAGCCCATGATGACGACGTCCGAGCAGATCGCGACCGAACCCACCGCCGCCACGGAAGAGCAGCTCGAGCAGGAAGGCGACGTCGCCGCTGACTTCCTCGAGGGGCTGCTAGACATCGCCGACATCGACGGTGATCTCGCTCTCGACGTGCGCGCCGGCCGCGCGTACGTCTCGGTGGAGGCGGAAGACGCCTCGGCTCTCTCCACGCTCTCTCACCCCGACACGGTCCAGGCGCTGCAGGAGCTCACCCGCCTCGCCGTGCAGAACGCAACCGGGCGTTTCTCGCGGCTGATCCTCGACATCGGAGGCTCGCGCGACGCACGTCAGCGTCAGCTCGAGAACCTGGTGGATCGCGCGATCCAGCGTCTCGATGAGGGCGCCTCGCAGGCGTCTCTCCCGGCTATGTCGAGCTACGAGCGCAAGCTGGTGCACGACATCGCGGCCGACCGCGGTTACGCGTCCGAGTCGTTCGGTGAGGGCGCCGACCGGCACACCGTGCTGCGTCGCGGCTGACCCGTTCGACGTGACGAACGAACTGGAAGCGGAACCGGATGCCGCGACCGCGGTGTTCGGTGACCGCATCGACCTGGCTCGTCGGTTCACGCACGCGCTGGCCGAGCACGGTGAGCAGCGAGGTCTGATCGGCCCGCTGGAGGTTCCCCGGCTCTGGTCGCGGCACATCCTGAACAGCGCGGTCGCCGCCCCCTTCTTCACCGGCCGGGTCGCGGACGTGGGCTCGGGCGCGGGCCTCCCGGGCATTGTGCTGGCGATCGCCCGGCCCGACGTGGAGTTCACGCTCATCGAGCCGATGGAGCGCCGCACCGTGTGGCTGACGGAGCAGGTCGAGGCACTCGGTCTGGACAACGTCGTCGTCGAGCGTCTGCGCGCCGAGGAGTGGGCGAAGGGACGCGTCTTCGATGTCGTGACCGCCCGCGCGGTGAGCGCGCTGCGCACCCTGATCCCGTGGACGGCCCCGCTCGCGCGCGTGGGCGGTCGGCTCGCGTATCTGAAGGGCGCGAACGTCGGCGCGGAAGTGGATGCCGCTGAGAAGCAGATCCGCCGCTTCGGCGTCACCGACGTCGAGATCCACGTCGTCGGGGAGGGTGTCGTCGACGAGCCGACGCGTGTGCTGACGGCCACGGTCTCTCGGTAGCCCACTCCCATTCATTGGGAAGGAGTGGACCACGCTCTCACTCGGCGCACCGTCGTCGTCTTGGGGTAGTTTCCGGTGCCCGGCGACATCTCGAAGATGTCGATGAGCAGCATCTGCGGGTAGTTCGGTGACCGGTCGAATTCGGCGACGACGATTCCCTCGCATCCGATCGTCGTCGCTCCCCCACCCCACACGACGGTCCACGTGAGGAACTCCCCCGCGTCGTGCGGAATGGTCGTCGTGATCATGTCGGTCGTCAGACGATCATCGTGATGGGCCTTGATCCCGCACCTGATGCTCGTGTGCGATCCGAGTGCGTCGGCGTCGATCTCCGCGACGCAGATCTCCCCCGAGTCGCGCGGGTCGTCGTGCTCGGTGCCCACGAGCCAGATCGCTGTCATGCAGTCGGCGTCCGCGCTCGCGCGGAGTGTGACGTCGACGCGGCCGGCTCGTGGTGCGTAGCGGAGATCGGTGGGAGTCGGTGTCCGCACGACGAGCCCGTCGGGACGATGGCGATGGGTGCCGACCGCTGAGCCGACGGGGCCGGAGAACGTCGCGGTCTGCAGGTTGGAGACGCGGAGTGGGGCGTCCTCGGGACGCCAGTCGAGCTGGTCTTCGTCGATGCGCAATGCGAGTCCGGCCGGCGTGAATCCCCAACGCGCGACCGAGCGTTCGGGAGTCGTCCAGTGAGGCAGGTAGTGCGGGACCCAGACGTCGCTGAGGACTCCGCGCGAGAAGTCATCGTCGATGTCGGGGGCGACGCGGGGTGCGGGCGGGAGCGGATCGCCGGGCTGTCGGGCCATGAGGGAGAGTCTGCCGTGGGGGTCCGACATGCGGGCGGGATGTGCCCGATGGAGTGACGGTCATCTTGCTCGCCTCGTGTGCGCTCCCGGAGAGCGTCGTGCCTGTGCTTCCCTGGTGTGACCGTGGCCGTTCGCGCGCTCCCCCGCCGCACGGTGTCAATCAGGTGTGCGGCATGGCGACGGCGGCCGGGCCGTCTCGGTGGACTGTGTTTTCCAGCCGGCGCAGCCGCGGGGCGTTGAGCGTCTGAGGGCGGGCTGCGGGGGCGCCGGGCTGTACCGGCCGCTCGCTCGGCGGCGGGTGCTTCGTTGCTGCCCGGGGTACCGTCCTGCTCCGGACCGCACGCGCCCGTGAGCATGGCGGCGCATACTGTGCTGGGCGACTGTCCCCTGTGGGGTGGCAGCCGTTCTCAGGCGCCGGGTTGCACGGGTGTGGCCAGCCGCAGAGTCGAATGCCGTGTGCCGGAGTTCCAGCCGGGAAGTCGCGTGCTCCGTTTGCTCAGGCCGCGCGGTGGATGGTCGGCTGCGGGGTGTGGGCGCCCGCGAAACCGTGTCGCCTGACGCGGTACGCGGTCGGGTGTTCGGTGTTGGCGCGAGGAGCTCGTTGTTGCACGTGAGGGGCGCGTCGCTCATCGCTCGCTGACGTGTTGACGACGAGATCGGCCCCATTGTGCGAAGGGCCGCACCGGGTGTGTGGCTTCTTCCGGGGGCGTCTGTCGCGAGTGCGCCGCAATGTCGCGCGTCCCGGCGGGTCAGTTCGGATTCGGGCCGCTCCCGGAGGTGGGTGCGGAACGGGGCCTGTACGAGGACGGCATACGTTTGAGTATTGCCGTTTCACGTGAAACAAGGTGGCGTGTGTGCACGTCTGCTCGTGAGCCCGCGATCTCTGGCTCAGCTGCTTGTGGCTCGAGCGGAGGAGCACCGCGATCTGACCGGCGGCTTCGCGCACCGCGGACCTGCGTGAGCCGAGGGGATCAGAGAGGGCTCGACATTGATAGCGCCGTGCCCGTGGGTGGACCGGCTGGGTGGTGCTCCGATCTTTGCGGGACACCCCGCCGATGTTTCACGTGAAACATGGGCGCGCCAGCCGGTGTTGCACCCGCGTGCTGCGAAGCGGGTACGCCGACGGGACTCAGGGTCGGGTTGCATGATCAGTCGAGGGGTAGAGGGCTCCGCGGGCGCCGTGGTGTGGGCGGGCGGGCTACCTCCCGGAGTGGTCTACTGGTCTGACGCGCTTCCGTAGCCGCCCGACGGATGGAAGGACTTCGCGCGAGCCCGGTCGTGCGACGAGGCGCCAGTGCACGTGTGCCACTCCCCCGAAGTCCTTCTACGGCAGCCGCACACCGTAGGTCGGACGGCGCCCGTGCCGGGGCGATTCGCCCGCGGTGATCCGCGGTTCAGGGGCCAGCCTGGATTCAAGGAGTCGCCTGCGGGGATTGCGAGACAGGCCAGGGAGAGGCGCCAGATGGGTGTCGCTGCTCAGGGCGACGCGCAGATCGGCGAGGAGAATGCGTGCTCGGGGATTGCTGGCCTCGGCCCGCGGGGGGGGTCAGCCCCTGGGGGGCGGCACTCGCCGCACCTTCGTGCAGCGGTGGACGTGCGCGCGGACTGCCTCTGTATGCCACGGGGAATGCGGGTGGCCCTACTCGAGGTGCAGGTCACACGGCGCGGGCACCGGTGAGGCCACGGCGATCTGCGTTCTCAGCACGCGGGCCGCGGGCGCTCCTCCACATGTGGACAGCCGCGGCCGCGCACCCCGGACAATCCGAAGGTGCCGGCCTTGTGTGCCGCCGGACATGTCAGACCGGCGGTGGTCGTGCGGGCGTGGCCCACGTGTGCCGGGAAGGGCACCCCAAGATGAGTTCGTCCCTAACGTGAACCGGCTGCATCTTGACCGCGGGCAGTGTTTCACGTGAGACACGCTTCGCGATGTGCGACGCCGGGGCGATCCGCGCCCCTGGCACCCACAGATGAGTTCGTCCCTAACGCGAACCGGCTCCATCTTGACCGCGGGCAGTGTTTCACGTGAAACACGCCGCGCGATGTGTGACGCCGGGGCGGCCTGCGTCACCTCGAACCACGTCGAAGGACTCCTATGCCGAAGCGGTCGCCCGGGCAATGAGCGCATGTCAGCACACCGCCCGGCCGGGAGCGCCTCTGGCCGGCCGGCGCTCCGAGCGCGGTGGCGTACGAGTCGGGGTCGTGACCGGGCTACTGGACCAGGACGGTATGGTCACCATCGGCCGGCGGCGCAAGCCACCGACGAACCTGCCGGCGACGACGCCAGCGCTGGCTGCGGCGTTACCGCGGGACCATGTTGTCTCTCGGTGACGCATGGCGACCGGAGTGCCCACGGTGGTGGAGGTAGCCCGACCGCTCCCCTGCTCCCCTGGCCAGAGGGGTCGGGTCCTCCTCCTCGCACACTTCTACGTCTCCTTTGCGAGGCATGGAGGCGCGCGCACGATCCCCGTCGATGCCCGACGTGACCCACACACGCGTGCGGAGCAGGACGCGCCTGTCAGCAGCCAGGGGCGTGGGTGGGTCGATCGAGCCGATGCGCCGGCCTGGCGCGGGACTGGCCCTCGGTCGGCCGCCATCACGTGAGATGGGGGTCGGTGGCAGGTCACCTCGGCGCTGCGGGGTCCATCGTTTCACGTGAAACATCCGGCGTCCGTGGTGCCCGTCCCGTGCGCGCCCTGGCGACGAACTTCCTGTCGCGCGAGGGGTCACTCGCGGCCGCTGTGCTCGCCTATTCCGCCACCGGAAGCCAGTCGGAGGGCGGAGCCCACGACACAGCGTCCGCGACGCCACGGGATCCGATCCCCCATGCAGACCCTCGGCGCAAGTACGGGCCGCTCACGTGGGGCCGGTGCCACGTCGGGGTGCCGCCCACAGGAAGGGTCGGCCTGCTGCACGGGGCGGTGACGGGGCGCGCCCCAGCAAGGTCCGTCCCGATGCTGCGTCGCGCATGGTTGCGAAGTCACTCTGTCGACGGCGCGCGTCGCGGATCGCGTGCTGTGGGTGTGGCGCGCTGGTACGGCATGTCGGTGCGCTCAGCGGGATGCGGGGTGCCGCCCACAGGAAGGGTCGGCCTGCTGCACGGGGCGGTGACGGGGCGCGCCCCAGCAAGGTCCGGCCGGATGCTGCGTCGCGCATGGTTGCGAAGTCGCTCTGTCGACGGCGCGCGTCGCGGATCGCGTGCTGTGGGTGTGGCGCGCTGGTACGGCATGTCGGTGCGCTCAGCGGGATGCGGGGGCGGACGCCGGCTCGGGTGGCACCCGATCTGGTTGCCACGCGTTGCACATCGAGTGCTGTGGGTGTGGCGCGCTGGTACGGCACGCCGGTGCGCTCAGCGGGATGCGGGGCCGGACGCCGGCTCGGGTGGCACGCGATGCGGTCGCCGTGCGGCTCGCTCCACCCAGACGCAGAGACTGTCGCGTGCGTCGGCGACGGTGCGCCGACTCGTTCGGCAGTGGCTGGATGGAACGTGCGGAACCGATTCACACCCCGGCACCCGCACCCCGGACCGACGCGAGCACTGCAGGTCGTGATTGCATGGCGCACGCGCGTCGATGCGGCATCCCGCAGCAGGATCGGGGGCAGGACGGACGAGTCGCTCGCCGACCTGCGTACCGTTTCACGTGAAACATGGGCCCGCTTCCGTGCATCACTCGCGCCCGGAATTGCGTGCGACGGCGGGGGCGGACTCGCGCAGCGTCGCCCGCGGTTCGCGTCGTCGGCAACCGAGACCATCCACGCCAGATGCGCACGCTCAAAGCGCGCCGTTGCGCCGACCTCGTCCTGCAACCTCAATCGGGGCAGATCGCGCCGTAGGGCCCCGCTCCCCCAGGCGCCTGGCGTGAGCCGGGGGTGCTGCAGGAGTGGACGAGGCGTCTTGTTCCGAAGGAATCGAGCTATCGGCAGCCAGAAGCCGCCGCCGTCACCGCCGGGTCAGCTCGGGCGCGGGCATCCGTCGATGGCAGTCGCGCCGCGGCGCTGCCACCGCTCACCCACGGGCGTTCACCACTCGCGCCCCGCAGCCAGCTCCCCCTCACGCCGGCTGTTTCACGTGAAACATCCGCCACCGTGCCGAGCGTGCGGGGGCGGATGGTGCCAAGTCGCGGCGGACGCCACCGATGGGCGATGGTCCGGGCAGCACCCTGGCTCACCGCTCGCGCGTCGGGGCGCCCGTGGAGCCCCGCCCGAATCGCGGCGCCCCATTTCACACGACGCACCTGCTGCCGTTGCACACACCGGCAGCATTGAAGCTCACACGGAACGCGCGGGCGGAGTCTGACGGCTGAGCCGTTTCACGTGAAACATCCGCCGTGAGGTTTGTCCTGATTCGGACGACCACGCGGGACGGCGGTAGACAGAACGGCAGGGGGACAGTCAGGCAGCCTCGTTCCCAGCGCCCGCTCGGACTGCGGCTGCCCGTCCTCGTCAGCTGTGGTCCAGCCCCTCCGCGCAGCGCGAGCTCCACTCGCAGCAGGAGCGGCACCCGGAGGCGGCACGCACCGATGCAACAGACCGCAAAACCACCCGTTCCAATGCGCCCTCTCCCTACGCGAGCACCGCCAGCCCACGTAGACTGAGAACGTTGTCCCCGGAGATGAAGGAGCGCGTTTCACGTGAAACAATCCGGCGAGTCGTCCGGCTCGGCCTCCTTCGAGGACTCTCCCATTGCACGTGAGCTCGCGGATCTTTCGGCTCGACGCCGAGCGCTGGAGGCTGTCGAGGTGAAGCTGTCGGGACGCACCCGCGTGTTCACGGTGTCGAACCAGAAGGGCGGCGTCGGCAAGACAACGACGGCAGTGAACATCTCTGCCGCCCTCGCTACGCTCGGCGCCAAGGTGCTGGTCATCGATCTCGACCCGCAGGGCAACGCGTCCACCGCTCTCGGGGTCCCCCACAACGCGGACACGGCGAGTATCTACGACGTCCTGATCGACGAGTTCCCGCTGGCCGACATCATCCAGACGAGCCCGGAATCCCCGAACCTCCTCTGCGCGCCGAGCACCATCCACCTCGCCGGCGCCGAGATCGAACTCGTCTCACAGGTGGCGCGGGAGCATCGCCTCCGCGGGGCGCTTCGCGACTATCTCGCCAACGCGGACAACCACCTCGACTTCGTCATCATCGACTGCCCGCCGTCGCTGGGACTCCTCACGATCAACGCCTTCACCGCGGCGGATGAAGTCCTCATCCCGATCCAGTGCGAGTACTACGCGCTCGAGGGTCTGAGCCAGCTCCTCGGCAGCGTGCAGATGATCCAGAAGCACCTGAATCCCGGTCTGCATGTCTCGACGATCCTGCTGACGATGTACGACGGTCGGACCCGTCTTGCACAGCAGGTCGCCGACGAGGTCCGCGAGCACTTCTCCGATGAGGTCCTCAACACCGTGATCCCCCGCTCCGTGCGCGTCTCCGAGGCGCCGAGTTTCGGTCAGACGGTCATCGCTTACGATGGCCAATCAGCGGGCGCGATCGCCTACCGCGAAGCAGCGGTCGAGATCGTCGCACGCGACACCACCACGAAGGAAGACTGATGGCCAAGAGAACCGGACTGGGCCGCGGCATCGGTGCCCTTATCCCCACGGCGGAATCGTCGGAGGCGCGCCCCGTCGACGTCTTCTTCCCCGGCGCGAGCGCAGCGCCGGAGCCGGCGCCCGCGGCGTCGGCGAAGGACGACGCGGACGAGGCCGAGCTCGTCAGCGTTCCCGGCGCACGTCTCGTGCACATCGACCCGCAGTCCATCGTGCCGAACCCGCGGCAGCCCCGCACCCACTTCGACCCGGAGGACCTGGCCGAGCTGATCCACTCGGTTCGTGAGTTCGGTGTCCTCCAGCCGGTGGTCGTGCGCGACAAGGGTGACGGGACGTACGAGCTCATCATGGGTGAGCGTCGCACACGCGCATCGCGCGAGGCGGGGCTGACCTCGATCCCGGCCGTGGTCCGCGAGACGGAGGACGAGTACCTCCTCCGCGACGCCCTCCTCGAGAACCTGCACCGATCACAGCTGAACCCGCTCGAAGAGGCGTCGGCCTACCAGCAGCTCCTCGAGGACTTCGGCATCACGCAGGAGGAGCTCGCGACCCGGATCGGCCGGTCGCGGCCCCAGATCAGCAACACGATCCGTCTGCTGAAGCTGCCCGTGCCGGTGCAGCAGCGCGTGGCGGCCGGCGTCCTGAGCGCGGGACACGCCCGCGCGATCCTGTCGCTCGAAGACCCTCGCGAGATGCAGAAGCTCGCCGACAAGATCGTCAACGAAGACCTCTCGGTCCGCGCGGCCGAGGCGGCTGCCAAGATGCCGGGCGTGGCACCTGTTCGTCAGAAGCCGAAGGCCGGTAGTCGCCGGTCAGGCCTCGACAGCATCGCCGATCGTCTCGGCGACAAGTTCGACACCAAGGTCCGCGTCTCGCTCACAGCCAGAAAAGGCCAGATCAGCATAGATTTCGCCACGATCCAGGATCTGAACCGCATCCTCTCCGTTTTGGGAGAAGAGGGCTACACCGGCTGAACGTCGGGGCATTCCTTCCTCGGCATACGCTGGGATCGCCGGCTTTGCAGCTCCCGTGTCGGGAGGCCGACGTAGGCTGGATGAGTGACCGCGAAAGACCAGAGCCCTCGCCGCCGCGCCAGCCTCGAGCTGCTGCGCGCCGAGGCCTCGGACGAACTCGCGGTTCTGATCCACGAGCGGCTACGCGGCGGCGAAGACCCGTGGGAGTTCATGGAAGACCTTCCCAGCGTCGATGAACTCGTCGTCCTGACCCTCCGGGCCGAGAACATCGCGGAGAACGGCGGGCTGCGTCCGAACCGTTCCCGCAACTACCGCGTGCTGCGGCAGATCGCGCTCGACTATCCCCCGCTCACGCGCGCTGTGTGGCGCATCCTGGGCGAAGACGAGCCGCATCGGCGTTGGGACGCCTCGGCGCGCCTCGACGTCTCCTGAGCCGCTCCTGACACGCGCTTCGCGCGGTGGTCCGTGGCATCCATCGACGAAAAAGCCCCCGACATCACGAGGATGCCGGGGGCTTTCGCTGCGAGCGGGCTCAGCCGAGGTACGCCTGGAGGTCCTTCTCGAGAGCGAACTTGGGCTTGGCGCCGATGATGGTCGTCTTGACCTCGCCACCCTCGAAGACCTTCATCGCGGGGATGGAGGTGATCTGGTACTTCATCGCGAGGTCGGGGTTCTCATCGACGTTGAGCTTCACGATGGTGATCTTGTCGGCGTTCTCGGACTGGATCTCGTCGAGAACGGGGCTGACCATACGACACGGTCCGCACCACTCGGCCCAGAAGTCCACGAGAACGGGGCCCTCGGCCTGCAGGACGTCCTGCTCGAAGGTCGCGCTGGTCGTCACCTTGGCGGTCATGTGCATTTCTCCTTTAGATGGAAGCGTTACCGGTGGAAACCCCGGTGAGCGCGGGTTTATTCCTCAGACGACAGCGGGGTCGGGGAGCCCGTCGATGGGGCTCTCGGCGACGGCGGGCTCGCCCGCCTCACCGCGCGCGGCGAGGAAGTGCTCCACGTCGAGCGCGGCCACGGTGCCGCTGCCGGCTGCCGTGACGGCCTGACGGTACGTCGGGTCGATGACGTCACCGGCGGCGAAGACGCCCTCGACCGACGTGCGCGACGAGCGACCGTCGACCCAGATCGTGCCCTCGGCGGTGAGCTGCAGCTTGTCGTGCACGAGGTGCGTGCGCGGGTCGTTGCCGATCGCGACGAACAGACCGTCGATCGGGAGGTCGCGCTCGGTGCCGTCGACCGTGGAGCGAAGACGGATGCCGTTCACGGCGTCGTCACCGAGGATCTCGGCGACTTCGCTGTTCCACACGAACTCGATCTTCGGGTTCGCGAAGGCGCGCTCCTGCATGATCTTCGACGCGCGGAGCGTGTCCTTGCGGTGCACGATGTAGACCTTCGAGGCGAACTTCGTCAGGAAGTTGGCCTCTTCCATGGCCGAGTCGCCACCGCCGACGACGGCGATGGTGCGCTCGCGGAAGAAGAAGCCGTCGCACGTGGCACACCACGAGACACCGCGGCCGGAGAGACGCTCTTCGCCCTCGAGACCGAGCTTGCGGTAGGCCGAGCCGGTCGCGTAGATGATCGATGCCGCCTCGTGGACCTTGCCGCTGCCGAGGGTCACCTTCTTGACGGGACCGTCGAGCTCCAGCGAGACGACGTCGTCGTAGAGGACCTCGGCGCCGAAGCGCTCGGCCTGGGCCTGCATCTTGGCCATGAGGTCGGGTCCGAGGATGCCATCGGGGAAGCCCGGGAAGTTCTCGACGTCCGTGGTGGTCATGAGATCGCCACCGGCTTCGACGGAGCTCGCGACGACGAGGGGTTCGAGGTTGGCTCGGGCGGCGTAGATCGCGGCCGTGTAACCGGCCGGGCCCGACCCGATGATGATGACGTGACGCACGGTAGCGCGTTCCCTTCGTTGATTCCGTCGGATGAAACCCATGGTAGCCCCGCAATATTCCGGGGGTCGGGGGCTAGCGCCGGGGCAGGAAGCGCCGGCCGAGAGCGAGCGCCGGCGCGAGCTCGGGGGCTCGGAAGACCGCCAGGATGCCGATGTACACCGCGAGCACGACGAGTCCCACGATCGCGGCTCCCGCGGCGCCGGCTACGGCGCTGGTCGTGGTCCACCCGTCGAAGCCGCCCATGAGAAGCAGGACGCCGAAGCCGGCGGCGGCCGCCGGCAGCGCGGCGAGGGCGAACTTCCCGAGCGCGAGGAGCCACGCGGCCGTGCCGATCCCGGACAGGCGTCGGTGCAGCAGCACCGTGGCGACGAGGACCTGCACGATGCTCGCGATCGACTGCGTGAGCGCGACACCGGCGGCGAGGTCCTCCCGGGGGAGGGCCGCACCCGCGAGGACCGCTCCGCCGGCGACCAGGACGCACTGCAGGAGCGTGAAGAAGAACGGCGTGCGGGTGTCGTTGTAGGCGTAGAACGTCCGCTGCACGACGAACAGCACGGCCAGGGGCACCAGGCACAGCAGGAAGCAGAGCAGCACGGGGGCGGCGGCGACGGCTTCCGCCGGGCCGTTCGTGAAGATCCGGGTCGCGGGCACGGAGGCCACGGCCAGGGCGGCGGTGGCCGCGACGATGAAGAACCCGAGGGTACGGATGCTGCGCGAGATGTCGGCCTTGACCTCGTCGTGGCGTCCGGCGGCGGCGTGCTCGCTGAGCTGCGTGAAGTAGGGGGTGCCGATCGACAGCACGATGATCGAGTACGGCAGCATGAACAGCAGCCAGGCGTTCTGCGACGCGAAGATCGCCGGGTCCTCCCCCGATGCGCCGGAGAGCACGTTCGATTGCACGATGCCGGCGAGCTGCCCGGCGACGACCATGAGGAACGTCCAGCCGGCCAGGCGCCCGATGTGGCGCAGGCCCACGCCCTTCCACTGGAAGTCGGGGCGCAGGGCGAGGCCCGCGCGGCGCCAGAAGAAGAGCAGGACGACGGTCTGGACGACGATGCCCAGCGTCGCGGTGCCGGCGAGGATCGCGATCATGCCCGGGGTCCAGGCATCCACTCGGGTCTGGGGACCCCCGAAGACCAGGATGAAGGCGCCGAAGCCGAGGATCGAGACGACGTTGTTGACGATCGGTGCCCACGTGTACGGACCGAACACCCGGCGGGCGTTGAGGATCTCGCCGAGGAGCGCGTAGAGGCCATAGAAGAAGATCTGGGGCAGGCACCAGTACGCGAAAGCCGTCGAAAGAGCGAGCTGGTCGGGGCTGAACTTGCTGGCGTAGACCTGGACGAGCAGGGGAGCGCAGATGATCGCGAGCGCCGTCGCCGCGAGGAGCCCGACGGCGCCGAGTGTGAACAGCTTCGAGATGAACGCGCGGCCACCGTCGGGGTGCGCGGCGGCCTTGACGATCTGCGGGACCACGACCGCGGTCAGGAGGCCCGTGGAGATGATCGCGTAGATGTTGTTCGGCAGCTGGTTCGCGACGGCGAACGCGTCGCCCGCCGCGCTGATCGAGCCGATCGCCGCGACCAGCACGATCGTGCGGACGAGGCCGCTCACGCGGGAGACGATGGTCCCCGCGCCGATGAGCACGCTGGCCCGGCCGATGCTGCTCACGCGGGGTTCTCCTGGTCGTCGTGCGGGTCGAGGGTCGAGGGTTCGGCCGCTTCCGGTGGAGAGGCCGCCGCGCGGGTGCGCCGGCGGCGAGCGATTGTCCGCAGCACCCCGACGCCCAGGAACACCGCGACGAGCACGATGATCGCGATGAGCCCGATGCTCTCCCACTCGGCGCGCACCTCGACCTGCACGCTCTGGCGTGCACCGATGGGCTCGCCCGTGGGGCTGAAGAGCTGCATCGCGACGACGACCTCGCCGTTCGCGACGCGCGCCTGGACCGGGACCTCGAGACGTGTGTTGGCCGAAGCCTGGGCCTCCACCGTGGTGTTCGCCTGCACGCGGAGCCGCACATCGTTCGTCTGGGCGCGCAGGACCACGGTGATCGGCCAGGGCAGGTCGTTGTGCACCCACGGCCGCAGCGGAGCGCTGGAACTCACAAGACGGAAATCGGACGACAGGATGCCGACGGAGTCGAGCGTCTTCCGCGTCGCCGCGCGGTGGTCGGCGACGGCTGTGTGGGCGGCATCCCCCGTCCAGGCGACATTGAGTACCTGCAGCACTTCCGCCCGCTCGCGTCCCGTCAGCAGCTCGGGCTGGGCGAGGATCGTCGCGAAGCGGTCGATCTCGCCTTCGTCCGACGTGAGGGCGGACACGTCTGCGGCGCGCGACGCATCAGCGGTCGGGTCGCCCAGCGTGACCGCGGCGGCGGGGGTGTTGGCCACCGCGGCGAGCGTCGAGGGGACGTATCCGGGAGCGGATGCCACGGCGCCCAGGACCGCGCGGAGGCTGACGCGTGAGCGATCCGTGCCGCGGTCGAGCACGGCGAGAACGGGGCGGTCGGAGGTTCCGGTCCGGGCGAGAGCGAGGTGCCCCGATGCCGCGGCGAGGGACGCCCCGCGGCGAGCGGTGTCGTTCTCGCCGGCGGCGGCGGTGAGGGCGCTCGAGACCTCGGCGTCGTACACGGGCGTCGAGACCCCGTCGACGGCGGAGCTCGCGGTCGACGGACGAGCGGAGAGATTGCTGGATGCCACGAGCACACGGGCGGGGCCGTCCGCGGTGCCCAGCGCGCCCAGAGCCGCCGCGACCGAACCGTCCACCGAGTCGGTGGCGGGCCAGAACACGTTCTGGTCGGCGGGTCCGATGTCGAGGAGGGTCGCCAGGTCGGGGTACGTCGGCTGGCCGGGGGCGGTCGGGCTGGGAGTCGGGGTGGAGAGCGCCGGCGCGGGCTTCGTGGAATCCGACGCGGTCAGGTAGTACTGGAGCGATGTCGGAGCCAGCGGAGCCGTGAGGCCCGACCGGATCTGCGCCGCCAGGTCGGCGTCGCCGAACTGCAGCGCGAACCGGTCGTTCGGCAGGGCGAGCAGGCGCTGCAGCCACGCGACCGCCGTCGGGGGAGCCGAGGAGCCCAAGACGCGGATGGCCGCGGGGATCGCCGGGTCGACCGCGAGCGTCGCGGCGGAGCCGTCGACGGCATCCAATTGGGCGGACAGCGGCCCGTCGACCGCCGTCAGTTCGGCCAGTTCGCTTGCGGTCAACAGACCCTTCGTGCGCGGGGCCGCGGTGATGGGGACGACGACCGCGAGCGGGGTGAGGGCTCCGTCCGCGGGTATCACGACGACCGTCGGGGCCTTGAGCGACACTCCCCCGGCGGTCTGAGCGAGCACCGGGTACACCCCGGGGGCGCGGCCGGAGAGGGCGGGGTCGGTGCCCGGCACCGTGAACGACACCGACGTCTGTGCCGAGGGGGCCGTGGCATCCAGGGTCCCGGTCGCGATCTGCTGCAGCGTCACGCCGGACGCGTCACCGCTCAGCCACCGCGTGAGGCCGGCGTCGTCGGCGAGGGGAGTCGAACCGATCGACAGGGTCGCGGAGGCGGAGGGAACGGACGACTGCCCGGGGTTCGTGAGCGTCGTGAGCACGGCGAACGTCTCGCCCGGACGCAGGATGCCGTTGGCGGCCGGGGCCGCAGCGAGCGTCGGCGGCGTCGCGCTGGCGGAGGGGCTGGGGCTCGGCGTTTCCGCGAGCGCGGCGGCCGGGGCCGCGATCGCGGCGGCAGGGGCCGCGAGCGCGGCGGCGGGGGCCGCGAGTCCGATCGCGAGAGCGGCCGCGGCGAGGGTCGCCAGGAACCGGCGCGTGAGGGGGCGCCGCGGCACGGGTGAGCCCGAGGGCAGTGAGGTCACGGTCATACGAGCGTCGGTCGGGCCAGGCGGCCTCGGTCCGCTAGGAGTCTAGGCCCGCACACCTCGGAGCCCCCCGATAGCCTCGCGCAGACGGTTGAATGGACCGGTGCTCCCCGAACCCGACCCGATCCTGTGCCGCGCGCTCGCCGACGACCTCCGTTCCGCGGGGTTCTCGGGTGCGGCCCTGCGCGACGCCTGGGGCGTCCAGGCCGACGACGCGGTGCCGCGGGGGCTGCGGCGTCCGGCGGAGCGTGCGCTCGGCGACCGCCGCGATCCGCTCGCGGTGCTCGGGCGGCTCTGGGTCCTCGGCGCGGCGGTGGCGCGCGACGACGCGGCGGCGGCCCTGCCGCGACTCGGGCTCGACGGGGCCGCGCGCCTGGGTCTCGTCACCGAAGCCGGCGACCGGGTCGCGCCGGCGGTGCTCCTCCGGCCGCAGCCGTTCGCCGACGCCGACGGCGAGGTCGAGTGGTGGATCGCGAGCGACCTCGACGAGGCCGCGCTCGGCGGTCCGCTTCCCGAGGATCACGTGCTCGGCGTCGGCGGCGCCTCGCAGACTCTGGCGAAGCTGCAGCTCACGTGGCGCGGCGGGACGGCCCTCGATCTCGGCACCGGGTGCGGCATCCAGGCCCTCCGGCTGCGGCGGCTCGTCTCGCGCGTCGTCGCGACCGACATCTCCGAGCGCGCCTTGCGCTTCACGCGGCTCAACGCCCTGGTGAACGGCGTCGACGGGATCGAGACGCGGCTCGGGTCGCTGTTCGCGCCGGTGGCCGGGGAGACGTTCGACCGGGTGGCATCCAATCCCCCGTTCGTGATCACGCCGCGCGTCGCGGGGGTTCCGGCGTACGAATACCGCGACGGCGGGCTCGAGGGCGATGCGCTGGTGGCGTCCGTGATCGCCGGTGTCGGCGCGCACCTCGAGCCGGGCGGCGTCGCGCAGTCCCTCGGCAATTGGGAGTACCGCGAGGGCGAATCCGGGCTCGACCGGGTGCGCGGGTGGGTGGATCCGTCGCTGGACGCCTGGGTCGTCGAGCGCGAGGTGCTCGACCCCCTCGCGTACGCCGAGCTGTGGGTGCGTGACGGGGGGACCGTCCCCGGCACCCCGGCGTACGCGCGGCTCATCGACGCGTGGCTTGACGACTTCGCGCAGCGCGGGGTGACCGGCGTCGGCTTCGGGTACGTCCTGCTGCGGCGGCCGCTCGCCGGGGCGCCGACGCTCGCGCGGTACGAGCGCGTGGCGGGCGGCGGCGAGTCCGGATTCGGCCCGCACCTCGCGACGTGTCTCGAGAACCACGACCGCGCCGCCCTCCTGGACGACGAGGGGCTGGCATCCGCCGTCCTGCGGGTCGCGCCGGACGTGACCGAGGACAGGCACCACCGGCCCGGCGAGGAGTCGCCGTCGGTGATCGAGCTGCGGCAGGGCGGCGGCTTTGCGCGCACGATCGAGGTCGACTCCGCGGTCGCCGCGCTCGTGGGCGCGTCGGACGGCGACCTCCCCGTCGGTGCGCTGATCGACGCGATCGCGCAGCTGTTGGACGTGGATGCCGATGAGCTCCGCGCCGACGTCCTCCCCCGCGTGCGCGAGCTCATCGTGACGGGGTTCCTCGCGTTCGCGGACGCGTGAGGGGCGTTGCGGTCGCCCGGGCCGCCGAGACTGCACGCTGCTGACAAGTCGGTTGCAGTCTGCAGTGGAGATGTCGGCCGGATGCAGTCTCGCGGCCCGGAGGCGCGCACCCCGGCGCCGAGGCGGTCGGCGGGACCCCGGCGCGTCGGTGGCCCCGGTTAGGCTCGATGCATGCTGAACATGGCCGACGGTGTCGCGCGCCTCGGTGAGCTCGCCGAGCATCCCGTGGTCGCGACGCTGGCGCGTGTCTTCGCCGACGCGGGTCGCGATCTCGCGATCGTCGGCGGTCCCGTGCGCGACGCGCTGCTGGGTCGCACGACCCACGACTTCGACTTCACGACCGACGCGCGCCCCGACGAGATCCTCGCGCTGGTGAAGCCCGTGTCGTCGGTGCAGTGGGACGTCGGCCGCGCCTTCGGCACGATCGGCGCCAAGGTCCAGGGCGAGCAGGTCGAGATCACGACGTACCGCGCCGACAGCTACGACGGCGTGACCCGCAAGCCCACCGTCGAGTTCGGCGACACGCTCGAGGCCGACCTCACTCGCCGCGACTTCACGGTGAACGCGATGGCGCTACGGGTTACCGCGCGCACGCTCGTCGACCCGACCGGCGGCGTGGAAGACCTGCTCGCGCAGCTCCTCCGCACCCCCATCGACCCGGCGGTCAGCTTCGGCGACGACCCCCTGCGCATGCTCCGCGCGGCCCGGTTCGCGTCGCAGCTCGAGTTCACGGTCGACCCCGAGACCCTGGATGCCATCGCCGAGCTCCGCGGCACGCTCGAGATCGTGAGTCCCGAGCGCGTGCAGGCCGAGCTCGTGCGGCTGCTCCAGACCGATGACCCGGTGCGTGGCATCCGGGTCCTCGTCGAGACGGGCCTCATGGAGGAGTTCCTGCCCGAGATCCCCGCGCTGCGGCTCGAGGTCGACGAGCACCACCACCACAAGGACGTCTACGAGCACTCGCTGACGGTGCTGCGCCAGGCGATCGAGCTCGAGCACCAGCGGCATCCCGGTGACGCTCCCGACGTGCCGCTGCGCCTGGCCGCTCTGCTGCACGACATCGGCAAGCCCGCGACCCGACGCCTCGAGCCCGGTGGCGGGGTGACGTTTCACCACCACGATATCAAGGGTGCGCGGATGGCGCGCAAGCGCCTCCAGGCCCTGCGCTTCGACGCGGCGACCACGACCGTGGTGTCGCGGCTCGTCGAGCTGCACCTGCGCTTCTTCGGCTACGCCGAGGGAGCCTCTACGGCTATCTGGCCGTGATCATCGCGCCGCTGTTCTTCCCCGCGGAGAACAAGTCGCTCAGCATCCTGTCCGCGTTCCTGGTCTTCGCCACGGGCTATTTCGTCCGACCGCTCGGCGGCCTCTTCTTCGGGCGTCTCGGCGATAAGCGCGGTCGCCGGACCGCGCTGATGGTGACCGTCCTGGTGATGGGTCTGTCCTCTGTCGCGCTCGGTCTTCTTCCGACCTACGCGGCGGTGGGGGTCCTCGCGCCGATCCTGCTCATCGTGGTGCG
>NZ_BADA01000436.1 GCF_000333395.1 Microbacterium sp. B19
ACCCCTTGGTTCAGGCGGGCGCTCAGCGCATGCCCCCGAGCTGCGTCGTGATCTCGGAGACCTGGTGTAGATGGGAGCGCCGCTCCTTCATGAGGTCGCTGATCTTCTTGTAGGCGTACATCACGGTGGTGTGATCACGGTTGCCGAACAGCTGACCGATCTTCGGCAGCGACAGGCTCGTCCGCTCGCGGCACAGGTACATCGCGATCTGGCGCGCGGTCGCCACGGCCTGGGAGCGGCTCGATCCGTACAGGTCGTCGACCGACAGCTTGAAGTACTGCGCGGTCGCCGTGATGATGTCGGTCGGCGAGACGACGTTCGCGTCGTCCTGATCGATGATGTCGCGGAGCACCGTCTGCGCGAGCGACATGTCGAGCGTCGAGCGGTTGAGGCTCGCGAACGCCGAGACGCGGATGAGCGCCCCCTCGAGTTCGCGGATGTTCGACGAGACGACGGTGGCGATGTACTCGAGCACGTCGTCGGGGATGAGGAGCCGCTCGCTCTGCGCCTTCTTGCGGAGAATGGCGATACGCGTCTCGAGGTCGGGCGCCTGCACGTCGGTGATGAGGCCCCACTCGAACCGGCTGCGCATGCGGTCTTCGAACCCGGTGAGCTGCTTGGGCGGCAGGTCGCTCGTGATCACGACCTGCTTGTCGTGGTCGTGGAGCGTGTTGAAGGTGTGGAAGAACGCCTCTTGCGTCTCGGCGCGACCCTGCAGGAACTGGATGTCGTCGATCAGGAGGATGTCGACGTCGCGGTAGCGCGCCTGGAAGGCCGAGCCGCGGTTGTTCGCGATCGAGTTGATGAAGTCGTTCGTGAACTCTTCGCTCGAGACGTACCGCACGCGGATACCGGCGTACATGCTCGCGGCGTAGTCGCCGATGGCGTGGAGCAGGTGGGTCTTGCCCAGCCCCGAGTCGCCGTAGATGAAGAGCGGGTTGTACGCCTTCGCCGGCGCTTCGGCGACCGCGACCGCGGCCGCGTGCGCGAAGCGGTTGGACTGACCGATGACGAAGTTGTCGAAGGTGTACTTCGGGTTCAGTCGCGTGTCGTTCCGGGATGCCGGGACGATCGGGTCGGGAGCCTGCTCCGGGAGCGGCGACGGGGCGATCGAGGTCGTCGACGCGGATGCCGGACGGTCGTCGACCGCGGCGGCGGGCCGGTGCGACTCGATGAGGTCGGGGTTCACGACGACACGGAAGTTGCTGACTTCCGGGTCGATGCCCTGAACCTGGGTGAGGGCTTCGAGGATCGGCGCACGCATGCGCTTGTTCATCTGCGCAGCG
>NZ_BADA01000435.1 GCF_000333395.1 Microbacterium sp. B19
GAGAAGGCTCTGCTGTGGATCAAGCTCGTGGCCCGCGGCCGCGCGGGTCACGGCAGCGCCCTCCACCCCGACAACGCCGTGACCGCGGTCGCGGAGGCGGTCGCCGCGCTGGGGCGCACGCACTGGCCCGTGCGCCTGACCGACACCACGACGCAGCTCCTCGCCGGCCTCGCCGAGCTCACCGGTGACGACGCCGGCGACCCCGACCGGCTGGCGCAGCGCGCGGGTGCGGCATCCGGGTTCCTCCGTTCCACGCTGCGGACCACGACGAACCCCACGGGGCTCACCGCCGGGTACAAGCACAACGTCATCCCCGACCGTGCCGAAGCCCTCATCGACGTGCGGGTGCTGCCCGGCACCGAGGAGGCGGCGCTCGCCGACATCCGCCGCATCGTCGGCCCCGGCATCGAGGTCGAGATCGTCCATCAGGACATCGGCCTGGAGGTCCCGTTCGCGGGCGACCTCGTGGATGCCATGGTGGGGCAGCTGTCCCGCCACGACCCGGGTGTGCCGGTGATCCCGTACCTCATGGGCGGCGGCACCGACAACAAGGCACTGGCCTCCCTCGGAATCTCCGGTTACGGGTTCGCACCGTTGCGACTCCCGTCCGATCTCGACTTCACCGGGATGTTCCACGGTGTGGATGAGCGCGTCCCCGTCGACGCGCTCGAGTTCGGTCGTCGAGTTCTCGCCGACCTCCTCCGGACGTACTGAAGGACCGCATGCATATCTTCGAGGTCATCATCCTCGGGCTCGTCCAGGGCCTGACCGAGTTCCTCCCCATCTCCTCCAGCGCCCACCTGCGGATCGTGGGCGAGTTCCTGCCCTCGCAGACCGACCCCGGCGCGACGTTCACCGCGATCACGCAGCTGGGCACCGAGCTGGCCGTTCTGCTGTACTTCCGCAAGAAGATCGGCAGGGTCATCTCGCGCTGGTTCGGGTCGCTGACCGGCCGCGTGCCGCGCAACGATCCCGACGCCCGCATGGGGTGGCTGATCATCATCGGCACGATCCCCATCGGCATCCTGGGCTTCCTCCTGCAGAGCCTGATCCGCGACAACTTCCGCAGCCTCTGGATCACCGCGATCGTGCTCATCGTGTTCGGCATCCTGCTCGGACTCGCCGACCACTACGGCAAGCGTCGTCGTGACCTCGACGACCTCACCTACCCGCACGGTCTCGCCTATGGATTCGCCCAGGCCCTCGCCCTCGTGCCGGGTGTGTCCCGTTCGGGTGCGACCACGACCCTGGGCCGGGCCCTCGGGTACAAGCGCACCGCCGTCGCTGAGTACTCGTTCCTCCTCGCGGTCCCCGCGGTGTTCGTGAGCGGGCTCTACGAGCTGTACAAGAGCTTCGACGAGGGAACCGGACCGTACAACCTCGCCGAAACCGGGCTCGCGACCGTGATCGCGTTCGTCGTCGGCTTCCTCGTGATCGCGTTCCTCATGCAGTACCTCAAGAAGGGCAGCTTCCTGCCGTTCGTGATCTACCGCATCGTGCTCGGCGTCGTCGTGATCGTCCTTCTCCTCACCGGGGTCGTCCCGGCGGAATCGACGATCATCTCCGGCTGATCCCGCACCCAGCAGAACGGCGCCGCCCCCTCGGGGGACGGCGCCGTTCTCGCGTTCAGCGGCGGGGCGGGTCGTCGCGCCCGGGCTTGGCGGGGCCGTCGCCGCCGCGGCGCAGATACCGCTCGAACTCCTGGGCGATGGCATCCCCCGACGCCTCCGGGGAATCCCACGTGTCGCGGGTCTGCTCGAGCTGGTGGATGTAGTCGCGCATCTCGTCGTCGTCCGCGGCTGCGGCGTCGATCGACGCCTCCCACGCGAGCGCTTCGGCCGCGAGCTCGCCCCGCGGGACCGGAATGCCCGACACCGACTCGAGGCGGTCGAGGAGCGCGAGCGTGGCCTTGGGCGAGGGCGTGTGGCCCGCGACGTAGTGCGGCACGCTCGCCCACAGGCTGGCCGTCGGGATGCCGGCGCGCTCGGCCGCGTCACCGAGGGCGCTCAGGATGCCGACCGGTCCCTCGTACAGACTCCGCTCGAGCCCCAGCGACTGGCGCACGCCGTCGTTGTCGCTGCCCGCGAACACCGAGATCGGGCGGGTGTGCGGCACGTCCGACATCATCGAGCCGAGCGCGACGAAACCGGTGATGTCCTCGCGCAGGGCGACGTCGATGAACTCCGCGGCGAAGGCCTGCCACGCGCGCGCCGGCTCGACGCCCACGAGGAGCCAGATCTCGGGGTCGTCGCTGCGCCGGGTGGGGCGGAGCAGCGTGGCCTCGGGCCAGGTGAGGGTGCGGTGGCCCTCGGCATCCACTCCCACCTGGGGGCGCGTGTACTGGTAGTCGAAGTACAACTCCGGATCGACGGAGTGCACCACCTCGTAGTCGCTGCCCGTCCGCAGCATCGCTGCCGCGGCCGAGGCCGCCTCTCCGGCGTCGTTCCACCCGTCGAAAGCGGCGACGATGATCCGGCGACCCAGTGCGTCCACGCAACCTCCTCTGCCCCTGCGGGGCTGGATATCCAGGATAGGCGCATGCGCCCGGGGGAGCGCTCGGCCGGGGGATGGTCGGGGAGCGCGCTGGATACGATGGAACGATGACTTCCCCCGCCCCCGCCGCCGTCCTCTGGGACATGGACGGCACGCTCGTCGACACCGAACCGTTCTGGATGGCCGCGGAGACGCCGCTGGTCGAGCGGTTCGGCGGCACGTGGTCGCACGCGCAGGCGCTCGGGATGGTCGGGCTCGCGCTGGAGGACTCCGCGCGGCTGCTCCAGAACGCCGGCGTCCCATGGGGCGTGGACGAGATCATCGCCCATCTCACCGACGAGGTGCTGCGCCAACTCGCCGCGCAGGGCGTGCCGTTCCGCCCGGGCGCGCAGGAACTGCTCGCCGACCTGCGCCGCTCCGGCGTGAAGACGGCGCTCGTGACGATGTCGATGCGGCGCATGGCGCTGTCCGTCGTCGACCTCATCGACTTCCCCGCGTTCGACGTCGTCGTCGCCGGTGACGACGTCACGCGCCCGAAGCCGTATCCCGACCCCTACCTCCAGGCCGCTGACGCGCTCGGCGTCGCGATCGGCGACACCGTCGCGATCGAGGACTCGCCGAACGGCCTGCGCTCTGCGCTCGCGAGCGGCGCGGTGACGCTCGGTGTCCCGCTCATGGTGTCGCTCGACGAGGTCGGCGCCCACGCGCTCTGGCCGACCCTGGCCGGTCGCGGCGCCGCGGACCTCGCCGCCCTCCATTCCACCCACGCACCCGCAACCACCCCACAGGAGACCCGATGAGCGAGACCCCGCACCTGAGCGGACCTTTCCGGGTCGGTGACCGCGTGCAGCTGACCGGACCCAAGGGGCGGATGCACACCATCACGCTCCGCGAGAACGGCGAACTGCACACGCACAACGGGGTGCTCAAGCACGAGCTGCTCGTCGGCCAGCCGGACGGCAGCGTCGTGACCAACAGCTCCGGCCACGACTACCTCGCGCTCCGTCCGCTGCTGCGCGATTTCGTCATGTCGATGCCGCGCGGTGCGGCGATCGTCTACCCGAAGGATGCCGCGCAGATCCTGTCGCAGGCCGACATCTTCCCCGGGGCGACGGTCGTCGAAGCGGGCGTGGGCTCGGGCGCGCTGTCGCTGTGGCTGCTGCGCGCGATCGGCCCGAGCGGCCGTCTGGTGTCGTTCGAGCGCCGTGAGGAGTTCGCCGACGTGGCCCGCGCGAACGTCGAGACGTTCCTCGGCGCGACGCCCGCCACGTGGGAGGTCGTCGTGGGTGACCTGGTCGAGAACCTCCCGGATGCCGTCGCCCCGGCATCCGTCGACCGCGTCGTGCTCGACATGCTCGCGCCGTGGGAGTGCATCGACGCTGCGGCCGACGCGCTCACCCCCGGCGGCGTCGTGCTCTGCTACGTCGCCACCGCCACCCAGCTGAGCCGCGTCGCGGAGTACATCCGCGCGACGGGGCTCTTCACCGACCCGGATGCCTCCGAGACCATGGTCCGCGGATGGCACGTCGAGGGCCTCGCCGTCCGCCCCGACCACCGCATGGTCGCGCACACCGGCTTCCTCCTCACCGCGCGCCGCCTGGCCCCCGGGGCCGTGCCGCCGGAGGTCAAGCGGCGCGCCTCGAAGTCCAGCTACGGCGACGAGGACGTCGAGCTGTGGACTCCCGGTGCCGTCGGCGACCGCGAGATCACCGACAAGAACCTGCGCAAGCGCGTGCGCGAGGCCCAGAAGGCCGCCGACGGCGTGCGCCGCCGCGACGGCGAGACGGAGGCCGCGACGGAGGCACCCGACGGGACCGCCTAAACTGATCCGGTGCGCAGACTCCCCGCCCTCGTCGCCGTGATCGCTCTGGCCGGAACCGGCCTCGTCGGATGCGCGGCATCCGGTAGCGCCTCCGCTGCGGGATGCACGCCGCCGCCGTCCGACTCGCGCGCCGCGGAGGCCGTGACGGTCTCGGGCGAGGTCGGGCAGAAGCCCGACGTGCAGGTGCGGTCGCCGTTCCTGCCCGACACGCGTTCGGTCGAGACGGTGGTCACGGGCGACGGCGAGCGCATCACGCAGCCCGACCAGCTCGTGCTCCTCGACCTGACGGTCTACAACGGCATCACGGGCGAGCGCATCGTGGGGTCGCGCTACGACGGCAACGTCGCGAACGCGCAGCCCCTGTCCGGCTGGGACCAGACGTTCCCCGATTTCTCCTCCGCGATGCTCTGCGCGACGCAGGGATCGCGCCTGGTCGTGTCGATGCCGTACGACAGTGTGGGCCCGCAGGCGGCGCAGGGTCTCGACATCCCTCAGGGCGGCTCCGCGGTCGTCGTGGCCGACGTCGAGCGCGTCTACCTTCCTGCCGCGAACGGCGCCGACCAGTTCACCGCGGGCTTCGGTCTTCCCACCGTCGTGCGCGCGCCGGGCGGCCAGCCCGGCGTGACGATCCCCGACGGCAACGCGCCGACCTCCGTGTCGGTGCAGACGCTGAAGAAGGGCGACGGCCCCGCGCTGACCGCCGACGCGACCGCACGCCTCAACGTGCTCGGTGTCTCGTGGAACGACCGTCGGCAGTTCGTGACGACGTGGGGCAAGAACCCCATCGCGGCGCCGCCGTCGAAGCTGCCCGGTGCCCTCGCCTCCGCGCTCGAGGGCCAGACGGTCGGCTCCCAGGTGCTGGTCGTCATCCCCGCCGACCAGACGGCGGACGACCAGAAGCTCTTCAACGCCCCCACCGACACGGCCCTCGTGTACGTCTTCGACATCCTCGGCGTCGACGGCTGAGTCCGGCTGACCCCGGCCCGCGCCTAGGATGGGCGGGTGTCCGCCGCCTCGTCCCGACCCGCTCCCGAGGAGCGTCTGGTCAACCTCGTCGTCGCCCTCATGGCGACCGAACAGGGGCTGACGAAGGACACGATCCTGTCGTCGGTGGCCGGTTACCGCGAGCAGTACGAGGCGGGGGCCTCCAAGGACGCCCTCGAGAAGATGTTCGAGCGCGACAAGGAGAACCTGCGCGGACTCGGCGTCCCGATCGAGACGATCGGCGACCGCGCCGACCCCGATGATCTGCGGGAGGCGCGGTACCGCGTGCCGACCGCGGAGTACGCGCTCCCGGAGGACATCTCGTTCAGCCCCGCCGAGGTCGCGCTGCTGAACATCGCCGGGAGCGTGTGGGGCAGCGAGTCCCTCTCTGCCGATGCCCGCAGCGGGCTGCGCAAGATCCGTGGTCTCGGCATCGCCGTCGACGAGCCGATCATCGGCTACGCGCCCCGCATCCGCGCTCGGGATGCCGCGTTCCCGGCGCTGCAGCGGGCGATCGAGGAGTGCCGCGTCGTCACGTTCAGCTACCTGCGTCCCGGCGACGCGCGGGCGCGGGAGCGTCGCATCCGTCCGCTCGCGCTGCTGGAGTACGAGGCGCGGTGGCACGTCTTCGGGTTCGATCTCACCATGGATGCCGAGCGCACTTTCCTGCTCTCGCGCATCGTCGGGGACGTCACGGTGACCCGCGAACGCTTCGACGAGAAGCTGCGGGTCGGCGCCGGGGAGCGAGCCATCGCGGGACTCGAGGGGGTCGCACGTCGTCAGCGGGCACTCCTCGAGGTGCACCCGGGCACCGAGGCGGCGCTCCGCCTGTCGCGGCGCGCGGAGCCCGCGCCCCAGGGCATCGTGGTGCCGTACGTCGACCTCCACGTCTTCGCGGACGAGCTCGCCTCCTACGGGCCCGAGGTGCGCGTCGTCGCCCCCGACGACCTGCGCGAGCAGGTCATCCGTCGCCTGCGTGCGACCCTCGCCCTGCACGGAGGTGCCGCGTGAGCTCCGACCGCGCCCTGCCCGCCCTCGACCGGGCGGCCCTCCTGCTCCAGCTCGTGCCGTACATCATCGGCAAGGGCGAGGTCTCGATCGCCGAGGCCGCGGCCGATTTCGACGTGACCGCCGACCAGATGCGGGCGATGGTCGAGAGGCTCACCGTGATCGGCCTGCCCGGCGAGGGCGGCTACTGGCAACTCCCGAACGAACTGTTCGACATCGACTGGGATCTGCTCGACCGCGACGAGATCATCTCGATCACGAACACGGTCGGCCTCGAACGGTCGCCGCGCCTCACGGCCCGCGAAGCCGCCGCGCTGCTGGCCGGTCTGCAGCTCACGCGGTCCCTGCCCGGCGTGGGGGACAGCGCCCTCGTGACGGGTCTGCTGGCGAAGCTCGCGCGCGGTGCCTCGTCGACCCCGCCGGCGGTCATCGTGGCCCCCGGTCCCGTGGACGGTGTCCGTGACGTCGTGGACCGCGCGCTCCGCCGCGGGGTCGCGGTGTCGTTCACGTATCGCGCGCCCGGCGCCGCACCGACGACCCGCACGGTGGACCCCATCAAGGTCCACATCGCCGGGGGCCAGTGGTACCTGCAGGGCTGGTGCCACACGCGGCAGGCCGTGCGCACGTTCCACCTCGACCGCGTCAGCGACCCCGAGCTCACCGGCATCCCCGCCGTCCACGGTGCCGATCCGGTACCCGAACTGTTCGCGCCCGCCGACGACGAGGTCGTCGCGCGGTTCCGGTTCCCGCGCGCGGTGGCCCCGCTGCTGTCGGACTACCTCGAGCGCGCCACGATCGAGGGCGAGGGGGACGTCGCCGTCGCCTCGCTGCGCCTCGCCGACGAGCAGAGCCTGAAGCGTCTCGCGGCGCGGCGCGGCGGTGAGGTCGAACTGCTCGAGCCCACCGGAGCGCGGCGCGCCGCCGCGGCCTGGGCAGCGGCGGGTCTCGCGCAGTACGGCGAGGATGTCTCGCCCGTGGGGTGAACACGTCGAGTTCCTAGGCCCCGGCTAAGGGGCACGAGTTACACTGAAGGCACCCCCGCCCGATACTGAGGAGTCCTCATGCTAGGCAATCTGAACGGATGGCACCTGCTGATCGTTCTCGCGGTCATCCTGCTGCTGTTCGGTGCCGCGAAGCTCCCCGCTCTCGCGAAGAGCATGGGCCAGTCGGCGCGTGTCTTCCGCAGCGAGATGAAGGAGATGAAGCGCGACGACGAGGTCTCCGCGGCTCCTGAGGTTCCGCGCGCGACCGACGCGGGCACCGCTTCGTCCGTCACGCCCGAGAAGCGCCCTTCCAACGACACCTCCGCATAACGCGTGGCCACGGCAGGGCCGCCGCGGATCGAGGTGCCGGAGGGACCGCGGCGTGACAAGCGCATGTCGATCGGCGCCCATCTCGTCGAACTCCGCAAGCGTTTGATGATCGCCGCGGCGGCGCTCGTCGTCGGAATGATCGTCGCGTTCATCATCACGGACCCCGTGATCGCGTGGATCACGGAGCCGATCCGTGTTCTCACGGAGAAGCGTGGCGCGAATTTCGCCGCGCTCAACTTCACGAACGTCACGTCCGGTTTCGACCTGCGGATGCGGATCGCCTTCTCGATCGGCATCTTCCTCTCGTCCCCGATCTGGCTCTGGCAGATCTGGGCTTTCGTGATGCCGGGCCTCACGCGCAAGGAGATCCGGTACACGGTCGGGTTCCTGGCATCCGCGATTCCGCTGTTCTTCGCCGGCTGCTGGGTGGGATTGCTGATCGTCCCGCACGTGATCGAGCTCATGTCGACGTTCATTCCGCAGGGCGGGGTGAACTACTACTCGGCGACCGAGTACTACGACTTCGTCTTCAAGCTCATGCTCGTGATCGGCGTCGCGTTCGTCCTGCCCGTGTTCCTCGTGGCCCTCAACGTCATCGGCATCATGAGTGGGCGCGCGATCCTGAAGGGCTGGCGCATCGCGATCCTCATCGCGACCGTGTTCGCGGCCCTCGCGACCCCTGCGGCCGACGTCGTGACGATGTTCCTGCTCGCCGGCATCCTCATCGTCCTGTTCTTCGCCGCGGCGGGCGTATCGATGCTGTTCGATCGACGCAAGGCCCGTCGCGCCACTGCGGCGGGGCTGCCAGGGTCGATCGTGTGAGTGGACTGAGCCCCGCCGACCGATTCGCTCGGGCCTCTGCCCGCGCCCAGCATCCGATCACCGCCGATTTCGCGGAGTCCCAGCGGTTCGACCTGGATCCCTTCCAGATCGCCGGATGCCAGGCCCTCGAGGACGGGCGGAGTGTGCTGGTCGCCGCGCCCACCGGAGCCGGCAAGACGATCGTGGGCGAGTTCGCGATCCACCTCGCGATGCTCGAGCCCGGTGACAAGGCGTTCTACACGACCCCCATCAAGGCGCTCTCGAACCAGAAGTTCCACGAGCTGCAGGAGGTCTACGGCGACGACGAGGTGGGCCTGCTCACGGGCGACACGAACATCAACGCCTCCGCGCGCATCGTGGTCATGACGACCGAGGTGCTGCGCAACATGCTCTACGCCGATTCCCCGGCGCTGCGGGGCCTGCGATTCGTGGTGATGGACGAGGTGCACTACCTCGCCGACCGCTTCCGCGGTGCGGTGTGGGAAGAGGTCATCATCCACCTGCCGCGATCGGTCAAGCTCGTCTCGCTCTCGGCCACCGTCTCGAACGCCGAGGAGTTCGGCGACTGGCTCGACACCGTCCGCGGCGACACCGAGGTCATCGTGTCCGAGACGCGGCCCGTGCCGCTCGAGCAGCACGTGCTGGTGCGCGGCGACCTCCTGCCGCTGTTCGACGACCGCGCGGGCGTCGCGACGGCCCAGGTGAACCAGGAGCTGCTGCGGATCCGGGGGGGCCACTCGTCGACGTTCGAGAGCAACCGACGCGCGCAGGAGTACCGCTCCGCGCGGCACGCGGGCGGGCGGCGCCAGCCGCGGAACGGCCAGCGCCCCGTGCGGGCCGCGCACGCGCCGCGGATGGAGCGGATCGAACGCCCGCAGGTCGTCGATCTGTTGCGGCGCAACCATCTGCTCCCGGCGATCTTCTTCATCTTCAGCCGCGCCGGCTGCGACGCGGCCGTACAGCAGCTGCGTCGTGCCGACGTGCGCCTCACCTCGCCCGAGGAGCGGGCCGAGATCCGGCGCGTGGTCGACGAGTTGACGTTCGCGCTCAAGGACGAAGACCTCGCCGTGCTGCACTTCTGGGAGTGGCGCGAGAACCTCGAGCGCGGCATCGCCGCGCACCACGCCGGCCTCCTGCCCGCCTTCAAGGAGGTCGTCGAGGAGCTGTTCCGGCGCAAGCTCGTGAAGGTCGTGTTCGCGACCGAGACCCTCGCGCTCGGAATCAACATGCCCGCGCGCACGGTCGTCCTGGAGAAGCTCGAAAAGTTCAACGGCGAGGCGCGGGTCGCGATCACGTCGGGCGAGTACACGCAGCTCACCGGTCGCGCGGGGCGCCGCGGCATCGATGTCGAGGGGCACGCGGTCGTGCAGTGGACCGAGGGTCTCGACCCGCAGTCGGTCGCCGCGCTCGCGTCGCGCCGCACGTACCCGCTGAACTCGAGCTTCCGGCCGACCTACAACATGGCCGTCAACCTCATCGATCGGTTCGGGCGTGCCCGCGCGCGCGAGATCCTCGAGTCGTCGTT
>NZ_BADA01000434.1 GCF_000333395.1 Microbacterium sp. B19
TTGTAGAGCGCGGGCCACTCGCGCGACGCGAAGTGGGGGAGCACCCCGACCACCGCGTCGGCGTGGCNGTCGTGGAAGAACGCCGCCGACCGGCGCCGCTCGATCGTCCCGTCGATCACGGGCGGCTTCACCGGTGCAGCGTCGACAGCCACTTGTCGTTCGTGAGCCGCGCGGCCACGTCGCCGACGTTCACCAGCAGCGCGCCCTCGGCCGGCATGACGTCGTTCCACGATCCGTCGAGCCCCAGCACCTGCAGTCCGGCGACGCGGTCGGCCCACAGCACCGTCACGAGGCCGTAGTCGGTGTGCTCGCCCATGCCGGTCAGCTCGGCGCCGAGCTCGATCGAGCCCGGTGGCAGCGCGTAGTTGTTCATCCGGAGCACGTCGATCGAGTGATCCGTGAGCGTGTCGAAGTAGTCGTCCGGCACCCGCAGGGCCGCGGCGAAGATGTGGGTCAGCGTTCGCGCCACTCGCCGGGCCTCGTCGTAGTACGACTCGACGGCACCGCGGAAACCCGGTATCGCCTCCGGCCACGTGTTCTCGGCATAGTGCGCAGGGGTGGCCGTCGTCCCCGGATACGCGCGCCACGACGTCCCCACGTTGAACGCCTCGAAGAAGTCGTTCATCCGCGTCACCGGGTCGATACCCAGGCTGTAGCTCAGCGACTCGCTCTTCGGAGGCGTGTAGCCGCGGTTCTCGGATGCCGGACGCACGTACTGCTTCTTGGCATCCAGGCTCAGCTCGAAGAAGGCGTCGAGCGCCTCCTCGAGGTCGGCGATCGTCCGGTCGGGCACCCCGTGCCCCACGATCTGGAAGAAACCGACGGTGCGGCACGCGTGATCGACGGCGGCGACGACGGCGGCACGCGCCACTTCGGAACCCGGGCCGACCCATGCGGAGATGTCGATGGTGGGAACGTGGAACCGGTACATGTGGCATCCATCCTTCCGGGATGCCTCGACGCTAGAGCCGCGATGTCACATCGGCGTTTCGTCGGTGTCACGTGTATCGAAGGACGGAAAACGACGAAGGCCCCGGACGGATCCGGGGCCTTCTTCGTTCTGTGCGCGAGGGGGGACTTTCCCCACCGCCCCTCCACGCGCCGCTGCGCGGCACGCGGAGCCTCCGGCGGCGTGGGCCCAACCCCGCACGGGTTCGCCGCCCTCCCGCTCCCGCAGAAATGAGAAAGACCCCCGGGATGAACCCGGGGGTCTTTCTCATCTGTGCGCGAGGGGGGACTTGAACCCCCACGCCCTATACGGGCACTAGCACCTCAAGCTAGCGCGTCTACCTATTCCGCCACCCGCGCATTGGGTGTCTGTCGCTTTCGCAACGAAGAACCACATTACCACGCCTGGAGCGCACCCCACGAACCGGGGTCGCGCCCCGGGCGCGTCCCGCTCCGCAGCCACGTGGCGTGGACGGGGGAGGGCGCACGCGCCGGGTACCGTAGTGCCCATGTCCGAGCACGACGCCGACCCGCCCGAGGTCGCCCGCGTGGCCGCCGACCTCATCCGCTTCGACACCACGAACTTCGGCGGGGGCCGGTCCCGCGGCGAGCGCGAGGCCGCCGAGTACGCCGGCGCGTATCTCGAGGCCCTCGGCCTGGACGTCGACTACTACGAGCCGATCGACCGCCGCACGAACCTCTCGACGCGCATCCCGGGTCGCAACCGCGACAAGCCCGCGCTCATCCTGCACGGCCACCTCGACGTCGTCCCGGCCGTCGCCGAGGACTGGAGCGTCGACCCGTTCGCGGGCGAGATCCGCGACGGCATCCTGTGGGGCCGCGGTGCGGTCGACATGAAGGACATGGATGCCATGATCCTCACCGCCGTGGCCGACGTGCTGCGTGCGGGGGAGCAGCCCGAACGCGACATCATCGTGACGTTCTTCGCCGATGAGGAGAACGGCGGGGTCGAGGGCTCGGCTTTGGTCGTC
>NZ_BADA01000433.1 GCF_000333395.1 Microbacterium sp. B19
CCAAGCTCGGACTCGAGCAGGACGAGACGGGGAACCGCCGCGTCATCGCCGCACTCGTCCACCTGGGCCACGACACCACCGGAGCATCCTCATGACCGTTCAGACCCCCCTCGAGCCGACGCCGGTGCCGCCGACCGCGCCGGCCGCGCCTCCGCGGTCGAAGGCCGCTCTCACCGTCGCGATC
>NZ_BADA01000432.1 GCF_000333395.1 Microbacterium sp. B19
AGGGGGGAGGCCGTGCGACATGCGCTGCGCATGACCGCTCGCCTCGATCGTCGGCGGGCACACGATGAGCCCGTCCACGCGCCGGTCGAGCAGGTCGGCGACGCGTTCGTCGTGGTCGGCGCCGTCTGGGGCGACGTAGCGCAGCAGCGCGCCGATGCCCTGGGCGTCGAGGTTCTCGGTCACCGACTCGATGAGCGCCGACAGGAACACCGTCGCATAGCGCGGCAGGACGAGACCGACGCTCTGCGTGCGGTTGGAGCGCAGGGCGCTGGCGACCGCGTTGTGCCGGTAGCCGAGGCGCGCGGCCGCCGCCCGGATGCGCTTGAGCGTTTCGGGGGAGACGGGGCGCGACCCCGACAGGGCGCGGGACGCGGTCGCGGTGGAGACGCCGGCCTCGGCGGCCACGTCGGCGAGGGTGGCCCGCTCGTCGACGGCATCCGTATCGGTCACACCGCCATCGTACGCAATCGATTACTCGACCGCGGGTGGGAAACGAGAACGCAACACAGCCGAAATCGCGCCGTCGGTCGCCCGTGACTAGGGTGGCTTTCGGTCGTATCTCCCCGACTCACTCCGACCAGCTTGCAATCGATTACATTTCGACCCCGCACCCCACCCGAAGGAGTCCGCATGCCTCGCCCCCTCACCCGATCTCTCATGACGATGGGTGGCGTGCTCACCGTCGCCGCCCTCGCCCTCACCGGCTGCGGCGGCAAGACCGCCGACACCGGCGCGGCGAGCCCGTCCTCCAGCGGCCCGACCGTCGCGCTGCTGTACGGCACCACCGGCGATTTCTCCTTCATGGACAGCGCCTACAAGGGCTTCACGGAGGCCGAGGGCGAGTACGACTTCACGCCGCTTGAGCTGTCCAGCCCCAACACCGACGACTACCAGGACCGCGTCGACCTCGCGCTGTCGCAGAACGCGGCGCTCGCGATCGGCATCGGTTTCCAGTGGCAGCAGCCGATGACCGCGACCGCCCACCCCGACACCGCTTTCGTGCAGGTGGATGCCGATGCCGGCACCGTCATCGACAACGTGACGACCATCTCGTTCGCCGCCGAGCAGTCCTCGTACCTCGTGGGCGTCGCCGCGGCGCTCACCTCGAAGTCCAAGCACGTCGGCTTCGTCGGCGGCGTCGACCAGCCCAGCATCCAGAACTTCTACACCGGCTACGAGGCGGGAGTGCACTCGATCGACCCGTCGATCGTCG
>NZ_BADA01000431.1 GCF_000333395.1 Microbacterium sp. B19
CGATCTCCCCGTCGAGCTCGACGACGAGTACGGCCGGTCGATCCGGCACGCCGAGCGCGAGCTGGGCGCCCGCCTCGCGGCGAAGTACCGCCGCATCATCGAGGCGCGCGGCGACCGCGGGCTTGCGCCGGGCGAGATCGACGAGGACATTGTGCGCCTCGTCGCCCACGGCGAGCTCGAGGAGAGCAAGGCCGCCGGGACCGGGTCGGAGAACGTCTTCACGATGGTCCGCCGCATCGGCCAGGCGAAAGCGCAGCTCGCCGCGGATTACGCCGTGCAGCTCCAGCGCTCGGTCGGCAAGGTGGTCTTCTTCGCCAAGCACATCGACGTGATGGATGCCGCGGAGGCCCACTTCAAGGCATCCGGTCTGAAGGCGGTGTCGGTGCGCGGAGACCAGACCTCGACCGCGCGCCAGGCCGCGATCGACGCGTTCAACACCGACCCGTCTGTCGGGATCGCGGTGTGTTCGCTCACCGCCGCCGGCGTGGGGCTCAACATGCAGGCCGCGTCCAACGTCGTGCTCGCCGAGCTGTCGTGGACGGCCGCGGAGCAGACGCAGGCGATCGACCGCGTGCACCGCATCGGTCAGGAAGAGCCGGTCACCGCGTGGCGCATCATCGCCGCGCACACGATCGACACGAAGATCGCCGAGCTCATCGACTCGAAGGAGGGCCTGGCGCAGCGCGCGCTGGATGGCCTCGCCATCGAGCCGGGGTCCAGCGACTCGGTGCAGCTCTCCGCGCTCATGCACCTGCTGCGGCAGGCGCTCGGGGCCTGACACCTCCGTCGAACGCCCCGGTATCGCCGGGGCGTTCGCGCGTTGCAGCGTCGTGAGCTGTCCCCCATTTGGCGAGCGCGCCGGGTGGGGCACTAATGTCGAACGCGGCAGCGTCGCCGACTCGATCATCCCCAATAGCGAGGTTCCAGCATGAAGATCGGCATCCTGACCAGCGGCGGAGACTGCCCCGGGCTGAACGCCGTCATCCGTGGCGTCGTGCTCAAGGGCACCACCAACCACGACATCGAGTTCGTCGGCATCCGCGACGGATGGCGCGGCGTCGTCGACGGCGACTTCTTCCCCCTGACGCGCCACGAGGTGAAGGGCCTGTCGAAGGTCGGCGGCACGATCCTCGGCACGAGCCGCACCAACCCGTACGAGGGAGTGCGCGGCGGTGCCGAGAACATCTCCAAGACGCTCTACGGGCACCGCATCGACGGCATCCTGGCCATCGGTGGCGAAGGCACGCTCGCCGCGGCCGACCGCCTGTCGAACGACGGCATCAACGTCATCGGCGTCCCCAAGACGATCGACAACGACCTGCGCGCGACCGACTACTCCTTCGGTTTCGACACTGCGGTGAACATCGCGACGGACGCCATGGACCGCCTCCGCACCACCGGCGACTCGCACCAGCGCTGCATGGTGGCCGAGGTCATGGGCCGTCACGTCGGCTGGATCGCGCTGCACGCCGGCATCGCTGCTGGCGCACACGTCATCTGCATCCCCGAGGTGCCGATGTCGATCGACGAGATCGTCGAGCAGGTCACGCGGGCGCACGACCGCGGCCGTGCGCCGCTCGTGGTCGTCTCCGAGGGGTTCAAGCTGACCGGCATGGAGGAGGCCTTCAGCGACAAGGGCCTGGATGCCTTCAACCGCCCCCGCCTCGGCGGCATCGGCGAGCTGCTGGCCCCCGAGATCGAGCGCCGCACCGGCATCGAGACCCGCGCGACGGTGCTGGGCCACATTCAGCGCGGCGGTTCGCCGTCGGCGTTCGACCGCGTGCTCGCCACCCGCCTTGGGCTGCACGCCGCCGACGCGCTGGCCGACGAGGCCTGGGGCCAGATGGTCGCGATGCGCGGCACCGACATCATCCGCGTCCCGTTCGCCGACGCCCTCGGCGAGCTCAACAGCGTCCCGCTGTACCGCTACGAAGAGGCCGCCGCGCTCTTCGGCTGAGCCCCGCTTCCGTCGCCCCGTCCCGCCGCCGCGGGGCGGGGCGACGTCTTTCGGTGGCGGCGTGTGCCGTGGTACCCGCACCGCTCGCGGCCCCGCACCGCCGTTGCATGTCCCACTTCGTGCGGATTCGCCCGCAGTTTCTTGCACCAAGTGGGACATCGTGTGTTGCCTGGCGTGTTGCGGCGCGTTCCACGGCGCGCGATGTCCCACTTGGTGCGGATCCGGTCGCAGATTCCTGCACGAAGTGGGACACGGTGGGCGTCAAGGCCGCCATCCGGCACGGACCAGAGCCTCACGGACTTTCCGGACCGCCACCGTGCCGTCTCCGCGCATGTGGTGGAAGAGGATGCGAACGTGGTGCCAGCCGCACTCGCGGATGGTGTCCCAGCGGTCGGCATCCCGGGCGAACTGCGCATGTCTTCGGCATGGACGCGTCCGTCGTACTCGACGGCGACCTTCCAGGCGGGGTACGCGAGATCGAGCTCGGCGATGAAGGTCCCGTCCGCGTCGCGCAGGACCCAGGAGATCTCGGGTTCGGGGAGTCCGTGGCGGATCAGGAGAAGCCGCAGTCGCGTCTCGTAGGCCGAACGCGGGCCGAAGCGACTGAGGCCGAGCGCGCGCGTGAGGAGGTGCTTGCGTATGTCGCCCATGCGTGCGATCTCTGCCGCGAGTTCATGCGCCTCGACCCGCGGCTCGGCGTCGGTGAGCAGGAAATCCGCGGCAGCGACGAGATCGTCGATCCGCCACACCGTCCCGCATTGCCGCCAGGCGCGCACCGGATGCTCGACGGGCCAGCCCCGCGGGGTGAGGACGACCGCCGGATCGCGTGTCTGCAGGCGGTGACCTCGGATGCCCGTCACCCGTGGCTCCCGCCGAGGACGATGCGCAGACACATGGATGCCGGGAACATGAGGGTACGGAGGGAGCGGGGCGCCGAGTAATCCCAGCGCCGTCTCGTGGCTGAAGAACTGTCCGTTCCGGAGCCGGGGGACGTACTCGGCGACACGCGCCTCGAGGTCGTCCAGCCTAGGCGGCGGCGCGGACGAGCGGATACCGCTGTAGGGCGTTCTGACACCGACGTGACGCAGCGCGAAGCGGGAGCGGCCGGAGGCCATGGCATCCCGAACGGAAAAGATCTGAGGGTGATCGACCATCCGCCGAGCATGGCGGCGCGCTGCCTGGCGCCGGTGCGCCGGCGAAGACATCTGTGGAGGATGTCGCAGATGACGGCACGGGGGAGGAGGGGTGGTCCACCGCCCGTGTCCCACTATGTG
This sequence comes from Microbacterium sp. B19, assembly GCF_000333395.1. GTDB lineage: Bacteria > Actinomycetota > Actinomycetes > Actinomycetales > Microbacteriaceae > Microbacterium. The sequence continues at coordinate 3,232 of NZ_BADA01000431.1, forward strand.
CGACTGAGCCGGCGTTCATCTGCACAAAGTGGGACACCGTCGCTGGGCCGCGGTCGGTCAGCCGTAGCCAGCGTGGCGCGTCCCACTATGTGCGACTCAGCCACTCGATTCCTGCACCGAGTGGGACATGCCCCAGCACCCCGCCCCGGCGCAGGCGCACCCCCGGGGGTCGGCGCAGGCGCACCCCGGGGTCGGCGCAGGCGCACCCCGCGGTCCTGACGGCGCGTGTCCCACTATGTGCGGCTGAGGCCCCCTTCATGTGCACGAAGTGGGACATGCAGCGCCAAGAGTGGGACAGGCGCGCCCGGCAACCGCCCTACGCCGCCAACCCCAAGACGTCGAGCAGCCACGCGAGCTCGTACGCGCGCTCGCGCCAGGCGTTGTAGCGGCCGCTGACGCCGCCGTGGCCGGCGACCATCTCGCACTTGAGCAGCGCGTCGGCGCCCACCTCGCGCAGACGCTGCACCCACTTGGCGGGCTCGACGTACAGCACGCGGGTGTCGTTGAGGGAGGTGACGGCGAGGATCCGCGGGTACGCGACCCCCTCGCGCACGTTCTCGTACGGCGAGTACGACTTCATGTACGCGTAGACGTCGGCGTCGTGCAGCGGGTCGCCCCATTCGTCCCACTCGATGACCGTGAGCGGGAGGGACGGGTCGAGGATCGTCGTCAGGGCGTCGACGAACGGCACGTCCGCGAGGATGCCGGCGAACAGCTCCGGCGCCAGGTTCGCGACGGCGCCCATGAGCAGACCGCCTGCGCTTCCCCCCTCGGCCACGAGCCGGTCGGGCGTGGTGTATCCGGATGCCACGAGATGACGGGCGACCGCGACGAAGTCGGTGAACGTGTTGCGCTTGGCCTGCAGCTTGCCGTCCTCGTACCACTGACGGCCCATCTCGCCGCCGCCGCGGACGTGCGCCACGGCGAAGACCACTCCGCGGTCGAGCAGCGACAGGCGCGGCACCGAGAATCCGGGCTCGATCGAGTGCTCGTACGAGCCGTAGCCGTACAGGTGCACGGGCCGCAGGGACGCCCCGGGCTCCCCGAACGAGCGCTTCCACACGAGGGAGATGGGAACCTGCGTGCCGTCGTCGGCGGTCGCCCACGCGCGTGCCTGGCCGTAGTCCTCGGGGTCGAAGCCGCCGAGCACCGGCTGCCGCTTCCGGAGCAGCAGCTCGCCGGTCTCGATGACGTAGTCGTACACCGTGCCGGGGGTGACGAATGAGCCGTAACCCACGCGGAGCACGGGCGGTGCCCACTCGGGGTTGCCGCCGGTGCCCACGCTGTAGAGCGGCTCGTCGAACGCGATCTCGGTGACCGCTCCGTCGGTGTACGACAGCAGGCCGAGACGGGCGAGTCCGTCGCGGCGGTAGGCGACGACGCCCCAGTCGCGGAACGTGTCGACGCCGAGCAGACGCTCACCGGCGCGGTGGGGGATCACCGTCTCGCGCGGGCCTTGCGGGTCGGATGCCGACACCCGGACGAGCTCGAAATCGAGAGCGCCGTCGTTGTGCAGGACGTAGAGCACGTCCTCGCCGTCGACGACGGCGTGCTCGCTCGAGTACTCGACGCCCTCGCGCCGCGGCCACACCACCCGTGCCTCACCGCGCAGGTCGTCGGCGTCCAGGAGCCGCTCCTCCGAAGTGATCGAGGATCCCACGCCGATGACGAGGAACCGGTCGCTGCGGGTGAAGTCGGCGCCGACCCAGTACCGCTCGTCGGGTTCGTGGAACAGCTGCACGTCGGCATCCACTCCCGTTCCGATCTCGTGCAGCCACACGGTGTCGGGGCGCCACGCGTCGTCGACGGTGGTGTAGACGATGAAGCGGCCGTCGGGGGAGAAGGTCGCACCCGAGAAGGTGCCGGGGATCTCGTCGGCGAGCGTCTCGCCGGTCACGAGGTCGCGGACGCGCACGGTGTACCGCTCGTCACCCGCGACGTCGATGCCGTAGAGCATGCGCGTGCCGTCGTTCGAAACCTCGAAGCTCCCGAGCGAGAAGAAATCGGTGCCCTCCGCCTCGACGTTGCCGTCGAACAGCACCTGCTCGCCCGGCACGGGCTCGTCGGGCGAGAGCACGGGCGGGGTCCAGTCATCCGGTGACGCCAGGGGAGCGCGGCACTGGATGCCGTACTGCGCGCCGGCGACGGTGCGGCCGTAGTACCACCAGTCGCCGCGACGGGCGGGCACGGACAGGTCGGTCTCGAGCGTGCGGCCCTTGATCTCGCCGAAGATCTCGTCACGGAGGGATGCCAGGTGCGCCGTGCGGGCGTCCGTGTACGCGTTCTCGGCCTCGAGGTGGGCGATCACCTCGGCGTCGTCCTTGGCGCGGAGCCACTCGTACGGGTCGTCGAACGTGTCGCCGTGGTGGACCCGGGGAGTGGGACGGCGGGCGGCGACGGGGGCGGATTCAGCGGAGTCGGTCACTGTTCCACGCTAGCCGCCGACGAGGGGCACAGGCCCCCAACGAGCGGGCCGGATCGCCGGACGCGGGGCGGGCGGCACCGGGGCCGGGGACGTTACCGTGGGATCCGATGGGCGGCGGGTGCCGCGAGGAGGGACGAGCGTGACGACGACGGACGATCCGCTGCTCGCGGAACAGGTGTACCAGCGGCTGCAGGAACGCGTCCTGCGGGGGACGATCGCGCCCGGGAGTGCGCTGAGCGTGCCGCGACTGGCCTCGGAATTGGGGGTCAGTCGGAGTCCGGTGCGCGAGGCCGTCCAGCAGCTCATCGCGGTGGGTCTGGCCGTACACGTGCCCTACGCCGGGGCGCGCGTCCGAGCGTTGGACGCGCAGCTGGTCGACGACGTCTTCGAGTTGCGGGAGAGCCTGGACCAGCTCGCCGCCCGCCGGGCGACGGCGCGGATGAACTCGGCCGAGATCGACGAACTCGACCGTGTCCTGGACGAGGCCCGGCGCGAGAGCGAAGAGGGCGGTGACCCGGCCGCGATGGCGGCGTGGGACGTGCGGTTCCACGCCCTGCTGCGCGACCACGCGGGCAGTGAGCCGCTCACGGGGGCGCTGATGCGCCTCGAGGCCCTCGGCCACCTGATCTCCGCGGACATGTGGGCCGCACCCGAGAACAGCGCCCTGGCCATCGCCGAGCACGAGGGGATCATCGCCGCCGTACGTCGCGGAGACGCGGTGGGGGCGGGAGAACTCGCCGCCGCGCACGTCCGGTCCCTCGCGGTGAGACGACGTCGCGTGCACGCGAATTAACATGCAATTAACGCGGCACCAGCACAAATATGCCGTAGATGGCGAAGACTGATTCTCGCGGGCGTCGAATTGCATGTATTCACGCCGGGCGCGATCATCACCGCGTCGATTCCTCCGCCCTCGGGCAGAAACGGATCATCATGAGCGAGACCTCTTCCCTGATCGAGCTGGAAAAAGAGCGTCGAATGGGCGGCGACGGCACGATCGACACCACGCGAGAACTCCGCCGCATCGACCTGAGCGACTTCGACGCGCGCCGCGATGAGATCGCCGACCAGCTCTGGGCTGCCGCGACCGACATCGGCTTCTTCCAGATCGTCAACCACGGCATCCCCTCCTCCGTCGTGGATGCCGTCTTCGAGATGTCGCAGCGGTTCTTCGCGCTCCCCGCCGAGGTCAAGGCGCAGTACCCGCTCCGCAAGGAGGACAACGCCGGATACGAGTTCCGATCCCAGGTGCGCCCCTCGATCGGCGTCCCGGACCAGAAGGAGTCGTACCAGGTCACGCTCCCGCACATGGCGGACCTGTGGCCGACCGAGGCGGAGCTCCCGGGATTCCGCGCCACGATCCTCGACTTCGAACACCGTGCGTGGGAGCTCGCGATGAAGGTCCTGTCGTGCTTCGCTCAGAAGCTCGCCTTCGACACCGACTTCTTCGAGCGTGCGCACAACCCGCAGTCGCCGAACTACCAGAGCGCGCTGCGGCTGCTGCACTACTTCGCCGTTCCGCCGGAGGCGCGTGGACAGGACGCCCCGTGGCGCGCGGGAGCCCACACCGACTTCGACGTCCTCACGCTGCTCTTCCAGCGCGATGGTCAGGGCGGCCTCGAGGTGCTGCCGGGGCGGGAGATGGAGACCGAGTCGTGGACCCCGGTCCAGCCGACGAGCGACTCGATCACGTGCAACATCGGCGACATGCTGATGCGCTGGAGCGATGACGCCCTGCCGTCGAACTTCCACCGGGTGCGCGGACCGCGCGCGGGGGAGAACCAGGACGCGCGTTACAGCATCGCCTACTTCGCGCAGGCCGACCGCGACGTGGTCATGGAGAGCCCGAGCGGCGCGTGGGAGCCGATCACGGCCCGTGATTACCTGCTCGAACGCATCCGCGCCAACTACGGCAAGTGAGGAACGACGGATCCCCTGCACGAGGTGCGGGGGATCCGTCGTCTGTCCGATCGAGTTCCGGGAAGGGCTCCCGTTTGACCGGCGAGGGCACCGGTGAAATGATGTCGTCGGCCCGGTGAACGCGGGTCTAACGTCAGGTGAACTCTTCGTTCTCCGCGCCGATCCCGTCGGCATCCCTCCCTTCCCCCTTACGGAAAGCGATCGGTGGAGAGCGCAGCCCTCGTCATCGTGCTGGTCATCGTCCTGGCACTGTTCTTCGATTTCACCAACGGGTTCCACGACACCGCCAACGCGATGGCGACGCCTATCGCGACCGGCGCGCTGAAGCCCAAGGTCGCCGTGCTGCTCGCGGCGAGCCTCAACCTCGTGGGGGCGTTCCTGTCGACGGAGGTCGCGAAGACGATCTCGGGCGGGATGATCCGCGAGGACCAGCTGAGTCCCGACATCTTCCCGCCGATCATCTTCGCCGGCCTCATCGGCGCGATCACGTGGAACATGCTCACGTGGCTGCTGGGTCTGCCCTCGAGCTCGTCGCACGCGCTCTTCGGGGGGCTCATCGGTGCGACGCTCGTCGGGGTCGGCGCCTCGGCGATCGACACCGGCGTGGTGCTCAGCAAGGTGATCCTGCCGGCGCTGATCGCCCCGCTGACCGCCGGCATCATCGCCTTCACCGTGACGAAGATCGCGTACGGCGTCACTCGGCGCTACGACATGAAGGCGGACGGCCGCGACGGCTTCCGGTGGGGGCAGATCTTCACGTCGTCGCTCGTCGCCCTGGCGCACGGCACCAACGACGCGCAGAAGACGATGGGTGTCATCACCCTCGCCCTCATCACGGTCGGCTGGCAGTCGGCATCCGAACCCGATCCGCAGATCTGGGTCGTGCTGGCGTGCGCGCTCACGATCGCGCTCGGCACGTACATGGGCGGCTGGCGCATCATCCGCACGCTCGGCAAGGGGCTCACCGACGTCAAGCCGGCGCAGGGCTTCTCCGCCGAGACGTCCACGGCGGCGACGATCCTGGCATCCAGTGCCCTCGGCTTCGCGCTCTCGACCACGCAGGTCGCCTCGGGATCCGTGATCGGCTCGGGCCTCGGTCGGCGCGGGTCGACGGTGCGCTGGGGGACCGTGGGGCGCATCACCGTCGGGTGGGTGCTCACCCTCCCCGCGGCCGGCGCCGTCGGAGCCGCCGCAGCGCTCATCGTCGTGTGGCTGGGCGGCTGGGGCGTCGCGGTCGACGCCGTCCTCGCCGTCGCGATCATTCTGGGCCTGTTCCTGCGCTCGCGTCGCGACGAGGTCACATCCGCCAACGCGATGAGCGAGGTCGCCGACTCCGGGGCCGCGGTGAAGGTGCCGCGCAAGCCCGGTCCGACGCGTCGGCAGCTGCGCCTCGAGCGAGCCCAGGCCGGGAAGGACCGAGACGCATGATCATCAACTGGGAAGCCTTCCTGCACGTCTTCGTGGCCGCCCTCCTGGGCGCCGCGATCGTCGTGACGTTCTACGCCCTGGGCCTCCGGCTCCTCGTGCGGGGCGGGCGTCCGCCGCTGGTCGCCCCGGTGGAGTTCACGGATGCCATCACCGTGCTGACCGACAAGCAGAAGCGTCGCGCCGAGAAGGCGGTGGCCAAGGCGGCGGCGCGCAATCCGCTGAGCACGGGCCAGAAGCGGCTCGCGCTCGCCGCGGCCTACGCGTGCTTCGCGGTGTGCGCCGCGGCGGTTCTCGCGGCGCTCCTGCTGATCCTGTTCCACTGACGCGGGCTGTCGGTGCCCCCTCGTAGGCTGAGGGCATGGCATCGGTGCAGTTCGGTCAGCACGCGCCCGCGCGGCGCGTGATCCTCCATCTCAGCGACACGCATCTGCTCGCCGGCGACCGTCTGCTGGGCGGGCGTTACGACACCGCCGCGCACCTGCGGCGGACCCTCGAGGCGGCCGAGGCGACGGGTGTCCGTCCGGATGCCGTGGTCTTCACCGGCGATCTCACCGACCTCGGCGAGCCCGAGGCGTATCGCGCGCTGCGCGAGGCCGTCGACCCGTGGGCCGCCCGCCTGGGGGCGCCGGTGGTGTGGGTCGCGGGCAACCACGACGAGCGTCCCGCTCTGCGGGCGGGTCTGCTCGACGGGGAACCGACCGAGGAACCCGTCACGGGCGTGTGGGACCTCGGCGGCCTCCGCCTGATCGCGCTCGACTCCAGTGTCCCGGGGTGGCACCACGGCGACCTCGACGCCGCTCAGCTGGAGTGGCTGCGCGCCGAACTGTCCGAACCCGCGCCGCTGGGCACGATCCTCGCGCTGCACCACCCGCCGCTGCCGACCCACATCCCGTTCTTCGACATCCTCGAGCTCCGCGATCAGCCGGGCCTCGCCGCGGCGATCGCGGGCAGCGACGTGCGGGCGATCCTCGCGGGGCACCTGCACTATTCGACGTCGGGCACGTTCGCCGGGGTGCCGGTGAGCGTCTCCGCAGCCTCCTGCTACACGATGGACCTCGCGCGGCCCGCCGACGAGGTGAACGGCATGGATGCCGGGCAGTCCTTCCACCTCGTCCACGTGTGGGACGACACCATCACCCACGCCGTCGTGCCGGTGGTGGATGCCGAGCCGGCCGGGTACTTCACTCCCGAGTGGGTCGCGCGGATGGCCGCCCTGACCCCCGAGGAACGCCTCGAGGCCTTCTCGCGCAAGCGGTGAGACGCTGTACGTCGCGGAGGGGAGGAACCCGGCGACAGGCCGTGGCGTCCAGCGACGGTCGTACGGGCGGTGGTTAGGCTCGGGGGATCCCTGACCGCCGTGAACGACCCACGAGGACATCCCCCATGGCTTTGGACGCAATGACGCGCACCCGCATCGAGACCGACTCCCTCGGCTCGCTCGAGATCCCCGCCGATGCCTATTGGGGCATCCACACGGCGCGGGCGCTGGAGAACTTCCCCATCGCGAAGCGACCCATCTCGGTCTACCCCGATCTCGTCGTGGCCCTCGCGATGGTGAAGCAGGCCTCGGCGCGCGCGAACCGTCAGATCGGCGTCCTCGACCCGGGCAAGGCCGATCTCATCGATCGGGCCGCGCAGCGCGTGATCGACGGCGAGTTCCACGACCAGTTCACCGTCGGCGTGATCCAGGGCGGCGCGGGCACGTCGACCAATATGAACGCGAACGAGGTCATCACCAACATCGCGCTCGAGATGGCGGGGCGGGAGAAGGGCGACTACGCCTTCCTGTCGCCCATCGACGACACCAACCGCAGCCAGTCGACCAACGACGTCTACCCGACCGCGATCAAGATCGGTCTGTCGCTGACGCTCCGGAGCCTGCTGGAGGAGCTGGCGCTCTTGCGGCAGTCGTTCCTCGGCAAGGCCGAGGAGTTCCACGACGTCCTCAAGGTCGGACGCACGCAGCTCCAGGATGCCGTGCCCATGACGCTCGGACAGGAGTTCCACGGTTTCGCGACGACGCTCGGCGAGGACTACAGCCGTCTGACCGAGAACGCGTACCTGCTGTTCGAGATCAACATGGGCGCGACGGCCATCGGCACCGGCATCACCGCGCACCCCGAGTACGGTCCGGCGGTGCTGCGCCACCTCCGTGAGATCACCGCGCTCGACCTCGCGACGGCCACCGACCTGGTCGAATCGACGAGCGACACCGGCGCGTTCATGTCGTTCTCGGCATCCCTCAAGCGCAACGCGATCAAGCTCTCGAAGATCTGCAACGACCTGCGGCTCCTCTCCAGCGGCCCGCAGGCGGGCCTGGGGGAGATCAACCTCCCCGCACGTCAAGCGGGGTCGAGCATCATGCCCGGCAAGGTGAACCCGGTGATCCCCGAGGTCGTGAACCAGGTCGCCTTCGCCGTCGCCGGTGCCGACCTCACCGTGACGATGGCGGTCGAGGGCGGCCAGCTCCAGCTCAACGCGTTCGAGCCGGTGATCGCGCACTCGATCTTCCAGTCGATCACCTGGATGCGTCAGGCCATGTGGACGCTGCGCGTCAACTGCATCGACGGCATCACCGCGAACCGTGAGCGTCTCGGCGCGATGGTCGGCTCGTCGGTCGGCGTCGTGACCGCCCTGACGCCCTTCATCGGGTACGCCGCGGCCGCGGCGCTCGCGAAGACCGCCCTCCTCACGCACCGCAACGTCGCCGACCTGGTGGTGGAGGCCGGCCTCATGACCCGCGACGAGGTGATGAAGCAGATCTCGCCCGCGCGCCTCTCGGGCCTGCAGGCGATCACCGAGGCGATCCCGGTGATCCGCGCGGCCGACAGCGTCGTCGAGGACTGAGGCCTCGGCCCCAGCGCCGCGCGCCGGGGCCTCGCCCCGGGCCCCGATCCGCGAGACTGCATCCGGCTGACATCTCCACTGCACGCTGCAGCGGTTTCGTCAGCGGGATGCAGTCTCGGCGGCAGGAGCGCGGGATGCCGCGGACGCGGGGCCGCGACGCGAGCGCGGGTTCAGTCCAGAATGCGGCAGTGCGTCGTGAGCTCGCCGATGCCGTCGATCCCGACGGTCACGGTCGAGCGGTCGCGGAGGAAGATCTGCGGATCGCGGGAGTAGCCGGCGCCGCCGGGGCTGCCGGTCGAGATGAGCGTCCCGGGGAGAAGGGTCGCCGACTCGGACAGCTTGTGGATGAGGGTCGCGACCGACCGCACCATCTGTCCCGTCGAGGCATCCTGCACCGTGTGGCCGTCGACGACCGTCCAGATGTGGAGGTCCTGCGGGTCGGGGATCTCGTCGGCGGTGACGACGAACGGGCCGGTCGGGGTGAAGCCGTCGAACGACTTGCAGCGTGACCACTGCGCCTCCGAGAACTGGATGTTCCGCGCCGTGATGTCGTTGACGACGGTGTAGCCCCACACGTGGTCGAGGGCGTCGGCTTCGGCCACGTCACGACCCGGGCGCCCGATGATCACGCCGAGTTCGGCCTCGTAGTCCACGGCCTCGCTCAGGGTGCGGGGCCACGAGGTCGTGCCCTCGTGCGCGGTCAACGAGTTGGGCCACAGCACGAACACGGTGGGCCCGGCATCCGTCTTCAGCCCGAGCTCGCCGGAGTGCGCGGCGTAGTTGAGGCCGACCGCGAGGATGGTCGGGGGAGCGAGTACCGCGGAGGCGAAGTTCACGCCCGGGAGCGGATGCCGCGCCCCGGCGTCCGCGCTCTCCCGTACGCGCGCGAGCAGGTCGTCGCCGCCGGCGATGAGCTGCTCCAGGGTCGACGGAGCGCCCGGGAAGAGTTCATCGACGAACGCGTACTCCTCGCCGTGCACGGTGATCAGGCGAGGGGCATCCGCCGCCTCCGGGGAACGGACGTGGGCGAAACGCATGCCTCCACGCTACCGGTCCAGTCGGCGCGGGATGCCGTTCCCGGCTGCCGCAACCGTCCGCGGGCCGCTCCGCCGGCGCCCCCTAGGCTGTCCGCATGAGCTACCCCTCGCCGCTGTGGCAGCCGGGTCCGGGTGAGCCCGCCCGCATCGCCGACGCGCCGGCCTCCGCGACCGCCGCCGTCGTCCCTCCACGCCCCCGCCGTGGCGGAGCCATCCTGTGGGTCGCCGCGGCGCTCCTCGTGCCGGTGCTGGCGCTGCTCGTGCTGTACTTCCTGAGGTTCCTCGGACCCGCGGCATCCATCGTCGGGATGATCCTCGCGGTGGTGCCGTTCGTGATCGTGTGGTTCGCGGTGCGGCTCATCGACCGGTGGGAACCCGAACCGCGCCGACTCCTCGTGTTCGCCGTGGCGTGGGGCGCCATCGCCGCCGTCGCGATCGCCCTCGGCGTCGACGCGCTGCTGTCCTTCCTCACCGGTGGCCTCGGCGACGTGTTCCGCTCCGTCGTGCAAGCGCCGATCGTCGAGGAGATCGCGAAGGGCCTGGGGCTCCTCCTGCTGTACGCGGGCGCCCGCCGGCACCTGGACGGTCCCGTCGACGGCATCGTCTACGGAGCTCTCATCGGCGCCGGGTTCGCGTTCACCGAGAACATTCAGTACTTCGCCGTGAGCTTCATCGAGGGCGGGACGGTGCAGGTCGTGAGCGTGTTCTTCCTGCGGGCCGTCCTGTCGCCGTTCGCGCACGTGATGTTCACGAGCCTCACGGGCTTCGCCTTCGGGTTGGCCGCACGTCGAGCGCTGCGCACCGGACCCGCGATGCGGTACGCGCTGCCCGGACTCGTCGGCGCGATGCTGCTGCACGGGCTGTGGAACGGGTCGGCGACGTTCTTCAACTTCTTCGAGGTCTACGCGACGCTGCAGGTGCCGCTGTTCGTGCTCTTCATCCTCGGCATCCTGGCCCTCCGTCGCGAGGAGGCGCGGCTCACCCGGGCGCGCCTGGGGGAGTACGCCGCGGCGGGCTGGTTCACGCCGCAGGAGGTCGACATGCTCGCCACCGGCCCCGGGCGCCGGTCGTCGGTGGCGTGGGCGCGTTCCCTGCCGGGCGACCGCTCGGCGGTGATGAAGACCTTCATCCGGGATGCCACGGCGCTCGCCGCCGCGCGTCAGCGCGCGCTCTCCGGTCGTGACGCCACCGCGCCCGCCCAGGAGCGCGAGTTGCTGCAGCGCACCACCGCCGCCCGAGCGGCGCTCCTCGCCCGCTGAGCGGGGGTCTTGACACACGTCGGGGAGCGGGAGCACCATCGATGTAGGCCAACTCAGCGCCCGGGAGACACGCAGGCATCGCCGCGGCACCGGGCGCTGAGTCTTTGTCCAGGGGGTTCGCGGGTGCCGGGCGCGTGCTTGGATGGAGTCATGACTGATCGCACCAAGCCGGAGTTCGACGCTCCCAGCGGCCCCGCCCCCTCCGACCTCGTCATCCGCGACATCATCGTCGGCGACGGCGACGAGGCCAAGCCCGGTGACACCGTCACCGTGCACTACGCCGGAGTCGAGTACGAGTCGGGCGAGGAGTTCGACTCGTCCTGGGGTCGCGGCGAGAGCATCCAGTTCCCGCTGCGCGGCCTGATCCAGGGCTGGCAGGACGGCATCCCGGGCATGAAGGTCGGCGGTCGCCGCGAGCTCGTGATCCCGCCGCACCTCGCCTACGGTCCCGCCGGCGGCCACTTCCTCGGCGGCAAGACCCTCATCTTCATCATCGACCTGCTCAAGGTGGGCTGACCCGGCGTTCCGCCGGTTGTTTCACCGCCTGTTCACGCACCCGAGGGAGCCCCGGCCCCTCGGGTTCGTGTTTTTCGGGAATCGTGGAATACATTCGGATGAATGCGAGTTGGACCCCGGCAGGACGCCGATCTGGCTCCCCAGACCTCAAGGAGTGACATGACCGACACGACCACGCTCGAGATCCCCGGCTACAAGGCGGGCACCTGGGTGCTCGACCCCTCGCACAGCGAGGTGACCTTCACCGTCCGCCACATGATGATCTCGAAGGTCCGCGGCACCTTCGGCATGAAGAGCGCGACCCTGGTCGCCCCCGAGAACCCGCTCGAGGCCACGGTCGAGGCGTCCGTCGACGTCACCTCGGTCGACACCAAGGACGAGGGCCGCGACCAGCACCTCCGCTCGGCCGAGTTCTTCGACACCGAGACGTACCCCACCATGGACTTCCGCTCGACCGGTGCCCGCGTCGAGAACGGCGACTTCCTCGTCGACGGTGAGCTCACCATCCGCGGCGTCAGCAAGCCCGCCACGTTCGCCATCGACTTCGGTGGCTTCGGCACCGACCCGTGGGGCAACTACAAGGCCGGCGCGACCGCCAAGACGGTCATCAACCGCGAGGACTACGGCCTCACCTGGAACGCCGCCCTCGAGACCGGCGGCGTGCTCGTCGGCAAGGACGTCACCATCGAGCTCGACCTGCAGTTCGCCCTGCAGGCCTGATCGCCCGACCCTTCACGATGGCCCCGGATGCTTCGGCATCCGGGGCCATCGTCGTTTTCGGGTGTGCGGGAGCGCCGCCCGGGCGCCGCTGTCAGGCGTGTGCCCGGCGGCCGAAGCGCACGCGCTCCTGCACGAGCAGGATGCCGAGGAACACGATGACCGCGCCCGTCGGCTCGTTCCAGGTGAGCTGTTCGCGGAGGACCAGGATGCCGAGGGCGACCCCGACGACCGGGGTGATTTAGTTCACGGTCGACGCGCGGGTCGGACCCCACGCGCGCAGCGTGTTCTGGTTCCAGACGTAGGCGAGCCCCGTGCCGAGGACACCGAGCGCGACGATGCTCCCGATCACCGGGGGAGTCAGGCGCATCGGCTCGGCGAGGATCAGCGGCGACAGCAGCAGCATGAGGACCGCAGCCGGGCCGATGTACCCGAACGCGAACGCGATGCCCGACAGCCCGGCGTTCCCGAGGAACCGGCGCATGTACGCGAGGCTGAACCCGTAGCACGCGGTGGCGCCGAGGAGCGCGAGCTGCGCGACGGTGCTGCCGCCGAGGTCGGCGAGCGCACCCGGGGCGATGATGACGACGACGCCCAGGATGCCGAGCGCAATCCCCGCGAGCTGGCCCGCGCGGAGTCGCTCGACGCGGAACACCGCCCACGCCATGATCGCCGTCATGATCGGCGTGGTGGCGTTGAAGATGCTCGCGAGCCCGGACGACACGTGCTGTTCCGCCCACGCGAACAGCAGGAAGGGCACGACGCAGAACGTCACGCCGAGCACGCACAGGTGCGCCCAGACCCGAGGGCTCCGCGGCATCCGTTCCCGCCGGATCGCGACCACCGCCGCCAGGGCGAGCGCGCCGAAGAGCAGACGGCCGCCGGCGACCTGCGCGGGCGTCATGCCGGTGAGGGCGACGGCGATGAACAGGAAGCTCGACCCCCACACGATGCCGGTGAGCACGAACTGCACCGTGACGGAGACGGGGGAGGGGGACGGAGCGGATGCCACGATCTTGACCCTAGGCCCGGGCTCCGACATGCGTCGGCGTGACCGGCTCAGACGTCCGGAATCCGCCGGTCGTTGACCCTACGGCACCGGATTCAGCGCGTCGTACTCGCGGAACCGCGGTGAGAAGCGCACGAGCACGCCGACGAGGGCGAGGATCAGGATGCCGCCGAGGAGCGGCGGCACCCACAGCGACGTGAGCGTCGCGAGCGTGCCGGCGTAGAGGGCGCCGACGCGGGGGCCGCCGGCGACCACGACGATGAAGATGCCCTGGAGGCGTCCGCGCATGGCATCCGGAACCGCCGCCTGCATCATCGTCGAGCGATAGATGGCGCTGACGTTGTCGGACGCTCCGGAGACCGCCAGGACGACCGCCGCGAGCACGATGAGCACGACCGCGCCGGAGTTCTCACCGGTGTCCGCGGGGCGCATCCACCCGAGCGTCGCGGCGAGCAGGATCACACCGAACACCCCGATCGACAGACCGTAGACCTGGATCGCCCGCTCGATCCCGAGCCCCTGTCGGCGGACGCGCCCGACCGGCCCCGAGAAGAGGCTCGACAGGAAGGCTCCCGCCGCGATCGCCGCGGTGAGGATGCCGGTCGTGATCGCGCCGCCGCCGAGGAGGACCGCACCGATCGCGGGGAACAGGGCGATCGGCTGGCCGAACGTCATCGCGATGATGTCGAGCAGGTACTGCAGGCGGATGTTCGGGGCGCGGCGCAGGAACCGGACGCCGTCGCGGAAGGACTCCAGACCGGGCCGGACGATCTCGCCCTCGGGTCGCAGGCGCGGCAGCGACCACAGGCCGAGGAACAGCGAGGTCATCAGCAGTACGTCGAGCGAGTAGGTCCACGCGTAGCCCGCGAACGCGACGAGGACGCCCGCGAGCGCCGGACCGGCCATCACCATGATCCCGACCGTGACGCCCTGCAGGGCCGCCGCGGCGGGGAGGAGATCGCGGGGGAGGAGACGGGGCGTGATCGCCGAGCGCGTGGCCATGACGATCGAGTTCGCGGCCGAGTTGACGACGCTGAGGACGAAGAGGGATGCCACGTTCTCCATGCCCGTCCACGCCAGGGCCGCGAGCAGCGCGGTGGACACGAACGTCACGGAGGCGGCGAGGAGGGCCACGGTGCGCCGGTCGAAGGCATCCGCGAGCATGCCGCCGTAGAGCCCCGCGAGGACCATCGGGACCAAGCCCGCCACGGCGATCATCGACACCGCGAATGTGCTCTGCGTCAACTCGAACACGTGCAGCATGACCGCGACCACCGTGAGCTGGCCGCCCATGCCGGAGAGCGTGGAACCGATCCACAGCCGCGCGAATGCGGGCGAGGAGGTGAGGGGGCGCAGGTCGATCAGCGCGCTGCCCCGGCTCACTCTCCGACCTCGACGCGCTTCACCCGGGCGGTGTGCCCGCGCACGATCTCGACGTCGCGCGGCGGGACGCCGAAGTGCTCCGCGAGGGCGCGGAC
>NZ_BADA01000430.1 GCF_000333395.1 Microbacterium sp. B19
CCCGTCAGGTGTTCATCACCGCGATGACCCTCTTCTCGCTCGGCACCCTGGTGGCGTTCCTCTCCCCCGGTTTCGAGCTGCTCGTCGCCGCGCGCGTCATCCAGGCCTCCGGCACCGCGATCATGATGCCGCTGCTCATGACCACGCTCATGACGATCGTGCCGCCGCAGCACCGCGGCCGCATGATGGGGCGCGTGAGCATCGTGATGGCCCTCGCACCCGCAATCGGCCCCACGATGTCGGGCGTCGTCCTGGACTCCCTCGGCTGGCACTGGATCTTCGGCATCGTTCTGCCGATCGCTCTCGTCTCGCTCTTCGTCGGCGCCCGCTGGATCCGCAACCTCGGTGAGACGCGCGAGGCCCCGATCGACGTCCTGTCCGTCGTGCTGTCGGCGCTCGGATTCGGCGGCATCGTGTTCGGCCTGAGCCAGATCGGCGGCGGTCACGGTGGATCGACGGATGCCACCGACGCCGCCGCGACTGCGACGGTGACGCTCGTCGCGTCCTTCGCCGTGGGCATCGTCGCGCTCGCGCTGTTCGGCTGGCGGCAGGTGCGCCTGCAGCGGGCCGACGCCGCGCTGCTCGATCTGCGCGTCTTCCGGTCGCTGAACTTCACGCTGTCGGTCGTGCAGCTCGGTGTGATGTCGCTCGCGTTCTTCGGCGCGATCACGCTCGTGCCCCTGTACCTCCAGAACGTGCTCGGTCGCACCGCGCTCGAGACCGGACTCGCCGTCCTCCCGGGCTCGCTCGCGATGGGTCTCGCGGGTCCGCTCATCGGTCGGATCTACGACCGACGCGGCACGCAGGTGCTCCTGATCCCCGGTGCGATCATCACGAGCGCCGTGCTCTGGTACTACTCGACGGTCGGCACCGACACGTCGTTCGTCCTGCTGATCATCGCCCAGACCGTGCTGTCGATCGGCCTGGCGCTCTCGTTCACGCCGCTGTTCACCGCCTCGCTCGGGTCGCTCGAGCCGCGCTTCTACTCGTACGGGTCCGCGGTGGTCGGAACCGTGCAGCAGGTCGCCGGGGCCGCGGGCATCGCGCTGCTCGTCACCGTCATGGCGGGCGTCTCCGCGAGCGCGGGCGGTGGAGCCGAGGGCGATGCCGCGGGTGCTCGCATGGCGTTCATGATCGCGGCGATCGTCTCGCTGCCGCTCATCGTCGGCGCGTTCGTCATCCGCAAGCCGGCCGACCAGATCGAGGGCGCGGCCCCCGTCGGGCACTGAGGCGGGGAGCCTCAGCTCAGCGAGCAGGAACCGCCGCTGCAGCAGTACGCGGGAGCGGGGGCGTCGTCGTCGACCGGTGAGGTCAGAAGCGTCAGGAGCGGCTTCGACGGCGTCTCGGTATCAGGGGTGGTGTCACCGGACATCCCTCCATGCTACGCCTGCTCCGACGCATCGGCATGATGAATCGGAGCCGCTCGCGGTACCCCGGGTCAACGGCATCCGCAACCCCCGTTCCCTGGCGCGAAGCGGTTCCTACCGTTGTGGCATCCCCCGATCCCCTGCGAGAGGAGTCCCCATGACGGACCTCACCGGAAAGCGCATCGCCTTCCTGCTCACCGACGGCTTCGAAGACAGCGAGCTCACCAGCCCCTGGGACGCGGTCACCGCGGCCGGGGCGGAGGCCGTGCTGGTCTCGCCCGCCGACGGCAGCGTCACGGGCGAGAAGGGCCACGAGCAGAAGGTCGACCTCCCGGTCGGCTCGGCCACGGCCGACGATTTCGACGCCCTCGTCCTCCCGGGCGGCGTGCAGAACGCGGACGACATCCGGATCGTGAAGGATGCCGTGCACTTCGCGCGCGCCTTCTTCGACCAGCACAAGCCGGTCGGCGTCATCTGCCACGGCGGCTGGATCCTCACCGAGGCGGACGTCCTGAAGGGCCGCACGCTCACCAGCTACCCGACGCTGCAGACGGATCTTCGCAACGCCGGCGCGACGTGGGTCGACGAGGAGGTCCACGTCGACCAGGGCCTGGTGTCCAGCCGCAACCCCGACGACCTCCCCGCGTTCAACGCGAAGCTCGTCGAGGAATTCGCCGAGGGCGAGCACGCCGGCCAGACGACCTGAGCGCGTCGTCGCGGGGCCCCGGGCTACGGCTCGGGGCCCCGCGGCGTTCCCGGGCACCGGCACAACCTCAGCGATCCGCACAACCTCAGCCGCGACGCCCCCAATCGAACTGACATCACGCCGATCACTGACCGACCGGCCGTGGCATCCATCCCCCGCGCCCCTGCACAACCTCAGCGATCGGCACAACCTCAGCCGCGATCCGCCCGCGGCAACTGACATCACGCAGATCACTGACCCAGCGCACGAGGCCGCAACAAACCCGGCCCCCGACCTCACGCCGAAAGCGGTTGGCACGACGGGCAGTACTGGCCGCCGCCCTTCGTGCCGGGGATGTCCTCGATCGTTCCGTCGCCGTCGGGGCAGGGCTCGCCAGTGCGGCCATGGACGCGCATCGCGGCGACCTTCGCGGCCTTCTGCTCCGCGATCGGAACTCCGCGTCGGGCTGCCACCGCTTCGTCCAGCACGGAACGCAGCGCCGCGTGGAGACGCGTCACCTCGTCGTCGGTCAGCGACGCCGCGTGTGCCACGGGCGACAGCCGCGCGACGTACAGGATCTCGTCCGAATAGGCGTTGCCGATTCCGGCGAGCGATTCCTGCTCCTGCAGCAGCGCCTTGAGCTGCTTCCGACGCTTCCCGAGCGCCCGCGCGAGATCCTCCCGCGAGAACGCCGGGTCGGCGGCATCCAATCCGAGCTTCGCCACCGCGGGCACCTCGAGCGGGTCGTCCACGACGTGCAGCTGCACGGAGAGCCAGTCGCCCGCGTCGGTGATGCCCAGCACCCCGTCGTCGAAGGTCACCGTGGCGATCAGGGCCGCACCGTCCGGAGCGTCCGTGTCCCACGTCGCCCAGCCGGCCCGACCGAACCCGAGGGAGAGGTGGATGCCACCCAGGTCGATGTCGATGTGCTTGCCGTACCGCGTGACTCCCGTGACGGTGCGTCCCACGAGGCCGTCGAGCGGCCGCGCCCGCGTCTTGAGGGCGCGGAATTCCGCCAGTTCCACCGCGATCACGGCGTGGCCGGTGAGCCGCTCGCGCAGGAAGAGCGTGAGCGCTTCGACCTCCGGCGCTTCGGGCATGGTGACTCCCCTTCCGTCCCGCAGACCGGACAGCGGAACGGATGCCACCCCCGCCGACCGACCGGACCGATTCCTCCCAACCTAACGGGAGGGTCCTCGGCCGAGTCCACCCCTTGTGCACCAGTCGGACGTCCCCGCGTCGCTGCGGAGGCGCGTACCGTTGAGGGTGAGGCGGCCCGAACCGCCGAAGAAGGGTCCCCCATGAAGATCGTCTCGTCCTCGGACTGGCGGGATGCCATCGCCTTCGACGTGCCCGTCGTGGTCGCCGATGTCGTCCCCGGTGAGCCCACCCGCTGCGTCGGGTGCGGTCCCGACGGAGAGCTGTTCGACCGCACCGAGCTGTGGGCGGTCAAGCACCGTCATCCGAAGCACCACGGCGGGTTCGTGCGGTTCTACTGCGAAGCGCACAAGCCTGCGCCCGCACCCGCTCCCGCGGCTCCTGTGCAGCTCAAGAAGGCGCGCGCGTCCGCACCGCGCGCCGAGCGTCGCACCACCTCCCCCAAGCCGACGCCGGTCACCGACCGTCCCGTCCGGGCGATGTGCCCCGACTGCTTCGTCGAGGTCTCGGCCGACGGCATGTGCGGGATGTGCGGCACCCAGGTCGTCTGACGCCAGGAATGCACGAACGCCGCCCCGGTCCAGTGACCGGGGCGGCGTCGTTTGGTGTCAGCGTGCCGAGATCGTCCAGCCGACCTCGTGACTCTCGCCCGGCGCGAGCACGATGAGGCCCGTGGCGAAGTCGTAGGCCTGGTCGTTGAAGGCATCCGGAGCGCACGTCATGGGCTCGACCGCGAGCCCCGCCCGGTTCGCCGGGTGGGCCGGACCTTCGGGGCGGTCGGCGGTGTGGATCTGGACCCACCCGCAGCCCGCGTCCCACGAGAGCGCCACGCCGGTGCCCGACGGGTCGGTGAGGGTGACGGTGGCTCGGCCGCCGGCATCCCGGATCAGATCGGTGTACGCGTGGTCGATCTCGACGGCGCCGATCGCGCGCGGAGCCCGGAAATCGAATCGCTCGGCGTCCACGGCGACGGATGCCAGCCCCACCGGCGCCAACCGGTCCGGCGTGACCTCGAGCACGGTGTCGGCCGGAAGCTCGAACGTCCACGAGTCGAGCGCACCGGGGCCCGCGACGAGGTACGGGTGCGGCCCGGTGCCCCACGGAGCGGGGGCCTGCGAACGGTTGGTGGCGCGGACGGTCTGCGTGAGCCCGTCGGGGCCGAGCCGGTAGGTCGTGGTGACCTCGACCCACCACGGGTAGCCGTCCTGCGCGGGCACGACGGCGGTGAGGGTCACCGACTCCTCGTCGCCGTCGACGACCGACCAGTCCGCCCAACCGAGCAGCCCGTGCAGCGCGTGGCCGCGGGTCGGTTCGGTGAGCGCGAGCTGGTACTCCTCGCCGCCGAAGACGTACGCCCCGTCCACGACGCGGTTCGGCCACGGCGCCAGGGTCGCACCGCGGAAGTACGGGCGCACCTCGTCGGCGGCGAAGGGGACGACGAGGTCGCGCCCATCGTGGGTCAGGGATCGGAGGGAGGCGCCCACGCTCGCGATCGCGGCTTCATAGCCATGGGCGCGGAGGACGACGGGGGTTCCGGAGACGGCGGTGGTCACGGAAGGGGCGACATCGGTCATCCCGCCATTATCCCGATCCCGTGGACGGATCACGTGCCCCGCAACGACGGACGCCCCGACCGCGGGCGTGTCCGCGGATCGGGGCGTCCGGAGGGCGACTTACTTGAAGGCGTCCTTGACGTTCTCGCCGGCCTGCTTCAGGTCGGCCTTGGTCTGGTCGGCCTGGCCTTCGGCTTCGAGACGCTCGTTGTCCGTGGCCTTGCCCCAGCCTTCCTTCGCCTTACCGGCGATGTCCTCTGCGGTGTTCTTGATCTTGTCGTCGAGACCCATGGCCGACTCCTTCCGCTTGGTTGCCCGGATGATTCCGGAATGCCGCCACGCTAGGCGCGCCCGCTCGGATTCTCGGGGGGCTTGAAAATCGCGCGAGGGTGAGGAAGCGGGTCGGACCGATTAGGTTCGAGGCAGGGGGATGCCATGGGGGAAACACCGAGCCAGACCGACGAGCTGACGATGTTCGCCGATCTCATGGACGAGGCGCCTGCGGCGTCCGGGTCCGGTCGTGCGGGTCGCATCGCGCTGGTCGTCGTGCTGGTCACGGTGCTCGTGGCACTCGTCGGCGCGGGCGGTTACGTCTGGTGGGCCGCGACCGCGGCCCTTCCCGCCCCGACGCTGACGACGAAGCCGCCGGCCGTCGCACCGGGCGAGGCGGCCCACATCGCCCTTCCCTCGTCGGGTTCGATGCGTGCGAGCATCACGGGCGGCGAGCAATACATGGGTCCGGACACGGACGGCGCGTGGGCCGCGTCCGGCGGTGACGATCCGCGGCCGACCGCGAGCATCGCGAAGCTGATCACCGCCCTCGTCGTCCTGGACCGGCATCCGCTCGCCGGGCCGAACGATCCCGGTCCGACGGTGGCGTTCACGAAGGCCGACACCGACCTCTACGACCAGTTCTACGTCCGGGGCGCGACGATCGCGAAGATGCCCGACGGCTCCTCCCTGTCGTTGCGCGACGCGCTCGCGACCATGCTCCTCCCGTCCGCGAGCAACTACGCCGTCGCCCTCGCGCGCTGGGGATACGGTTCCGAGGATGCCTACGTCGACGCGGCCAACGCGTGGCTCGCCACGAACGGCCTCACCTCGACCCGGATCGTGGATGCCACCGGCCTCGACGACCGCAACATCTCCACGCCGCGCGATCTCATCGCGATCGGGAAGATCGCCGAGGCCAACCCCGCGCTCGCGGGAATCGTCGGAATGACCTCGATCTCGTTGCCCGGAGGGCCGGGCACCGTTACGAACACCAACGATCTGCTCGGCAGGGACGGCGTTCGGGGGCTCAAGACCGGAAACCTCGGGGACGGCACGTTCAACCTCCTGTTCAGTTCGCTCCTCGACGTCGGGATCGGGCCGCCCCTGCAGATCACCGGTGTCCGTCTCGGCGGCGAAACGCACGACAGCACGGACCACGACGTCGCGGCGTTCCTCGAGAGCATCACCGCCGGATTCCACGACGTCACGGTCGGGAATGCCGGCGACCGGATCGGGCAGGTCCGGACCGCGTGGGGTGCCGAGGCGGAGGTCGTCCTCAGCCGCACGGCCACGCTGCGGACGTGGTCGGACACCCCGATCGCGACGGCGGCGGACATCGCCACTCCCCCGTCCTGGACGAACGACGAAACCGTCGGCACCGTTACCTGGAGCGCGGGCCCGAACACCGCGTCCTCCGACGTCCAGATCGTCGGCACGCTCGAGCCCCCGACCCTCTGGTGGCGGCTGACGCACCCGGGACAGCTCGGCGCGCCGTTCTCCTCGCCGGGCGGCTGATCAGTAGGCCCGTCAGCGCTCTGCCGACCCCCGCGGCGCATCCAACACGGTCGCGGCCCCTCCGCGCATCGCGAGAGCGGCGGTGAGGGTCACCCCGAGCAGCACGGTCAGGTACACGACGAATCCGACGCTGCCCTCGCTGGCCGTGGCGTGGTAGATCAGCGGAGCCGTACCGCCGAAGAGCGAGTTGGCGACCGCGTAGCCGAAACCGACCCCGAGCGCGCGGATATGGGCGGGGAAGACCTCCGCCTTGGCGATGCCGTTCACCGACAAGTAGCAGGTCAGAACTGCGAAGGCGAGAACCAGGATGCCGAGAACTGCCGGAGCCGATGTCACTCGAGCGGTCTCGGTCACCAGCACACCCGCCCCCAGCACCCCGGGCCACGCGAAGGCGACGAGGAGGGGCTTCCGCCCGATCCGGTCGCTGAGAGCCCCACCCAGCGGCTGCATCAGCATGAGGACGACGAAAGCCGCGAAGACGAGTCCGGTTTCCGTGACCTCGGCCCGGGCGCCGCCCGCAGCGAACGCCGATTCGCGGAGGAGGTAGGGCACCGTCACCGTCGCGGTGTAGAACGCCGCACTCCCCCCGGCGGTCAGCAGGATCACCCAGACGAGTGGATGCCAGTACTCCCGCAGTAGCTCCGTCATCGTCGAGGCGGGCGTTGCGGGGGCGCTGGCGGGCGTGACGCGTCGTGACCTGCGTGCCCACAGCAGTGACGCCAGTCCGGCTACGCCGCCCGCGACGAACGCGACCCGCCATCCCCACTCCGACACCGCGGCGCGATCGCTGATCGCCAGCAGCACGAGGAGCGTGCCCTGCGCGAGCACGAGACCGCCCACGATCGTCGTGGCCTGGAAGGACGCGAAGAAGCCGCGGTGCCCCCGTGTGCCCGACTCCGAGAGCAGCACCGTGGCCGCCGCGTACTCACCCCCGGTGGCGATGCCCTGGACGATGCTCACGACCACGAGGAGCACGGCCGCCCACGCCCCGATCACCCGCTCGGTCGGAGCGACCGCCAGCGCGACGGATCCGGCGGACATCAGGGTGACGGCGGCGACCAACGCCCGTTCCCGGCCCCGCGTGTCCGCGAGCCGTCCGAAGAGCCACGAGCCGAGCGGCCGCACCACGAAGGTCACGGCGAACAGGCCGTAGACGTAGATCAGCGAGTCCGGCGAATCCGGCG
>NZ_BADA01000429.1 GCF_000333395.1 Microbacterium sp. B19
ACACGCTCAACGTCTCCTGCGTGATGGCCGACAGCTCCGAGAGCGATTCCTGCGTCTGCGCGGCGATGCGGGCGCGCACCTGTCCGACGCGCCGCTGGACGAGGACCAGGATCGGCATGATGACGACGGCGATGAGCGTCAGCCGCCAGTCGATGAGGATCATCGCCACGAGCGAGGCCACGACGGTCACCGAGTTGCCGAGGATGCTGGTGACGGTGTTCGTGAGAACCCCGGAGACGCCGCCGACGTCGTTCTGCAGCCGCGATTGGATGACACCCGTCTTGGTGCGGGTGAAGAAGCCGAGCTCCATCGCCTGCAGATGGTCGAACAGCCGCACGCGCAGGTCACCCGTGACGCGGTTGCCGACGGTGGCGGTGAACCACGTCTGCGCGACGCCGAGCCCTCCGGACAGCAGGAACAGGACGATCATCGCCGCGACGAGCTCGGTCAGCAGCGCGAGATCGACCGGCGATCCGTCGACGGGGAAGAGCGCGTCGTCGAAGATGCGCTGCACGAGCAGCGGCGGGATGACGGCGAGCGCCGCGCCGAGGACCACGAGGACGATCGTGACCGCGATGCGTCCGCGGTAGGGCCGGAAGAGTGCGGCCACGCGCCGGCCGAGGTCGGGCACGCGCGGCGCCTCGGCGTTGCGCTGCCGTTGACTCTCCGCGTACACACCGCGGAACATGCTTCCGCCCATGCCGCCGCCCATGCTCATGCCGGTCAGCCTACGTCCGACCGACGACATCGGGACGCGCCGGTCGATGTCGGAGGCCACCGATAGACTCGGCGTCCACGCACGGCATCCCCCATCGCCTCTCGATGGGGAATAGCGATCCCCGCCGTTGCTGTTGCCGCCTCACGTTCGTCGCTTTCGTGACGCCACGACGCCCTCCCCTGGATTGGATCTCGCCATGGGCCGGCCACACGGAAACCCCAACGGCCCGGCGACATCCGATACGGGTGTCACCGCG
>NZ_BADA01000428.1 GCF_000333395.1 Microbacterium sp. B19
AACGCCGGCCTGCTGCAATGGCTGCGCGACGAACTCACGGCGCGCGGGCCGCTGCGGCCGCCGAGATTCGAGCACGACGCCCGGGCGGGGTCGCGCGGCTCCTGGTGGGGCTGGGACGACGTGAAGAACGGGCTCGAGCGCCTGTGGCTCATGGGCGACGTCGCGATCGCCGGGCGCCGCGGATTCGAGCGGCGCTACGCGCTGGCCGAGGACGTGCTCCCGCCTGAGGCGCTCGGCTCCCCCGTGCCGCGGTCCGAGGCCATTCCCGAGCTCATCCGCCGCGCGGCCGTGGCCTACGGCGTCGCCACCGCGGCCGACCTCGCCGATTACTGGCGCATCCGCGATCGTCCCGCGGTCCTCGCCGCCGTGCGCGACCTCGTCGACGCCGGCGAGCTCGAACCCGTCTCCGTGGAGGGCTGGACGGTGGCCGGGAGGCCCGCGAAGGCCTGGCTGCACCGGGATGCCGCCCGACCCCGCCGCATCGACGCGACAGCCCTCCTGACGCCGTTCGATCCCGTCGTGTGGTTCCGCGAGCGCGCGGAGCGCCTGTTCGACTTCGACTACCGCATCGAGATCTACACCCCGGCCGAGAAGCGGCGCTTCGGCTACTACTCGCTGCCCGTCATCGTGGGCGACGACGTCGTCGGTCGGGTCGACCTCAAGGCCGACCGTGCCGCCTCCGCGCTGCGCGTGCAGTCCGCGTGGTGGGAGCACGGTGCACCCGCGGATGCCACCGAACGCCTCGCCGCGGAGCTGCGCACCGCCGCGGACTGGCAGGGGCTGGAGCGGGTCACGGTGTCGCGGTGGGGCGATGCCGCCGACGCGCTGGCCGGCGCCCTCGCCGCGGAGCGGCACGAGCATCCGCAAGCACCGGCCGACGACGGTGCCCCCTCGCCCGTGGGGGCGGAGGGGGCACCGAAGTAGACGTCAGAACTGGACGCGCGGCGGCTCCGAGATCGCGGCGCCGTCGACGACCTCGAAGAACTCGCGGGCTTGGAAGCCCAGTTGGCGGGCGAAGAGGTTGTTGGGGAAGACCTTGATCTTGGTGTTCAGCTCGCGGACGCCGCCGTTGTAGAACCGACGCGAGGCCTGGATCTTGTCCTCGGTGTCGACGATCGACTGCTGCAGCTGCAGGAAGTTCTGGCTCGCCTGGAGCTGCGGGTAGCCCTCCGCCACCGCGAACAGCGACTTCAGCGCCTGCTGCATGTGGCCCTCGGCGACTCCCGCTTCGGCGGGGCTCTGCGCCGAGATCGTCTCGGCGCGCGCCCGCGTCACGTTCTCGAAGACCGCCTTCTCGTGCGCGGCGTAGCCCTTCACGGTCTCGATGAGGTTGGGGAGCAGATCGGCCCTCCGCTTGAGCTGGACCGTGATGTCGCTCCAGGCCTCGTCGACCCGCACGTTCAGGGACACGAGCGAGTTGTACGTCGCCCAGAGATAGATTCCCGCGATCACGAGGATCGCGACGATCACGATGAGGGGAACGAGCCACTCCCACATGTTCCGGTTCTCCGTTCGACGACTGCCCGGACAATCCTAACGGCGCGATCCTCGCCCGCCAGGGGCCTGAGGCCGACTCTCAGTCGATACGCACGCAGGCGCCTCGATACGGCCACATGACGCCCCCGCAGTACCCCCGGTGGGACTCGAACCCACACCTGGAGCGATTTTAAGTCGCCTGCCTCTGCCATTGGGCTACGGGGGCGGATGCCTCGATCCACCGTAGCGCGCGGGCGGATGGCATCCGGAAACGACGAAACCCCCGCACGCGAGGTGCGGGGGCTTCGAGCGGTGTCACTTGGCGGCGACGGCCTCGGGCTTCTTCTCGGCCGGGGCGTCGGCCGCGGGCTGCGCGGGGCGGGGACGCGCCGCGAACTCCTCGAAGGTCGCACGGGGGTTCTGGACCGCCTCGAGCGACACGGTCTCGCGGCCGTGGAAGAAGTTCTGCACCCAGTCGCCGACGACGCGGAACTTGCGCTCCCACGTCGGCATGGCCAGGCCGTGGTAGCCGCGGTGCGCGAACCAGGCGAGGAGGCCGGTGAGGGCGATCTTGCCGGACTGGAAAGCACCGTTGTACAGACCCAGGCCGGCGACGGCACCCAGGTTCTTGTGGAAGTACTGCTTGGGCTGCTCGCCACGGAGCACCGCCACGATGTTCTTCGCCATGAGCTTGCCCTGGCGCACCGCGTGCTGCGCGTTCGGGACGCAGAAGCCGCCGACGCCGCCACCGGACAGGTCGGGAACGGCCGAGACGTCACCGGCGGCCCACGCGCCCTCGACGAACTCCTCGTCGGTGCCGACACGAAGGTCGGGGCGGGTGCGGATGCGACCGCGCTCCTCGACGGGCAGGTCGCTGCCGCGCACGACGGTCGGGTTCGCCATGACGCCCGCGGTCCAGATGATGAGGTCGGTGGGCAGCTGCTCACCGGTCGACAGCTCGACGACGCCGTCGACGGCGCCCTTGACCTGCGTGTCGAGGTGCACGAACGCACCCTTCTTCGCGAGGTCGGCGAGCACCCACTCGCTCGTCTTCTGCGACACCTCGGGCATGATGCGGCCCATGGCCTCGATGAGGTGGAAGTGCGTGTCGTCGAACGCGAGCGTCGGGTACTGCTTGAGCAGCGAGGACGCGTAGGCGCGGAGCTCGGCGAACACCTCGATGCCCGCGAAGCCGCCACCGACGACGACGACGGTGAGCAGACGGTCGCGCTCGGGGCCGGCCGGGAGAACCGACGCCTTCTCGAAGTTCGAGGTCAGACGGTCGCGGATCGCGACGGCCTCCTCGATCGTCTTGAGGCCGATGGCGTTCTCGGCGATGCCCGGGATCGGGAACGTGCGCGACACGGCACCGGCCGTCACGACGATCTGGTCGTACTCCTGGGTCCAGGTCTCGTCGCCCACGATCGGGGTGATCGTCGCGGTCTTGGTCGCGTGCTCGATGCCCGTGACCTTTCCGGCGATGACCGTGGTGCGCTTGAGGTGGCGGCGCAGGCCGACCACGACGTGGCGGGGCTCGATCTCACCGGCCGCGACCTCGGGGAGGAACGGCTGGTAGGTCATGTACGGCAGCGGATCGACGAGAGTGACCTCGGCCTCGTTGCGGCCGAGGAGCTTCTCGAGCTTCCACGCGGTGTAGAAACCCGCGTAGCCTCCGCCGACGATGAGGATCTTGGGCACGGTGCTGGTCACGATGGAAGAGACTCCTGGTTTGTGATGCGGCTCGGCTCGCGAGATGTGCGCGCCTTACGGATACGCCGGGCAGCAGCACTGACGCCGAGCGTGATCATTATAGCGGC
>NZ_BADA01000427.1 GCF_000333395.1 Microbacterium sp. B19
CGTGATGTCGGTCGCGCCCTCCAGTGCGACGGCCTCGCACAGGAATCCGGCGACGCTCGATCCGTCCGCGAGAACGGCGGAGCCGATGCCCATGGGCGCGGGCAGATCCGCGACGAAGCGTCCGAAGCCCACGGCCGGAAGCCGCCACACCTCCCCCGCGATCGCCGCGCCGCCCTCGGCCACGCGCGCGAGGCCCGGCTTCGGCGGAACCGTGTCGAGGGCGTAGAGCCGGTACTGCGCGGCGGTCTCCACCTCGGCGACGAACGTTCCGCCCGCGGCGACGAGCTGGTGGTTCAGCGGCTGTCCGCGCAGGTGCGCGCCCACGACCAGCAGGTCGACGGACGGCGCCTGGATGCGCTCGGCGAGCTGCGCGAGCGTGCGGTCGGCGAACGGCGCGCCGGTGAGCATCACGCCGAAGGCGCGGCCGCCCACGACCCCCGCGGGGACGGCGAGCGCGCTCCGGTCGAGCAGGTTCGCGAAGTTCGTGTACCGGCCCATGCGGCTGTTCGCGCCGACCGGGTCGGCGGCGACTTCGTCGAGGGTCGGATGCCACGTGGTCGTGGGCGTGAGCAGCGCGACGGTCCCGTCGAGTCGACGCAGCCCCTCGGCCCCGAGGCGGTCGAGCCGCTCGCGGTCGCGGAAGTAGTCCGCGGCCCGCGCCTCGGCTCCGGCGAGCACGATGCCGGCGACCGTCGGATCGAGGTCGGTGCCGACGAGTTCGGGGTGGGCGGCGATGAAGTCGCCCACAGCCGCCGTGCGCTCGGCCACGAACGCGCCGCCGTAGAGCAGCGACGCGGCCTCGAGGAGCGGCGCGATGTCGACCTCGACGATCTCGACGCCGGAGGCCGCGAGCGCCGCCACGACGCCGGCGAACGCCTCGGCCCAGCCGTCGGCAAGACCCTCGAGGTGCTCGGGCGTCGGGACGGCGACGCGCGGGCGCGCGTCGAGCGGCGGGGCGGGGCGGTCCTCGCGGCCGAGGGGGTCGATCCCGTCGGGGCCGGCCATGAGCTCGGCCGCCGCGCGGGCGTCGGACAGGTCGCGCGCGAACACCGTCACGCAGTCGAGCGTGCGACACGCGGGCACGACGCCCGTGGCGGGCACGAGCCCGACCGTCGGCTTGACACCCACGATGCCGTTGAGCGCCGCGGGGACGCGGCCCGACCCGGCGGTGTCGGTGCCGAGCGCGAGGTCGACGATGCCGAGCGCCACGGCCACGGCCGATC
The DNA here is from genome assembly GCF_000333395.1 of Microbacterium sp. B19. Classification (GTDB taxonomy): domain Bacteria; phylum Actinomycetota; class Actinomycetes; order Actinomycetales; family Microbacteriaceae; genus Microbacterium. Next base: position 1,224 of record NZ_BADA01000427.1, read on the forward strand.
CGGAGCTGGAGCCACCCGAGATACGCGTCGGGTCCCACGCGTTGCGGACGGCGCCGAAGGGGCTCCGGGTCCCCACGAGGCCGGTGGCGAACTGGTCGAGGTTCGTCTTGCCGATCACCACGGCCCCCGCGGCGCGGAGGCGCCCGACGGCGGTCGCGTCGCGCTCGGGACGGTACGCGTACGCGCGGCTCCCGGCCGTCGTCAGCATCCCCTCGACGTCGATGTTGTCCTTCACCGCGACGACGGTGCCGGCGAGCGGCAGGCGCTCCCCCGCCGCGACGCCGAGGTCGACCTCGGCCGGCTCGGCGAGCGCGTCGTCTTCCTCGCGGACG
>NZ_BADA01000426.1 GCF_000333395.1 Microbacterium sp. B19
CTGATCGAAAGTGGTTGATTCGAGCACTGGTTCTCCTGTGTCGGAATTCTGTTCGTTGCCTGGCCGGGTCAGATCTCGTCGATGGACGAGGACTCGAAGCGGCTGGAGATGTTGATGCCGAGCTCTTCGGCGGCGCGGAAGGCGTCGTCGTCGGTGTCACGGAGGTTGACCGCCGTGCCGTCGGCCGAGAGGACCTCGACGTTCAGGCAGAGCGACTGCATCTCCTTCATGAGCACCTTGAAGGACTCGGGGATGCCGGGCTCCTGGATGTTCTCGCCCTTGACGATCGCCTCGTACACCTTGACGCGGCCGAGGATGTCGTCGGACTTGATCGTGAGGAGCTCCTGCAGCGCGTACGCGGCACCGTAGGCCTCGAGCGCCCACACCTCCATCTCACCGAAGCGCTGGCCACCGAACTGGGCCTTACCGCCGAGCGGCTGCTGGGTGATCATCGAGTAGGGGCCCGTCGAGCGTGCGTGGATCTTGTCGTCGACGAGGTGGTGCAGCTTCAGGATGTACATGTAGCCGACCGAGATGGGCGCCGGGAACGGCTCTCCGTGGCGACCGTCGAACAGGATGGTCTTTCCGGTGGAGTCGATCAGACGCTCGCCGTCGCGGTTCGGGATCGTCGAGTCGAGCAGACCCGCGATCTCGTCCTCGAAGGCGCCGTCGAACACGGGGGTCGCGACCTTGGTGCCGGGCGCGGCCTCGCGGGCCTGCTCGGGCAGGTGCGCCGCCCACTCGGGCGTGCCCTCGACCTTCCAGCCCTGCTGGGCGATCCAGCCGAGGTGGAGCTCGAGGACCTGGCCGAAGTTCATTCGACCCGGGATGCCGAGCGGGTTGAGCACGACGTCGACGGGGGTGCCGTCGGCGAGGAAGGGCATGTCCTCGATCGGGAGGATCTTGGCGATGACACCCTTGTTGCCGTGGCGGCCGGCGAGCTTGTCGCCCTCGGTGATCTTGCGCTTCTGGGCGATGTAGACCACGACGCGACGGTTGACGCCCGAGCCGAGCTCGTCGTCGCCGTCCTCGGCGTTGAACTCCTTGACGGCGATGATCGTGCCCTGCTCACCGTGGGGCACCTTCAGCGAGGTGTCACGGACTTCGCGGCTCTTCTCGTTGAAGATCGCGCGGAGCAGGCGCTCCTCCGCCGACAGCTCGGTCTCACCCTTGGGCGTGACCTTGCCGACGAGGATGTCGCCGGGACGCACCTCGGCGCCGATGCGGACGATGCCGCGCTCGTCGAGGTCCTTCAGTAGGTCGGGGCTGACGTTGGGGAGGTCACGGGTGATCTCCTCCTTGCCGAGCTTGGTGTCGCGCGCGTCGACCTCGTACTCCTCGATGTGGATCGACGACAGCGTGTCGTCCTTCACGAGGTCCTGGCTGAGGATGATCGCGTCCTCGAAGTTGTGACCCTCCCACGTCATGAAGGCGACGAGGAGGTTCTTGCCGAGGGCGAGCTCGCCGTTCTCGGTGGCGGGACCGTCGGCGATGACCTCGCCGGCCTCGATGCGGTCACCCGCGGAGACGACCACGCGCTGGTTGTACGACGTGCCCTGGTTGGAGCGGTCGAACTTGCGGAGGAAGTAGTCCTGCGTGCCGCCCTCGTCGAGCTGGATCGTCACGACGTCGGCCGAGACCTCCAGGACGACACCCGACTTCTCGGCGGTGACGACGTCACCGGCGTCGATCGCGGCGAAGCCCTCCATACCGGTACCCACGATGGGGGACTCGCTGCGGACGAGCGGCACGGCCTGACGCTGCATGTTCGCACCCATGAGGGCGCGGTTGGCGTCGTCGTGCTCGAGGAAGGGAATGAGCGAGGTCGCCACCGACACCATCTGGCGCGGCGAGACGTCCATGTAGCCGATCTCCTCGATCGGGAACAGGTCGACCTCACCACCCTGGCCGCGACGGGCGAGGATGCGGTCCTCGACGAAGTGGCCGTCGGCCTTGAGCGCGACACCGGCCTGCGCCACGATGTGGTCGGCCTCCTCGCTGGCGGTGAGGTAGTCGATCGTGTCGGTCACGCGACCGTCGACGACGCGACGGTACGGGGTCTCGATGAAACCGAACGCGTTGATGCGCGCGAACGAGGCGAGCGAGCCGATCAGACCGATGTTCGGGCCTTCCGGGGTCTCGATCGGGCACATGCGGCCGTAGTGCGACGGGTGGACGTCGCGAACCTCGACGCCGGCACGCTCACGGGACAGACCACCGGGGCCCAGCGCCGAGAGGCGACGCTTGTGGGTCAGACCCGCGAGCGGGTTGTTCTGGTCCATGAACTGCGACAGCTGCGACGTGCCGAAGAACTCCTTGATCGCGGCCACGACGGGGCGCACGTTGATCAGGGTCTGCGGCGTGATCGCCTCGATGTCCTGCGTGGTCATGCGCTCGCGGACGACGCGCTCCATGCGCGACAGACCGGTGCGGACTTGGTTCTGGATGAGCTCGCCGACCGCGCGGATGCGACGGTTGCCGAAGTTGTCGATGTCATCCACGTCGAGACGGATCTCGGCGGGCTGGCCGTGACGGACACCGTCGAACGTGGTGTCACCGCGGTGCAGACGCACGAGGTACTTGATCGTGGCGACGATGTCGTCGACGGTCAGCACCGAGTCGGACAGCGGCTGGTCGAGACCGAGCTTCTGGTTGATCTTGTAGCGACCCACCTTAGCGAGGTCGTAGCGCTTCGGGTTGAAGTAGAAGTTGTCCAGCAGCGCGCGGGCGGCCTCAGCGGCGACCTGCTCGCCCGGACGGAGCTTGCGGTAGATGTCGCGGAGCGCGTCTTCCTTGGTGAGGATCGTGTCCTTCGACAGCGTCTCCTCGATGGAGTCGAAGCCGGCGAACTCGGCGAGGATGTCCTCGCTCGTGAGGCCGAGGGCCTTGAGGAACACGGTGACGGACTGCTTGCGCTTGCGGTCGATGCGCACGCCGACCTGGTCGCGCTTGTCGATCTCGAACTCGAGCCAGGCACCGCGCGAGGGGATCACGCGAGCGGACACGATGTCCTTGTCGGAGGTCTTGTCGGGCGTCTTGTCGAAGTAGACACCGGGCGAACGCACCAGCTGCGACACGACGACACGCTCGGTGCCGTTGATGATGAACGTGCCCTTGTCGGTCTGGAGCGGGAAATCGCCCATGAAGACCGTCTGGGTCTTGATCTCACCGGTCTGGTGGTTCATGAACTCGGCCTCGACGTACAGCGGGGCGGCGTAGGTCTTGCCGCGCTCCTTGCACTCCTCGATCGAGTACTTCTCGGGCTCGAGGTACGGGTTCGTGAACGAGAGCTGCATGGTCTCGCTCAGGTCCTCGATCGGAGAGATCTCCTCGAAGATCTCCTCGAGGCCGCTGATCTCGGGCACGTCGGTGCGGCCGGCGGCCTGCGCCTCGGCGACGCGCGCCTTCCATGCTTCGTTACCGACCAGCCAGTCGAACGACTCGGTCTGCAGCGCGAGCAGATCGGGAACGGTCAGCTTGTCGGAGATCTTCGCGAACGAGAGGCGGGATGCGCCGCGTCCGCTCTTCGGGGTGGTGGTGGATGCGTTGCTCGCAGCAGCCAAGGGAATAACCTCCAGAAGCCCGGGCGAGGGGCTCGTGATTCCTTGTCGTCAGGTGGAGTGCGTTCCTGCCCCGATAACCTGCGAGTCGCACACCGCGGTGAAGCGGGGACGGGCAGGCTCAGCCGACCACCATATGAGGGCAGGGGGAATCGAGGAGCGCAAAGTCCAAGCATACGCGGGAGGACGCGCCGTGTCCAGTCGAATTCTTGACGACTTTGCGTACCTGCGGTATAACCGCGAGCGCTCCCCCGGGATTCCCGCCTCCGACCCTAGCGAGACCCGCGGAATCGCACGCGATCACCGGGCCGCACCTGCGCGAGACGGTCGAGCGTGGCATCCGTCACCACCGCGATCACGGGGTACCCGCCGGTCACGGGACCGTCGGCGAGCAGGACGACCGGACGCCCGTGCGGCGGCACCTGGAGCGCGCCGGGGCGCATGCCCTCGCTCGGCAGTTCGCCCTGCCGCACCCGCTCCAGCTCCGGACCGTCGAGACGGATGCCGACCCGGTCGGCGTCGCTCGAGACCGTCCAGGTCGCGTCCCGCAGGGTCTGGCGCGCGGCCGGGGTGAACCAATCGGCGCGCGGTCCGGGCGCGACATCGACCTCCACCGTCGACCCCGGCACCGACCACGGGAAGAAGTCCACGACGGGGATCAGGTCGCGCGGCTCGCCCGCGTGCAGCACGTCCCCGGCGCGCAGCGCGGGCGGTCCGAACGACGCGAGCACGTCGGTCGAGCGCGACCCCAGCGCCTCCGGCGCCACGACCCCGCCGCGCACCGCGAGCACGAACCGGGCGCCCGCGCGGGCGATACCGATCGACAGCTCGGCACCGGCGGGAAGGAACACGGGGGTGAAGGCATCCATCGCCCTCCCGTCGAGGCGCAGATCGGCGAGCGCGCCCGTGACGGCGACCCACGTGTCGCGTTCGGCGACGGCGCGGAACCCGCCGAGCACGATCTCGACGCCCGCGGCGGAGGGGTCGTTGCCGACGAGCCGGTTGGCGACGCGGAGGGCCGCGCGGTCGAGCGCGCCGGAGCGGGCGACGCCGAGCGCGGCGCGGCCGGGGCGGCCGAGGTCCTGCACGGTCGCGAAGGCGCCGGGGGCGAGGACGCGGAGGGAGGGGCGACCCGCGTGCGGCAAGGGAGGGGAGGAGATCCCGGGAGCGGAGGATGCCGCCGCGGCATCCGGTCCTCCCCTCACCGAATCTCCTCCCTCCGTGGGTGCTCCGGGCGCGGAGACGTGCGAGCGCGAGGGCACGAACCGGACGCGGGCTCCGGGGGTGAGGAGCACCGGGTCGGCGGAGTCGGGGGCGAAGAGCAGCGCGTCGGTCGTGCCGATGAGGCGCCAGCCGCCCGGGGTCTCGCGGGGATACGCGCCGGTGAACTCGCCCGCGAGGCCGACCGACCCCGCGGGCACGCGCGTGCGCGGTCGCGGGAGCCGCGGGACGTCGTGGGGCCACGCGTCGCTCACGAGGTACGCGAACCCGGGCGCGAACCCGGTGAAGGCCACGCGCCAGGGCGCGGCGGTGTGGCGGGCGATGAGCTCCGCGGGACGGATGCCGAGGAGAGCGGCCGTGTCGTCGAGGTCGGCGCCGTCGTACCGGACGGGGATCTCGACGAGCGCCCCGGGCGGCACGGCATCCGGGGCCGAGGTGGCGGCCGAGAGCACCCACGCGCGGACCGTGGCGGGGGCGATGCGCGCCGGATCGAAGGCGACGAGCACGGTGCGGGCGGCCGGGACGAGGTCGTCGATCCCGGCGGGCGGGTGCGCGGCGAGCGCGGCGTGGAGCTGCAGAACCCCGGAGAGGTCGTCGACCTCGGCCAGCAGCGCCCGCTCCCCCATCGGCCGCAGGGTCACCACGGCGCGCGTACCTCTATCCCTGCGTCGTCGAGCGCGGCGCGCACCGCCCGGGCCATCGCGACCGCGGCGGGGGTGTCTCCGTGCAGGCACAGGGAAGCGGCATCCACGGTCAGGGTCGTGCCGTCGATGGCATCCACCGTCCCCTCGATGGCGAGGCGCAACGCGCGGTCGGCGACGCGGACGGGGTCGTCGATGAGCGCCCCCGGCTGGTCGCGGGGCACGAGGCCGCCGCGCGCGGTGTATCCGCGGTCGAGGAACGCCTCGTGCACGAACGGGAGTCCCGCGGATGCCGCGGCCTCGACGATGGCGCCCGGGAGACCGAGCACGGGCAGCGGTCGGCCGAGGCGGGCGGAGTGGTCGGCGATCGCGGCGACGACCGCGGCGGCCTGCACCGGGTCGGCGGAGACCGCGTGGTACAGCGCGCCGTGCGGTTTCACGTACCGGAGGTCGGCACCGGCGGCCTCGAGGGCGTCGAGCTGTCGGGCGACGCTCGCGCGCAGCTCGCCCGGGGGCGGGTCGCGGCGGATGCGGCCGAAGTTCGCGCGGTCCTCGTACGACGGGTGGGCGCCGATCGCGACGCCGAAGCGGGCGGCCCGTTCGACCGAGGCGCGCATCGAGGCGTCGTCGCCCGCGTGCCCGCCGCACGCGACCGACGCGCTGCTCACGAGCGCGAACATCGCTTCGTCGTCGGCGGTCGGCATCCCGTCGACGGTCTCTCCCAGGTCGGCGTTGAGGTCCACGCTGCCACGGTACTCGCGTGGGCGCCCCCGGTTTTGGGGCGCGATCCTCGTTCCGGGGCGCGATTCGCACGCCCCGAAACGAGAGACGCGCCCCAAACCCGGGAAGCCGGGGACGCGGCGACGCGGCGGCCGCGGGGCACCGGCGACGCGGGGCACCGGCGACGCGGGGTCAGCGGGAGCGGACGATCGCGGACCAGACCGGGAAGTCGGGGTCGTGGGCGGGCCAGACCTCGGACGACGGGGCCTTGTGCAGGGAAGCCAGGCGTGCGATCGCGCGGTCGGCGAGCGCGGGGCCCTCGGGTCCCACCGTCGAACCGCAGCGGACCTCGCGCTCGATGTTGTCGAGCAGGTCCGCGGCGTCTCCGGCCAGGACGACGGTGCCCTCGGGCAGCTCCACCGCGAAGGACTGGTGCCCCGGGGTGTGCCCGGACGTGTCGATCGCGTTCAGACCCGCCGCGAGCGGCGTATCGCCGTCGAGGAGGCCGAGGGTGAGGCCGTCGCGGTCGAGGTCGGCGCGGAACAGGAAGTTCCCGCGAGCGTCGGTCGTCTCGTTGACGTGCTGCCACTCGCGGCGCTGCAGCAGCAGCGGCTGGTCGGGGGCAAGCAGGCGCGCGGCACCCGTGTGGTCGAAGTGCGAGTGCGTGAGCAGCGCCGCCGCGAGATCGCCGAGGTCGAGCCCGGCCTCGGCGATCTGGTCGACCAGCGGGTCGCCGGGCGGGACGATCGGCGTGTAGTTCTCGTAGTCGAAGGATGCCGTGCGCGTGGCGCGGTCGCGGATGCGCGCCGGGTCGAACCCGCCGTCGACGAGCACCCACCCCTCGTCGAACACGACGGCGACCGCCGTCACCGGCTCCATGAGGAAC
>NZ_BADA01000425.1 GCF_000333395.1 Microbacterium sp. B19
GATCTCGGTCGCATCGCCGAGGGCTTCGCCGCCGACCTGGTGGTCGTCCGCGGCCGCCCGTGGGAGTCGCCCG
>NZ_BADA01000424.1 GCF_000333395.1 Microbacterium sp. B19
CTGGTCGATGCGGTCGCCGGTGATGGGGATGAGCGGCGACTTCATGAACGAGAACAGCGACGCCTCGTCCTTGTTCGTGCCGATCATCAGCGGAACCGGGATGCCACGCCCCTCGCGCAGCACCGTGATCGGCGCTTCGGGGAGCAGGTCGCCGTCGACGACCGGCGCGAACGCGAGCGTGCCGGGGTCGGAGAGGGGGACCTCGTCGTACACGGCCTTGCCCGCGGCGACGACGGCGTCCACGGGCGCGGCGCGAAGGGCGTCGGGGGCGTCGACGCCGAGCTTCGTCAGGAAGCTCCGCGCGACCTTCTCCGCCCGCGCCGTGCCGTAGACACTGGATGCCGGGGACGACTGCGCGATCGCGCGGTGGAACAGTCCGCGCGCCGACGGGACCGCGAGGAGGGTCGTCACCAGGCCCCCGCCCGCGGACTCGCCGAACACCGTCACCCGGTCGGGATCGCCGCCGAACGCCGCGACATTGCGCTGCACCCAACGGAGCGCGAGCAGCACGTCCTTGAGTGCGAGGTTGCCGTCGAAGCCGCCGTCGGGCACGGCGCCCGTCAGGTCGAGGAACCCGAGCGCACCCAGGCGGTAGTTCACCGTCACCACGATCACGTCGCCCGCGGCCACCATCGAGGTCGCGTCGTACAGCGGCTGGCTCGACGATCCGAACGTGTACGCGCCGCCGTGCAGCCACACCATGACCGGCCGCGGGGCGTCGGCGTCCGTCTCGGGCGCCCAGACGTTCAGTGAGAGGCAGTCCTCGTCCTCCACGGCACCGTCGCCGAGCGGCACGGCGGGGTTCAGCGGCTGGGGGCAGACGGGGCCGAAGGCCGTGGCATCCACTTCTCCGTCAGCATCGGGCGCGGGGAGCGGGTCGCGCCAGCGGCGCTCGCCGGATGGCGGAAGAGCGAAGCGGATGCCGCGCCACGAGCGGACGGAGCGGTCGAGCACGCCGTGGAAGGTCCCGGCGGGGGCGGCGACGAGAAGGGTGTTCATGGGAGACCTCACGCGGTGAGCTGGTGGATCAGGTGGGACGCTTCGGACGCGGCGAGGACGGCGAAGAGAACGGTCATGATGACGGCATTGTGCGCGATCATCTCGTCCTTGAGACGGCGCAACGCGGCGACCACCGGCGGCAGGCCCGTCGCACCGAGGATCGTCGGGACGACGAGCGTCAGCGAACCCGCGACGGCCAGCGCGACGCACAGCAGCACCGTCACCGCGACGGGGAGGTGCGCCGTGCCGAGCACCGCGCCGCCCTTCAGTTCGAGCGGAAGGTTCTTGCTGTTGGTCGCCGCCATGATGAGCCCCAGACCGGCCGCGCGGGCCGGGGTGATGGCATCCACCGCGGCGAGCCAGCTCGGGGTCGCCGGCGGGGTCCCGGGCTTCGGTCGACCGAGCCAGCTGACCACCGCGAAGGCGGCGAAGCCGACCGTCAGCAGGGCCGTGAGGATCAGGACGACGATCTTGCCGCCGCTGCCGTGCGAGGCGGCGGAGGCGCCCGCGGACGTCGCGGCACCGACGGCGATGACCGCGAGGGTCACGGCGAGGAACGCGCCGGTGTACGCGGGTGCTGCGGCGCGCCCGCGCGTGGACAACAGGATCGCGGCGACGGCGACGATCGGCAGGGGCGAGATCGCCATGCCGACGGCGAGGGGCAGGAGTGTGGAGAGTTCGGACATCGGCGCCGACGCTACGCGTGGCGCTCCGAGCCTCCGGCGGAATGTTCGGTCGACACGACAGAACCGGGCGCGTCGGCCACGAGGAAGAGGGCCTCGAGCACGGTGTCGTCGCCCTGCGCCGTGAGACGGGCCCCGAGGCGGTCGGCACGCGAGCCGGCGCGCAGGTGCGCTCCCGCGGCCGGTGCGCCGGGTGAGATCACGCGGACCCGCAGGCGCGGCCCCGCGGCGGTCGCGAGGAGGTGCACGTCCACGCGCGCGGCCCGGCGGCGTGCGTGTTTCGCGGCGTTGAGCAGCCCCTCGGCCACGACGTCGACCACGTCGCGCGCGAGCGCCGCATCGTTCCGGAGCAGAGCGTCCGCGTCGGCGGCGACGTCGGCGTCGACGGGCATCGCGACGCCCCACGTCCCGAGCAGCGGCGTGAGCGACACCGTCTCGGCCGTCGGCTCCGGGTCGTCGAGCACGCCGCGCACGGCGTCCGCGAGGGGCGTCAGCCCCGCCCGGAACGACGCGACCTCGGCGGGCGTGGCATCCGGATGCCGCAGAACGAAATGCACGGCGGCGCCCTGGGCGTCCCCGTGCACGAGGTCGGCCGCGCGGTGGAGGCCCGCGCGGACGCGGCGCGTCCCGAGGTCGTCGGCACGTCCGCGGGCGGCGATCGCGCTCGAGAGGCGCCGACGCTCGACGCCCAGGCCGTGCATCGCGGCCCGCCCGCGCGCGAGGGCGAGCGCGAGCGCGGGATACGCGAGGATCGGCACGGCCGCGAACGGCAGCGGCACCCCCTGGGCGGCGGCGATCGCGGCGAGGACGGTGCCGACGAGGACGGATGAGGCGGCGAACACCCCGCCACGCGCGCGCGGCCGCCGGGCGAGCGGGCGCAGCCGCGAGAGGAGGTCGGCGACGGTTCCGCACAGCAGACCGGCCACGAGCCCGAGCACGAGCGCGACCGGCGGGACGCTGCGCAGCGCGTACGGAAGGACGGCGAGACCGTAGAGCATCGCGGACATGCCGATCGGCGGCAGGCGGAACGCGGAGCGCGTGCGTGCGTGTGGCGGTGGGGCGGCATCCTCGACGTCGAGGGACGGGGGAGCCGCGGCACGGTCGGCCAGGTCGCGCGCGTGCACGCGAAGAGTGGATGCCAGCTCCCGCACGTCGTCGACCGTTTCGGGGCGCGCGGTTTCGAGAGCGTCGGCGGCGGCGCGGATCGCGGCGCGGGCGTTCGCGGTGTAGCCGCGGACGCGCTCCGCGCTCCCGTTCCACTGCGCGAGGACCTGGGCCAGCAGCGTGTTCGTCTCGCGCGTCGACCGGGCGACGTCGACCAGTGCCGCGGTGCCGATCAGCGTGATCGCCCAGGCGACGAGGTTGGTCGCGGCGCGGAGCGGCAGTTCGTCCGCGGGCGCGACGGCGAGACCCGCCAGCCGTGAGATCGCGTCCTGCAGAGCGGGTCGGGCGAGCGCGGTGAGCACGAGCGCGCCGACGACGATCGTCGCGCGGACGCCGGGGCGCCGGGAGGCGCGCTCGGCGACGGCGACGACACCCCACGCGAGCGCGAACACGGCGGCCGTCGCCGTCGCCACGAGCGCGCGTTCGCCGCCGGAGAGTTCCGCGGGCAGCGGGGTGAGCACGGTGAGGGACATCGCCGCGATCGCGACGAACGTCCACCGCGTGACGAAGCGTCCGCCGCCGACGGCGCGGCGCACCGCCCTGAGCGGCGTCCTCACGCGACGGGGCCGAATTCGGCGAGGTACAGCGCGCTCGCCCGCACGCGCGGGTTCGTCCCGGTCGCCGCGCCGAGGTCGAGGCGGGCGAAGATGCGGCTCACCGCGCGCTCGACGGCTCGGGTCGTCGTGCCGCGCTCGTGGGCGATCTGCTCGTTGGACCAGCCTCGGGCGACGAGCGCGAGGATCTCGATCTGACGGCGTGTCAGGGCGGCGAGCGGCGAGACGCGCACCGGCGCCGCGGGAGCCGGGGGAGTGGTCGTGCGCAGCGCCGCCTCGATGGCATCCACCACGACCTCCGCCGAGCTGACGTCGAGCTTCGACACGAACACCGCTCCGCGCGGTCCGGGGTGCCCCGACGCGCGAACGCCTGCGGGAAAGCTGCTGAGGAACACGACCGCGAGGTGCGGGGCGAGTCCGGTGAGCATCGTGGCCAGCTCCACGCCCGAGGGACGCGAGCCGAGGTCGATGTCGGTGAGCAGCACGTCGGGGTCGGTCGCGGCGAACAGTGCGGTCGCCTCGGCGGCGTCGGCCGCGCCGGTGACGTCGAATCCGCGGTGGACCAGCATGTCGCACAGCAGCGCACGCATCGCGGGCTGATCCTCCACGACGAGCACGCGTCGCACCCACGCGGTCACCACGTCTCTCACACTATCTCTGCGTGAGTCGCCAGCATTTGTCGCCTCCGGCGCGGTTGCGGCGACAAATCCTGGCAACTCACGCGAGACGGCAGGGACCTTGGCGTCAAGCCCCCCGTGATGTCGGGGGCCGGGCGTACCTTTTCGGCATGAGCGAGTTGTCCGCCCCCACCGGTCGTGAACCCGCGCTCGTCGCGCAGCCCCGTCCCGACGGGTCCGCGCCGCGCGCCCTCGTCCTCGGCGCCACCGGCTACCTCGGCGGCCGCCTCGTGCCCCGGCTGATCTCTGCCGGCTACCGCGTGCGGGTGCTCGCGCGCGATGCGCGCCGCGTCGAGGCGTTCCCGTGGGGCCACGACGTCGACGCGGTCGAGGGCGACGCCACCGACGCGGCGGCTGTGGCACGCGCCGTCGACGGCGTCGACGTGCTCTATTACTTGATCCACTCCATGGGCGGTGGGCGCGACTTCGAGGACACCGACCGTCGCGCGGCCCGCACGGTCGCCGACGCCGCGGCCGCGGCATCCGTCTCCCGCATCGTCTACCTCGGCGGGCTGCACCCCGACGACGCACCGCTCTCCGCACACCTGCGGTCGCGCGTGGAGGTGGGCGAGATCCTGCTCGCGAGCGGCGTGCCGACGCTCGTGCTCCAGGCCGGTGTCGTGATCGGTTCGGGGTCGGCGTCGTTCGAGATGGTGCGGCACCTCACCGACGTGCTGCCGTACATGCCCGCGCCGAAGTGGGTGCGCAACCGCATCCAGCCGATCGCCGTGCGCGACGTGCTGCACTACCTCCTCGGGGCCGCGCGCGTCGCCCCGAACGTGAACCGTGCCGTCGACATCGGCGGACCCGACGTGCTGCGTTACGGGCAGATGATGAACGGCTATGCGCTCGAGGCGGGGCTCCACCAGCGGGCCATCGCGTCGTTGCCGGTGCTGACGCCGCGCCTGGCCTCGCACTGGGTCAACCTCGTCACGCCGATCCCGAAGTCGATCGCGCGGCCGCTCGTGGAGTCGCTGCAGAACGACTGCGTCGTGAAGGACCGCGCGATCGACGACCTCGTGCCGCGCCCCGAGGAGGGATTGATGCCGTACCGCGAGGCCGTGCGGCGCGCGCTCGGGCGCGTGAACGACGACGCGATCGAGACGAGCTGGCAGGACGCCGAGGTCTCCGGCGCCCCGAGCGACCCGCTGCCGAGCGACCCCGACTGGGCCGGCCGCCTGGTGTACACCGACGAGCGGACCATGCGCACGAGCGCGAGTCCCGCGCAGCTGTGGTCGGTGATCGAGGGCATCGGCGGCGAGAACGGCTGGTACTCCTCGCCGCTGCTGTGGGCCATCCGCGGGTGGATGGACCGGCTCGTCGGCGGCGTGGGTCTCGCCCGCGGCCGCCGCAGTCGGAGCGTCGTGACGGTCGGCGACGCGCTGGACTTCTGGCGCGTCGAGGCGATCGAGCCCGGACACCTCCTCCGGCTCCGGGCCGAGATGAAGGTGCCCGGTGGGGCGTGGCTCGAGCTGCGGGCGAGCCCCGACGGCGACGGAGCGCGTTTCGACCAGCGGGCGCTGTTCTTCCCGACGGGTCTCGCGGGGCGCCTGTACTGGCTGTCGGTGCTGCCCTTCCACGGGCTCATCTTCAGCGGCATGGCGCGCCGCATCACCGCGGCCGCCGAGTCCGGCAGCGCGA
>NZ_BADA01000423.1 GCF_000333395.1 Microbacterium sp. B19
CGCGCACCGTCACTCATACCCATGATGAGCGTTCGCCGGTGCAGTTCCTGAAACTCCACTGATGAGGTTATGCGTCGCACTTGCGTGGGACTGACACCAAGCACCTCGGCAGTCTTCCTGATGAAGTATGGCCGGAGCCGGTCCGGATATATAGTTCCCACTAAGTGATCCATCTCAGCAGCAGAGACGAACAGCAATCTCTCGTTGATGAATCGGAGCGCGATTCGTCGGTCCGACGGGTCGAGCTGACTCAACCAGGTCGCAAGTGACTCGAGAAACTTGACCGCGGGGCTGAACCCCTCGTATTCGTCGTACTTGAGTGCCGCCAAACGAGTTAGTTGCACGGTTTCGACCGCGACTTCCTCGGTAGATGGTCTTCCATCGTCCGAGTCCCCGTAAACCACGGTGTCTAACAGGCGCCTCGCCAAGATTTCCTTCACGGTCCCCCACAGCCGAATCGACGACAACAACGTCATATCGGACGGTATCAGGCGAGGAGTGCACCGCGTAGGAGGCATGGCTCTTCGCTGACGGTCCGGCCCCGCCAGGTGGCGAGCGAGGTCGGGGGTAAGCAGTGCCGTCCCCGAACGCGCCGCTGGTGTTCGTCGTCGACATCCTCGGAGTCCAGCACGCGGACGCGTCCGGTCAGTAGTCTGATCCGATGCGTCGCGTCGTCATCCTCGGTTCCACCGGTTCGATCGGCACGCAGGCGCTCGACGTCATCCGCGCCAACCCCGACCGGTTCGAGGTCGTCGGCCTCGCCGCCGGTACCGACCGCGTGGGCGTCGCGGCGCAGGCGGCGGAGTTCGGCGTCGACGACGTGGCGCTCGGCGCCGCCGAGGCCGAACGGCTCGTGCGCGACATCCCCGCCGACGTCGTGCTCAACGGCATCACGGGGTCGGTCGGGCTCGGCCCCACGCTCGCGGCGCTCGAGGAGGGCCGTACCCTCGCCCTGGCGAACAAGGAATCCCTGATCGTCGGCGGTGACCTCGTCACGCGGCTGGCTGCTCCCGGTCAGATCGTCCCGGTCGATTCCGAGCACTCCGCGATCGCGCAGGCGCTGCGCTCGGGCGAACCCGAAGAGGTGCGACGCCTGGTGCTCACGGCATCCGGGGGTCCCTTCCGGGGTCGCTCGCGCGCCGAGCTCGGCGAAGTCACACCCGCGCAGGCGCTCGCTCACCCGACGTGGGACATGGGCCGCGTCGTCACCACGAACTCCGCGACGCTGGTGAACAAGGGGCTCGAGGTCATCGAGGCGCACCTGCTGTTCGACGTGCCGTACGAGCGCATCGACGTCGTGGTGCACCCGCAGTCGATCGTGCACTCGATGGTCGAATTCCTCGACGGCTCCACGATCGCGCAGGCTTCGCCGCCCGACATGCGACTGCCCATCTCCCTCGGGCTGGACTGGCCCCACCGCATCTCGGGCGTCGGGGTGCCGCTGGACTGGACGACCGCGTCGCAGTGGACGTTCGAGCCGCTCGACGAGGAGGCGTTCGGGTCCGTCGCCCTTGCCAAGCGCGTCGGCGGGGCCGGGGGCACCTACCCCGCCGTGTTCAACGCCGCCAACGAGCAGGCGGTGGATGCCTTCCACGAGGGGCGGCTGAGCTTCCTCGGCATCGTCGAGGTCATCGAGCGCGTCGTGGAACGCCACGACGCCCCCGCCGGCCTCACCCGCGAATCCCTCGCCGACGCTGAGGCGTGGGCGCGCCGGACAGCCGATGCGGTGATCGCCGCGCTCTGAGCGACGGGCTGCTCGCGTCTGCCGGCGTCGGTCGTCGACCGGTACCGGTACACAACGAAGGAAAATCCCGCGCCGCCTCCCGGTCGGCGCGGCCCATCGGCCCCCGAAGCTCGGATTTCCTTCGTTGTGTACCGAGACGCGCATCGCGCGCGGTGCCCGCGCGATCAGGCGGGGAAGTCGACGGGGCGCTCGGGGTCGGACGACGGGGTGCGGTCGGCAGGGTAGGGGACCGGCCACTGCGGGTCGGGCACGGGCCAGCCGGCGGCGAGCAGGGCGCGGCGCGAGAGCTCCCGGGCCGAGTACGGCGTGCGCACCCCGCGGATGTCGCGGTAGTCCTGGTGTCCGGGGCCGGCCCACAGGATCGCGTCCCCCTCCCCGACGAGCTTCACGGCCTCGAGGATCGCGCGCTCGGGCGGCGTGAACTCGTGGATCTCGGCGTCGGGTCGCGCGCGGCGCGCCCCTTCCACGAGAACCTGGCGGATGGCATCCGGATTCTCGTGCCGGGGGTGGTGGTCGGTGACGATGAGGATGTCGCTGCCCTCGACGGCGGTGCGCCCCATGTCGTGGCGCTTCGTCGCGTCGCGGTCGCCGTCGGCACCGAAGAGCATCACGACGCGGCCGGGGGTGACGCGCCGCACCGCGGCCAGCGTCTTCTCGAAGGCGTCGGGCGAGTGGCCGAAGTCG
>NZ_BADA01000422.1 GCF_000333395.1 Microbacterium sp. B19
GTCGACTCCGATCGGAAGCTTCCCGCGACACAGGGGGTGTTCGCCCGGCCCACGTCGGAGCGTGTGAACGCGACCGACGACCTGCTCACCGGCGGCGCCTACGTCGACCCGGGGTCCGTCCCCGCGCTCGCGGGAGCCCTCGCCCGCGTCCAGCTGATCGCCTCGTTCCCCGTCGAAGGCGGGTCCGTCGCGGCCGTCGACGAGTCCGCTCTCGCGCGCGCCGCCGACAAGGCCTCCGCGCAGGGCGCCACCCTCCCCAACGGATTTCCCGTCACGGTCTCGACCCGGCTCTCGGCCCTGCTGCACGACCTGCAGGCGCAGCAAGGCGCGCTCGAGACCCTCACCGCGGTGCTCGTCTCGGCCCCGTGGGGTGCCGCCGTCCTCGTGAGCGCGGTCGCGGTCGCCACAGCCGAGCGCCGGCGCCGATCCGAGCGCGTCCTGCTGTCGGCCCGTGGGTTGAGCCGGGCGCGGACGGCGGGTATCGCGGGCGGGCAGATGCTCCTCGCCGCCGTCCCGGGTGCGGCGGTGGGGTGGGCGCTGGCGTTCGTCCTCGCCCCGGATGCCACCCCCTCCGGGTTCCTCGTCGCGCTCGGGGCCGCCGCGGGGGCGGCGGTGCTCGCCGCCGGTGTCGCCGTGCTCGGCGTGGAGCCGCGCACGGTTCCGTCGGTCGTGCGGATCGCCGCCGAGGGGAT
>NZ_BADA01000421.1 GCF_000333395.1 Microbacterium sp. B19
CCAGCGACGGGTACGCGAGGAGTTCCGTGACGCGGTCGCGATCCGCCCGCGACTCGACGAGGGCGAAGCCCGCGACGAGCACCGGTCCGATGAGCGCCCCGACCACCGCGGCGACCACCAGGGCCACGAGGCTGTCGGCGACGAACGGCAGCGCGAGCCCCGCGACAGCCAGCAGCACGCTGCTCCCGAGCCAGCGGGATCAGCAGCGACGCCGGAGTGGTCGTCGTCGATGACACCGGAACCCGCCTCGGCGTGATCCCGACTCCGCACGTTGTGAGCAACTGCGCCTTCGACGCCGAGGAGCGACGCCTCTTCCTCACCGGCGAGGCGGACCTGTGGATGCTGGAGCTGCGATGAGCGACGTGGAGATGACGCGGATCCCGGGCGGGACCGTGCTGCGCGGCGACCAGCGCGGGGCGGACCGCCGCGAGATCACGGTGGAGGCGTTCGACCTCGGCGTTTACCCCGTCACCGAGGAGCAGATGGCGGAGATCCTCGGGATCACCGCGCAGAATCCGCGGCGCCCGGCGGTGCAGGTGAGCTGGCTTCGGGCCGTGCGGTTCTGCAACGCGCTCAGCGAGTGGGAGGGGCGCGATCCCGTGTACTCCTACGACGGCGAGGTCGTGGACTGGGACACCGAAGCCGACGGATTCCGGCTGCCGACCGAGGACGAGTGGGAGTACGCCTGCCGGGCCGGAGCGACCGGCTCCACGTACGGTCCGATCGCCGAGATCGCGTGGACGGCGGAGGACGGGCTGCGCGGCCCGACCGAGGTGGGCGGGAGGCTCCCCAACCTGCACGGGCTGTTCGACATGCTCGGCAACGTCTCGGAATGGTGCTGGGATCTCTTCGCCCCCGACACGAGCGACGCCCGGGCGTTCCGCGGGGGCAGCTGGAGCGACGCGCGCGCGATCGTGCGGGCATCGGCCCGTCGCGGCGCGAGCCCGCGCTCGGCGTTCGACGACGTGGGGCTCCGCGTCGCGCGCGGTGCTCTCAATCGGACGCGCTGATCGCGTCGCTCACGCCGTCGACGAACGCGGTGATCGTCTTCAACTGCTGGTCGGAGAAGGTCTCGGCCACCGCGACCATCGCACTCAGGTGGTGGCCGAAGTGACGGAAGAACTCGGTGCGCGACTTCGGCGTGAGCACGACCACGCGCGCCCGCCCATCCGACGGATGCGGCCGACGCACGAGGTGTCCCGACGTCTCGAGGCGGTCGAGCAGCTTCGTCGTCGACGCGGTCGAGATGCGCAGGTGCGAAGCGACATCGTGGGGACTGACCATTTCGCCCCGCTGCTCGCGGATGATCAGCATGCGCAGCGTCGCGAGGTCGCTGGCGTTCATGTCCATGTCGCCCTTCATCTCGCTGTTCATGCGATCGAGGGCATCACTGAGCGCGCGGACGGACTCCAGTGCTCGCACCACGCCGGGTCGATTAGCACGGAACTCGTCGACGACGGACACGGTGGACACCTCCATTACGCTCTGGGTATAGTCGGCTCACATCGCTAGCTAAACTAGCAAACTGGAGGCACGATGAGCGAGACCGAGTACGTCGTCCTCCTGGACGACTGGGGCAACGAGATCGGCACCGCCCCGAAGGCGAGCGTCCACGGCACCGACACGGCACTCCACCTGGCATTCTCCTGCCACGTCGTGAATGCGGACGGTCAGGTGCTCGTGACGCGCCGTGCATTGGACAAGAAGACGTGGCCCGGGGTCTGGACGAATTCGTTTTGCGGCCACCCCGCGCCCGCCGAACCGGTCCTGCAGGCCGTCCACCGCCGCGCGGCGTTCGAGGTCGGCCTCACCATCCGGGACGTCGAACTCGCCCTCCCGCTCTTCCGTTATCGGGCCGTGGATGCCAGCGGCATCGTCGAGCACGAGATCTGCCCCGTCTACGTGGCGCGCACCGATGAGGAACCGCGGCTGAACCCGGCCGAGGTCGCCGAAGCACGCTGGGTCGACCCCGCGGAGCTCGCGGCCTCCCTCGAGGCGACGCCGTGGGCATTCAGCCCGTGGCTCGTCCTGCAGGCGCAGCAGCTCCACCTCTTCTCGCCACCCCCGGCCATCCGGGCGGCCTCATGATCGCTCTCTCCACGACCCCCACCGCCCGGGCCGAGATCGACGCCGCGATCCACGCGGTCGTGGCCCGCCTCACCCGCCGCCTGCGCGAGCACGGCGACGGCGCCCGGGCCCTGGCATCCGCCATCGCCCGGGCCGCGGAAGGCGGGAAGCGGTTCCGCCCGCTGCTCGTGGTGGCCGCGTTCGACACGCTGCGGGGCGATGACGCCCAGCGGCCGGCGCTCTACCAGGTGGCCGCGGCGTTCGAGCTGCTGCACACCGCCTTCGTGGTGCACGACGACGTCATCGATCACGACCTCGAACGTCGCGGCGTCGCCAACGTCGCCGGGGAATTCCGCGCCCGCGGTCTCGATCAGGGCGCGGATGCCACGGGCGCGGCGCTCCTCGGAGATGCAGCCGGCATCCTCGCCGGCGACCTGCTGCTGCACGAGGCGAGCCGACTCGTCGCCCTCGCGGACCTCCCGACGGGCGTGCGCAGCGACCTGCTGCGCCTGGTGGAGGACGCGGTGCTCATCTCCGCCGCGGGAGAGCTCGCCGACGTGGAGAACGCCGTGTCCGCCGGAGAGGTCGACGCGGAGACGATCCTTCGCACGACCCACGACAAGACCGCGGTCTATTCCTTCTCCGCCCCGCTGGAGGCCGGAGCGGTCCTCGCCGGTGCGGACGGTCCCGTGCGGGCCGCACTGGAGCGCTTCGGACAGCGCCTCGGCCTCGCGTATCAACTCGTCGACGACCTCATCGGCGCGTTCGGCTCCGCCGAGCAGTCGGGCAAGGGCGAGGGCAGCGACCTCCGCGAGGCGAAGAAGACCCACCTCATCGTGTTGGCCCGCGAAACCGAGTCGTGGCCCGAGGTCAGCGAGGCGCTCGCGCTCGCGCACACGGGTCCGGTCGCGATCCGAGCCGCGCAGAGCGCGCTGAGCGAGTCGGGCGCCCGCGCGCGCCTGGAAGCCCTGGTGTGCGACACCCTCGACGAGGCGCGCGCGATCGTCTCGGCATCCACTCTCCCCGACGACTGCAAGACGATGCTCTACGACCTCGTCGACGCCGTGCAGGGACGCGTGCCGTGACGGGTCTGGAGCTCTACTCGCGCACGGCCGACGACGCCGCCGCCGCCGTGATCCACCGGTACTCGACCTCCTTTGGACTCGCGGCCCGCCTGCTCGGTCCCCGGCCGCGGCCGCACGTGCGCAACATCTACGCGCTCGTGCGTGTGGCCGACGAGATCGTCGACGGACCCGCGCACGACGCCGGACTCTCCCCCGCCCAGGAACGTGCCACGCTGGACGCGCTCGAGAACGAGGTCCGGGATGCCATCGCCTCGGGCTTCAGCGCCAACCTCGTCGTGCACGCGTTCGCGCGCACCGCGCGGGAGTGCGGCATCGGCGACGATCTCATCGCCCCGTTCTTCGCCTCCATGCGGACCGACCTCGAGACGACCGCGCACGACGACGCGTCGCACGACGCGTACGTGTACGGCTCCGCCGAGGTCGTGGGGCTTATGTGCCTCCAGGTGTTCCTGAACGCCGGGATGTCGGCTCCGGCCCGCCCCGCCCCCGACCTCGTCGACGGCGCGCGGCGCCTCGGGGCCGCCTTCCAGGACGTGAACTTCCTCCGCGACCTCGACGACGACGCCGCGCGCCTCGGCCGCGACTACCTCGACGGGGCCGCCGACGACGAGCGCCGCATCGCGGTCCTCGACCGCATCGACGCCGACCTCGCCGCCGCGGCCGCGACCGTCCCGTTCCTGCCGCCGGACTGCCGCCGCGCAGTCACCGCGGCGCACGACTTCTTCGCCGAGCTGTCGCGACGCCTCCGCCGCACTCCCGCGGGCGCGCCGCGCGTCCGCGTCCCGGACGGCGTCAAGGTCACGCTTGCCGCTCGCGCATTCCTCGGACGCCCACCGAAAGGGGCCCCCGCATGACCTCCCACCGCATCGTCGTCGTCGGAGGAGGCATCGCCGGGCTCGGCACGGCCGCGCTCCTGGCCGACCAGGGACACGACGTGCAGCTGTTCGAGGGGCGTGACCAGCTCGGCGGTCGCGCGGGATCGTGGGAGAGCGACGGGTTCCGGTTCGACACCGGCCCGAGCTGGTACCTCATGCCGGAGGTGTTCGACCACTTCTTTCGCCTGCTCGGCACCAGCGCCGCCGAGCAGCTCGATCTCGTGCGCCTCGACCCGGCGTACCGCGTCTACGGCCCTCCCGGCATGGGCGCGCCCATCGACGTCGTCTCGGGTCGCGAGGCCGTGCGAGCGCTGTTCGAGCAGCACGAGCCGGGCTCGGGCGACAAGGTCGAGGCGTACCTCGACTCCGCGAAGGACGCTTACGAGCTGTCGACGTCGAAGTTCCTGTACGACACGTACTCCTCGACCCAGGGCCTGCGCGACCCGGCTCTCGTGAAGCGGCTCCCCACGCTCATCCCACTCCTCACGCAGACGCTGTGGAAGCGGGTCACCCGCGACTTCTCGAACCCGCGGCTGCAGCAGATCCTCGCGTATCCGTCGGTGTTCCTGGGCGGCTCCCCGTTCGAGGTGCCGAGCCTGTACCACCTCATGAGTCACCTCGACCTCGGCGACGGCGTGCTGTACCCGCGCGGCGGATTCACCGAGATCATCGCGGCCATCGAGCGGCTGGCCCGCGAGCGCGGCGTCCGGATCGAGACCGGCGTCCCGGTCGAGGCCATCATCACCGACGACGGGATCGCCCGCGGCGTTCGTCTGGCCGACGGCCGGATCGTGCCGGCGGATGCCGTGGTCTCGGGCGCCGACCTCCACCACACGGAGACGCAGCTCCTCGAAGAGAGCGATCGGCAGTACCCCGAGAAGTGGTGGAAGGACCGCGTGCCGAGCCCCGGCGCGCTGCTGCTCCTGCTCGGCGTCAAGGGAGAGCTGCCGCAGCTCACCCACCACACGCTGCTGTTCACCGACGACTGGCACACGAACTTCGACGCGATCTTCGGCGAGAACAAGCGCATCCCCGACCCCGCGTCGATCTACGTCTGCCGGCCGAGCGCGTCCGACGACTCGGTCGCCCCCGCGGGATACGAGAACCTCTTCGTCCTCGTCCCCGTGCCCGCCGACCCGGTCAGCGGCCGCGGCGGCGTCGACGGAGCCGGCGACCCGCGGATCGAGGCCGCGGCCGACCGCGTGATCGCGCAGATCGGCGAGTGGGCCGGCATCCCGGACTTCGCCGAGCGCATCGTCGTGCGCAAGACCATCGCCCCGGAGGACTTCGCGACCGACCTGCACGCGTGGCACGGCAACTCCCTCGGGCTCGCGCACACGCTCGGGCAGAGCGCGATCTTCCGTCCGAAGAACCGCTCGCGGAAGGTGTCGAACCTCTACTACGCCGGAACGTCGGTGCTGCCGGGCATCGGTCTGCCGATGTGCCTGATCTCGGCGGAGCTCGTGGGTCAGCGCATGGCCGGCGATCGCACGGCCGGGCCCCTCAACGAGCCGGCTCACGCGGCGGTCTGACGTGCCCGGGATCTACCTCGGTGCGATCC
>NZ_BADA01000420.1 GCF_000333395.1 Microbacterium sp. B19
GGACCGAGTGGGCCTCGTTCGCCGGATCGGCGGGGATCTTCGCCTTGGACGCGTTCAGCTCGGCGAGCGTCCGACCACTCGGCAGAGTGATATCGAGCAGGGGGATGCTGCCGACCGGCACACTCCTCGCTGAGCCGCTGACCGGAGCCTGCTCCTCCGGGGGGAGCTCGATCTGCGGATTCAGCGTGGGATCGAGATCCCCCGGGTCCGCATTCGGCGTTGTCGGGGCGCACCATCAGCTGCACCTTAGGGCACCCGAGCGCTTCGAGCAGGCGCTCCGCCTCGGCGACGAGCGCGCGGCCGACGCCCCGGCCGCGGTGCGACTCGGCCGAAGCGAGGTAGTACAGCCAGCCGCGGTGGCCGTCGTACCCGGCCATGACGGTGCCGACGACGACTCCCCCGTCGACGGCGACGAGGAAGAGCTCCGGCTGAACGGTGAGCTTGCGGCGGATGTCGGCGCGCGGATCGTTCCAGGGCCGGGTGAGCCGCGCCTCCTCCCACAGGGCGACGACAGCGTCTTCGTCTTCGATCGCGAAGGCACGGATGTCCACGGTCACGGCGCGACCTCCCCGATCAGATCCTCCGCGCGGGCGGAGCGGGCGTCGACCCACCGCACGTCCGGATACCGACGGAACCACGACACCTGACGGCGCCCATACCGGCGCGTGAGCGCTTGCGTCTCCGCGATCGCCTCCGCGCGCGTCCTCTCGCCGCGCAGTTCGGCCAATGCTTGCGCGTACCCGATCGCGCGGGCCGCGGTCACTCCCCGCTCGATGCCCTCGGCCCGCAGCTGGGCCACCTCGTCGAGCAGCCCCTGCTCCCACATGCGCTCGACCCGCGCGTCGAGGAGTCCGACGAGCGTCTCGCGCTCGATGCCCGTTCCGACGACGGAGGTGAGTGGATGCCACAGCTCCGGCGCCGCCGGGAGGGCGCCGCCGTGGGTGTCCTCGCCCTGCGCGAGCACCTCCAGCGCGCGGACCACGCGTCGGCCGTTGCGCGGATCGATACGCTGCGCCGCCGCCGGGTCGGCGGCACGCAGTCGCTCATAGAGGACGCCCGGACCGAGGTCGTCGAGCTCGCGCTCGAGCTCCGCCCGCACGGCCGGGTCACGCGGGGGGAAGCGGAAATCCCACAGCACGCTCGAGACGTACAGCCCGGAACCGCCGACGAGGATCGCGTCGGCCCCGCGCGCATGCACCTGCGCGACGGTCTCGCGCGCGACCCCCTGGTACCAGGCGACCGCGGCCTCCTCCGTCACCGCCAGAGCGTCGAACAGGTGATGCGGGATGCCGCGCCGTTCGGCTTCGGGAAGCTTGGCGGTGCCGATGTCCATCCCGCGGTACAACTGCATGGCATCCGCGTTGACGATCTCCGCCGGACGCCCGCGCCGCGCGAGCGCCTCCGCGAGGTCGAGCGACAGGCCCGTCTTCCCGGTTCCGGTCGCTCCGACGATCGCCCACAGCCGCGGCGCGGCGACCTCGCCGGTCGTCACCCGCCGATGCGGAGCGTCGGCAGGCCGAGCGAGACGGCCCGCGGAGCGCCCGCCTCGCCGGCCGGCGCGGGCACGCCGCAGGACTCCGCCTGCGTACGGTCCCAGGCGTCGCCGGCTCGCGTCCGACGGATGCGCAGGGGCTGACCGGCGGGAGCGTCCGCGAGGAGGTAGAACGGCGCGGCGTGCGTGACTTCCACGGAGACCACGTCACCCGGACGCGGTAGGTCGGAGCCGTCGGGCACCTCGAAGTGGACGAGACGGTTGTCCTCCGCGCGGCCGGTGAGGCGACGCGTCGCAACGTCCTTCTTGCCCTCACCCGTCGAGACGAGCACCTCGAGCGAGCGGCCGAGCTGCTTCTGGTTCTCCTCGAGCGAAATGCGCTCCTGCAACGCGATCAGGCGCTCGTAGCGTTCCTGGACCACGGCCTTGGGCACCTGGTCCTCCATCGTCGCGGCGGGAGTGCCCTGGCGGATGGAGTACTGGAACGTGAAGGCGCTGGCGAAGCGAGAGGCCTCGACCACGCGCATCGTCTCTTCGAAATCGGCATCCGTCTCGCCGGGGAAGCCGACGATGATGTCTGTCGTGATCGCGGCGTGGGGGATGCGGTCGCGAACGCGGTCGAGGATGCCGAGGAACCGCTCGCTCCGGTACGAGCGGCGCATGGCCTTGAGGATGCGGTCCGAGCCGGACTGCAGCGGCATGTGGAGCTGCGGCATCACGGACGGCGTCTCCGCCATCGCGGCGATGACATCGTCGGTGAAGGCCGCAGGGTGCGGGCTCGTGAAGCGGATGCGCTCCAGACCCTCGATCTCGCCGGCCGCGCGCAGAAGCTTGCCGAACGCCAGGCGGTCGCCGAACTCGACGCCGTAGGAGTTCACGTTCTGCCCGAGCAGGGTGACCTCGATTGCCCCGTCGTCGACGAGGAGACGGATCTCGTTCAGGATGTCGCCCGGGCGACGGTCCTTCTCCTTGCCCCGGAGGCTCGGCACGATGCAGAACGTGCAGGTGTTGTTGCAGCCGACCGAGATGGAGACCCACCCGCTGTGGACCGAGTCGCGCTTCGTCGGGAGCGTCGAGGGGAAGATCTCGAGCGACTCGAGGATCTCGAGCTCGGCCTCGCCGTTGTGGCGCGCGCGCTCGAGCATGCCCGGAAGCGACCCCATGTTGTGGGTGCCGAAGACGACGTCGACCCACGGCGCCTTCTGCTGCACCACGTCCTTGTCCATCTGCGCGAGGCACCCGCCCACGGCGATCTGCATGCCGTCGTGGTGATCCTTGCGCGACTTCAGGTGGCCGAGCGTGCCGTAGAGCTTGCCCGCGGCGTTGTCGCGGACCGCGCACGTGTTGATCACGACGACGTCGGCGTCCGTACCGGCCTCCGCGCGGACGTAGCCGGCGCTCTCCAACGAACCGGACAGGCGCTCGGAATCGTGCACGTTCATCTGACAGCCGAACGTCCGCACCTCGTAGGTGCGCGCGCGTCCGTCCGCGGTGCGAGCGGCGGCGGAGGGCGCGATGAGCGTCGGCGTGGCTACAGGGGTGGTCATGATGCGTGCCATTCTAAGCGCCGGTGCGGAAAGGGGCGGGGTGGCGGGTCGACGCCTCCCCCGCGCCGCAGTGGTCCGCCCACCCGCCGGGGTGGCGGATCGACGCCTCCCCACGCCGCAGGGGTTCGCCCGGCGTCGTAGCGGATCAGGGCCTCCCCGTGCCGGAGCCGCGGACTCGTCGGCGAGAGGGACCCGGGCTATTCGTCCGGAGTGAATCGAACGCCGCTGGACGGTGCGGGCCGGGAGAACGGCGCTCGCCGCACCCCCGCCTCGGCGAGGGCCTGCCGTGCGGCGTCGAGGGACACGGACGACGAGTACCCCCGGCGCGCGAGTTGACCGGCGAGTCGACGCAGGCTCGCGTCGTAGTCCTTGCCGCCGACGCTGCGCGCCTTGGAGCGGGCAAAATCGAGCGCACGTTCCGCGTCGTCGTCGGGAAGGTCGGCGATGGCGGCGTCGGCGACCTCGCGCGAGATGCCCCGTTTGCGGAGAGTCTGCACCACGGCGCGGCGCCCCTGCCCCCGGCGTTCGATCGCCGACATCGCGAGCTGCTCCGCGAACGCCTCGTCGTTGAGGTAGCCGAGGTCGACGAACTTCGCCAGGACCTCGTCGATCAGGACGTCATCCATGCCCTCGACACCGCCGAGGGCCGTCCGAGCCTCCGCGAGAGAGAGGGACCGGCCGCGGAGCCTGCGCAGAAGCATCGCCTCGGCGCGATCGCGGATCTCGTCGGGTGACTCCTCGGATGCGTCCGCACCCGCGCCTGGTCGCGCCCGCTCCGCAGCGGCGTCACCGCGCTCATCGTCGGGCGACGACCACCGCGACGGAAAGCCGGCCGCTCGGTCGCCGGACGGAGACGAGGCGGACGCGGCGCCGACCGATCGTGTGCGACCCGCCGGATGCGCGGATGACGGTCGCTGCGTCGGTGTCCGAGCTCCGAACAACGGGATCACGGGCGCGAGGTCGTCCGCCGGCACGGAGCCGTCCGAGTCGCTCTCCGACGAGGTGGAGCGGCGACCCGGACGGCGTGCGTCGTCGGTCATCAGGCCGGACGGCGGGCGGCCAGCTCGTCGGTCGTCGGGGCCGCGGCAACGGCGGGGGTTCCGATCCCGAGCTTGGTCTTGATCTTCGACTCGATCTCAGCGGCGACGTCGGGGTTCTTGGTGAGGAAGCCCCGGGCGTTCTCCTTGCCCTGTCCCAGCTGTTCGCCGTCGTAGGTGTACCAGGCACCCGATTTCTTGACGATGCCGTGCTCCACGCCGAAGTCGATGAGGCTTCCCTCGCGCGAGATGCCGACACCGTAGATGATGTCGAACTCGGCCTGCTTGAAGGGCGGAGCCATCTTGTTCTTGACGACCTTGACGCGGGTGCGGTTGCCCACGGCTTCGGTGCCGTCCTTCAGGGTCTCGATGCGGCGGATGTCGAGACGGACCGACGCGTAGAACTTCAGCGCCTTTCCGCCGGCGGTGGTCTCGGGGGAACCGAAGAACACGCCGATCTTCTCGCGCAACTGGTTGATGAAGATCGCCGTGGTCTTGGTGGTGTTCAGTCCACCCGTGAGCTTGCGAAGCGCCTGCGACATCAGTCGGGCTTGGAGACCCACGTGGGAGTCGCCCATCTCACCCTTGATCTCGGCCTCGGGGACGAGAGCGGCCACGGAGTCGATGACAACGAGGTCGATGGCACCGGAGCGGATCAGCATGTCGGCGATCTCGAGCGCCTGCTCGCCCGTGTCGGGCTGCGAAACGAGCAGGGCGTCGATGTCGACGCCGAGCTTCTTGGCGTACTCGGGGTCGAGCGCGTGCTCGGCGTCGATGAACGCCGCGATACCGCCGGCGCGCTGGGCGTTGGCGATCGCGTGCAGGGTCAGCGTGGTCTTACCCGAAGACTCCGGGCCGTAGATCTCGATGATGCGACCGCGCGGAAGCCCGCCGATCCCCAGCGCCGCATCGAGGGCGATGGATCCGGTCGGGATGGTCTCGATCGGTGCGCGCTCGTCGCTGCCCAGTCGCATGACCGAGCCTTTTCCGAACTGCCGGTCGATCTGGGCGAGGGCCGATTCGAGGGCCTTCTCGCGCTCTGCGGGTGAGGGCATGACGTCTTCTTTCTGCTCGCGTTCCGTCGCCTATAGGCTGTCGCGCTCACCACCGACGGTGGCGATGCCCGACAAGGCGTTCAGAGTGTCGTTCGACATCGCTCACGTTAGAGAGGGCCTCCGACATCGGTGAGAGGAACCCGGTCTTCTGTGGACGAAAACGTCCGAACCTCCGATGTGCAGGAGCCTACGCCGATATCGAACGAAGATTCGATGACACGCCGCGCGTCGTGATCGAAGTGCCGAACTCTTCGCGTCCCGCACCGAGTCCGGAAGGGCCGCATCGCGCTCGGTTCAGCGGCGTCGCGGGTCGAGACGTCCCACGCCGTACCGACGCTCGAGAGGAACGTCGGTCTCCTCGCACAGAGCGAGCCACACCTCGCGCGGGTCGACGCCGGCGGCGAGAGCATCCACGCTCGTCCGCCCACCGACGGCCGACAGCACGAGATCGGTCAGAAGCGATCCGCCACGCGGACCGAACTCGTCGGCGACGGCACGCTCGAATTCGCTACGACGCATACTCCGGGATCAGCGAAGGGAGAGCTCGGGCTCGACCGCCGCGACCAGGTCGTCGGGAACGACGTCGGGGAAGGTCTGCAGACCCTCGAGAACCGAGAGACGATCGCCGACCTCGCGCATGATCGTCGAGATGGGGACATCGAGGGCCTCGGCGACGGAGGCGAGGATCTCGCTCGACGCTTCCTTCTGGCCGCGCTCGACCTCGCTCAAGTAGCCGAGTGCGACACTGGCACGGCTCGCGACCTGGCGAAGGGTACGACCCTTCTGCTGGCGGAGCTCACGCAGGACCTCGCCGATCTCTTGACGGACCAGGATCATGTGAACCCCTCCTCACTACCGATTCCCCCGCTGCCCGGGTGGACAACGGTACAACACCGTTTCAGGTCACCCTAATGCCGCGCGCTGGGCACTGGATGGGAATCGCTGAGAACAACCCCGGTGTGTCATCATTTGTTCCCCCGCGGGAGCCGTCCCCGGCTCGACCTCACAGGGCAGCGAGAGCGCGGCGGATCGCGATGTGCGTGGCCTCGCGTCGGATGCGGTCGCGGTCCCCCGCGATGACGAGCGAGTCCACCCGCGTGCCGAGCGGCGTCGAGACCGCAATGTGCACCGTCCCGACCGGCTGTCCGTCCTGAGGCTCCGGTCCCGCCACTCCCGTCGTGGCGATGCCGACGTCGGCGGGCGTGCCGTCGCGCCCGAGGACGTCGCGGACACCGCGCGCCATCTGGCGGGCGACGCGCGGGTGCACGGCACCGTGCGCCTCCAGCAGCGCGGGGTCGACGCCGAGGACGCTGTGCTTGAGATCGGTCGCGTAGGCCACGACACCGCCCCGGACGGCGCGAGAGGCGCCGGGGATGTCGACGAGCGAAGACACCACCATCCCGCCCGTGAGCGACTCGGCGACGGCGACGGTCCAGCCGAGTTCGACGAGGCGTTCGAGGAGCACGGCCGCGCTCTCCCGCGGGTCGCGGACGACGGTCTCGTCGAGATCGTCGGGCACGCCGTCGATCATCCGCGCGCCCGCTTCGCGCGCGCCCCGCGGACCTCCGAGACGAGGTAGTCGATGCCCGACGCGATCGTGAGGACCACCGCGATGGTCATCGTCACCGTCCCGGCCCACCACACGATGGAGTGCCAGACGGTGGCATCCGAGAGGGATGCCAGCGGCAGGAGCGCGATCGAGAGGGCGACGGCCTGCGCCACGGTCTTGAGCTTGCCCATCCAGGCCGCGGCGAGGACATGGTCGCTGACGACCAGGAAGCGGTAGATCGTGATGCCGATCTCGCGGACGAGCACGATGATCGTCACCCACCAAGGCAGTTCCCCGAGGATCGACAACCCGACGAACGCGACGCCGGTGAGCGCCTTGTCCGCGATCGGGTCGAGGAGTTTGCCGAGGTCGCTGACGATCTCGTAACGACGGGCGATGTACCCGTCGACACCGTCCGTGGCGATCGCCACGATGAAGACGATCCCCGCGGCCCAGCGCAGCCCTCCCCCGGCGCCCGCGTCCGCGAGCAGCAGCCACAGGAAGACCGGCGCACACAGGATCCGCGCGATCGTGATCGCGTTGGGAAGCTGCGGGTGCACCGCCATCAGTCGCGTCCCGTCAGCTGCCAGGCGTCTTCGGAATCCTCGTCGTCGCCGACCACGGGAAGACCCTCGAACTGGGCCTCGACGGGGTCGGGACCGTAGGGGTCGTCGTCGGCGCCGGCCGGCGGCTCCTCGCCACGCAGACGCGCGAGGACGGCGGGAAGCTGTTCGTTCGTGACGAGGACGTCGCGGGCCTTGGAGCCCTCCGAGGGCCCGACGATCTCGCGGGACTCGAGGAGGTCCATCAGACGACCCGCCTTCGCGAACCCGACGCGCAGCTTGCGCTGCAGCATCGACGTCGATCCGAACTGCGTCGAGACGACCAGCTCGGCGGCGGCCAGGAGCAGCTCGAGGTCGTCCCCGATGTCGGCGTCGATCTCCTTCTTCTCGGCCGCGGCCTGGACGTCGGAACGGTATTCGGGCCGCGCCTGCTGCGTCACGTGGGCGACGACGCGTTCGATCTCCTGCTCGCTCACCCAGGCGCCCTGCACGCGCAGAGCCTTCGAGGCGCCCATCGGCAGGAACAGACCGTCGCCCTGACCGATCAGACGGTCGGCGCCGGGCTGGTCGAGGATGACGCGGGAGTCCGTGACGCTCGTGACCGCGAACGCGAGGCGCGACGGCACGTTGGCCTTGATGAGGCCCGTGACCACATCGACCGAGGGACGCTGGGTCGCGAGGACCAGGTGGATGCCACTGGCGCGGGCAAGCTGCGTGATGCGCACGATCGAGTCCTCGACGTCACGCGGGGCGACCATCATCAGGTCGGCGAGCTCATCGACGACGACGAGGAGGTACGGGTATGGCTTGAGGACCCGCTCGCTGCCGGCCGGCAGCTGGATCTCGCCGGCGACGACGGCCTTGTTGAAATCGTCGATGTGACGGAAGCCGAACGACGCGAGGTCGTCGTACCGCATGTCCATCTCCTTCACGACCCACTGGAGCGCCTCGGCGGCCTTCTTGGGGTTCGTGATGATGGGGGTGATGAGGTGAGGCACGCCCGCGTAGGACGTGAGCTCGACGCGCTTCGGGTCGATGAGCACCATCCGCACCTCGGACGGCTTCGCCCGCATGAGGAGGCTCGTGATCATCGAGTTGACGAAGCTCGACTTACCGGAACCCGTGGAACCGGCCACCAGGAGGTGCGGCATCTTGGCGAGGTTCGCCACGACGAACCCACCGCCCACGTCTTTCCCGACGCCGATCGTCATCGGATGGGTCGAGCCGGTCGCGGCATCCGAGCGGAGGATGTCACCGAGGGTCACGATCTCACGGTCGGCGTTCGGGATCTCGACACCGATCGCGCTCTTGCCCGGAATGGGCGCGAGGATGCGCACTTCGTTCGAGGCGACCGCATAGGCGATGTTGTTGGTGAGCGCGGTGATGCGCTCGACCTTCACGCCCGGACCGACCTCGATCTCGTACTGCGTCACTGTCGGGCCGCGGGAGAAGCCGGTGACGCGCGCGTCGACCTTGAACTGCTCCATCACGCTCTCGATGGCGCGGACGACGGCGTCGTTGGCCGCGGAGCGCTCCTTCGGCGGGGTTCCCGCCGCCAGGGCGCTCACCGACGGCAGGCGGTAGTTCGCCGACGGCGGGAGGCCCGCGTTGTCGCCGCCGAGACCCGAGATGCCGGGGAGGTCGTCGTCGCCCTCGTCTTCGGCGGGCGAGTCGTCGCGCAGGCCGCGACCGGTCGGGAGGCCGGCGAGCGCGGACGGGTCGATGATCTCGGTGAGCGCGTCCGGAGCCGGCGGCAGCGGCGGCCGCACCGGGGGCGCGGCAGTCGTGGAGGGCGCTGCGGGTGCGGAGGGCGCGACGAACGCCGACTCGAACCCGCCCTGCGGGGTTCCGGGCGTGAGCAGAGCCGTCAGGTCGTCGGACCCGAGGTCGCCGTCGACGTCCTCCTCGCGGCCCGACTTGTTCCGGCGCCACCACGGCAGCGACTTCTCGGCGGGCGCCTCGTCGTCGGCATCCACCGGCAGAACCGCGGTCGCGGCGTCCTTCTCGACGCGCTCGGCACCGAACATCCACGCGTAGAGGTCGCCGAGGCGCTGACCGATCCGGTTCGGCGGGGTCTTCGTGAGGATGAGGACGCTGAGGAGCGTCAGGACCGAGAGCGCGATGTAGGCGCCGACGTTCGTGAGGACCAGGGCGAGCGGCTCACCGATGAGCCAGCCCCCGAGTCCGCCGGCCAGGCTGAGGGTCGGCAGCCCGGCGCTCGGCGCCGGCCGCCCGCCGGAGACATGGCAGAACCCCGCCATGGAGATGACGAACAGCGCGAAACCGATGCCGATGCGACCGTTGTCGTGCACGGACGACGGATGCCGGAACAGCCACCCCGCGAGGAGCAGGAGCAGCACGGGGAAGACGAACGCCACTCGTCCGATCAGGCCGCCGAAGCTGTAGGCGCTGATCGCCGCGGCCACGTCGGTGCCGATGAAGAACCACTCCACCACCGCACCGAGGACGGCGAGGACCACGAGCAGGAACGGGAAGCCGTCGCGCCGCTGGTCGCGCTCGAGAGTCTCGGGACCGAAGACGCGGAACATTCCACCGACGCCGTGGGCCAGCGCCGTCCAGGCGCGGACGGCGACCGGGGGCTTCTCGGGCTCGTCGACGTACCGCTTGGGCGCGGGCGCCGACGCTTTCGGTCGCGCCTGTCCCTTCGCGGGGGCGCGACCGCCGGACGTGGACGAACTGCGGGGCATTCCCCCACGGTAGGCCGAGCCCCCGACATTCGCACGGACCGACGCGGGGTTCGGCCCAAGGAGCTCCTCAGCGGAGCGTTCTCACCATGACGTCGCGGCCCTGTCCGGCCCGGGTCACCGCGAAACCCTCGCTGCGGTAGAAGGTGCGCGCGAAGTTGTCGCGCTCGACGCTCAGGCTGATGCGCGAATAGCCCTGGTCGCGCGCGTGAGCCACCAGGCGCTGCAGGAGCGCCCGCCCCACCCCGTGCGCGCGCCACACCGGACGCACCCCGATGATGAGCTCGGGAACGCCCGTGCCGACCCACCCGAATCCGGGCTCGCTGCGCGGCAGCATGCGGTACCAGGCCGCGCCGATCGCCTCGCCCGCGGGCGATTCCGCGACGAAACCGGCATCCCCCGGCCGTTGCCAGCCGGCGATGTACCGCACGTGGTCGGGGCTGCTGAGCACCTCGTGACGCGGCCGGGCGCTGCCGGCGCGCCAATTCGCGGCCTCCACCGTCATGTCGGCCAGGAACGCACCGTCGGACGGGAGTGCCGCGCGGATCGGGATGGCGGGCATGCCCGCATGATACCGATCCGCGCGGTCGCCCCGCGGGTCCGCTCCCCGCCTGTGCAGAGCAGCGGACCGGAACCTCACGCCTCGATGACGAGGGGAACGATCATCGGCCGACGACGCAGCGACTGGTTGACCCAGCGGCCGATCGTCCGGCGGACCACCTGCGACAGCGCGTGGGTGTCGCGCACGCCCGACTGCGCCGCCTCGGCGAGCGCGGCCGCGATCTTGGGCTTCACGCTCTCGAACACCGCGGCGTCCTCGGCGAACCCGCGCGCATGCACCTCGGGGCCGGAGATGATCTTGCCGGTCTGACGGTCGACGACGACGATCACCGAGATGAAGCCCTCTTCGCCGAGGATGCGGCGGTCCTTGAGGTCGGCATCCGTGATCTCGCCCACCGACGACCCGTCGACGTACACGAAACCGATGTCGAGCTGTCCGACCACCTGGGCGTGACCGTCGCGGAGGTCGACCACCGTCCCGTTCTCGCCGAGGATCGTCTTCTCCGCCGGGATCCCGGTCTCCTGCGCGAGCTTCGCGTTCGCCATGAGGTGACGGAACTCGCCGTGGACCGGCAGCACGTTCCTGGGCTTCAGGATGTTGTAGCAGTACAGCAGCTCGCCGGCCGCGGCGTGACCGGACACGTGAACCTTGGCGTTGCCCTTGTGCACGACCGTGGCACCGAGCTTCGTGAGCCCGTCGATCACGCGGTACACCGCGTTCTCGTTCCCCGGGATGAGGCTGGATGCCAGGATCACGGTGTCGCCCT
The DNA here is from genome assembly GCF_000333395.1 of Microbacterium sp. B19. Lineage (GTDB taxonomy): Bacteria > Actinomycetota > Actinomycetes > Actinomycetales > Microbacteriaceae > Microbacterium. The sequence goes on from NZ_BADA01000420.1 coordinate 11,277, forward strand.
CGCCGGGCTCGATCGCGTGGTCGAGGTTCGCCATGCGGCTGAGCACGGCCATCGGCTCGCCCTGCGACCCGGTCGACATGTAGACGATCTTGTCGTCGGGCAGGTCGCGCGCCTTCTTGTAGTCGATGAGGACGCCGTCGGGCACGTTGAGGTAGCCGAGGTCGGCGGCGATGCCCATGTTGCGCACCATGCTGCGTCCGAGGAGCGCCACCCGGCGGCCGTGGC
>NZ_BADA01000419.1 GCF_000333395.1 Microbacterium sp. B19
GACAAGGAAGAACTGGAAGCCCTGCAACTGGGCGCGGTGCAGATGCTGGCGCCTTCTCTGGCCAAGTTCGGCCCGCTGGGCGTGAAGGAATTCGAGGTCTTCGACCTGCCCTACATCTTCCCCAGCAAGGAAGTGCTGTACCGCGTGACCGAAGGCCCGATCGGGCGTGAACTGTTCAAGAAGCTGGAGCCCAAGGGCATCACCGGCCTGGCCTATTGGGATAACGGTTTCAAGGTGATGTCGGCCAACAAGCCGCTGCGTCATCCGAGTGATTTCCGTGGTCTGAAGATGCGTATCCAGTCTTCCAAGGTGCTTGACGCGCAAATGCGCGCACTGGGCGCCAATCCGCAGGTGCTGGCCTTCTCCGAGGTGTACCAGGCGCTGCAGACGGGCGTGGTCGATGGCACCGAGAACCCGCCCTCGAACCTCTATACCCAGAA
>NZ_BADA01000418.1 GCF_000333395.1 Microbacterium sp. B19
ATCATCACCTTGCCCGGCATCATGACCGGCCAAGTGCTGGCCGGTATGGATGCCCTGGCAGCAGCCAAGTACCAGATCCTGCTCATGTTCATCCTGGCCGGGGCCAGCGGACTGGCGGCCTTCGGCGCGGCCACGCTGGCCATGTGGCGCTTGACCGATGGGCGGCAGCGCTTGCGCTTGGATCGCTTGCGCGACAGGTCGATGCAATGAGTCCTACTATGCGATTTCCTGATCCCTATCGTTTCCGCGAAAGCCCGCCATGAACCTCACCGCACTTGCTCTCCTGCTGGTCTTCCAATGCCTGGGCGAAGGTGTCGCGCAGTTGCTGGGCCTGCCCATCCCCGGCCCGGTGATCGGCATGTTGCTGCTGTTGATCGCCTTCCTTGCCTCACCACGCCTGGCGCAGACGATGGAGCCCACTTCCTGGGGCATCCTGCAGCACCTGTCCTTGCTGTTCGTGCCGGCCGGGGTGGGGGTGATCGCCGCGGCCGGGCAGCTCAAGGGCGATCTGCCGGCCATCGTGGTG
>NZ_BADA01000417.1 GCF_000333395.1 Microbacterium sp. B19
CCCTTACATGCCTGGCTCAAGACCGTCATCAAGGACAATGCTGCGCTGTCCCATGTGGAAGAATTGCTGGGTTTGCAGCCGCCGCCACAGGACTGATCCAGCTACGAATGCGGCGCAATGAAAAACGGAACCGGTGCCACTAGTGCGCCGGTTCCGTTTTTTTGTCAGCCTGCCATTGCGCACTACTTGGCGATGCGGAACTCGATGCGTCGATTCTTGGCGCGGCCTTCGGCAGTGGCGTTGGAGGCGACCGGACGGTCCGGCCCCTGGCCCGAGGTCGTCAACAG
>NZ_BADA01000416.1 GCF_000333395.1 Microbacterium sp. B19
CGCGCGCGATCTCCGCCACGATCCGCGACTCGTCGTCCGGCGCCGCATCCACGAGGAGCGCGACGGCGTGGAGCCCGCCGTTCATGGCCGTGAGAGTCAGTCCGACGGTCGACCCGAGCGCCTCCAGCACGAGCTGCCGCCGGTGGCGGTAGTCGCGGCGACGACGAGCCACGTGGCGGGCGAGCGAACCGTCGGCGAGGTATGCGGCGAGCGCCTCCTGCGTGACCGCGGAAACCGCGAGGTCGAGGTCCGCACGCACCTCCCGCAGTCGATCCCGCATCTCCCCGGACGCGACGATCCATCCGAACCGCAACGCCGGTGTCAGCACCTTGGACAACGTCCCGATGAGGACCACCCCGGCCGGATCGAGCAGACGCAGCGGTGGAAGCGGCGCGCGACCGTGCGGGAACTCGCTGTCGTAGTCGTCCTCGATGACGACGGTCCCGTGCTCGCGGGCCCAACCGATCAGGCGTGCGCGGGCCGCGGCATCCAATCGACTTCCGAGGGGATAGTGGTGGTGCGGAGTGACGACGACGGCATCCAGGTCGCGGTGCTGCTCGATGGCATCCATGTCCCATCCGGCGTCGAGGGTCACGGGCAGCGGGACCATCTCGATCCCCAGCCGATCGAGGATCGTGCGCACCCGCGGATACCCCGGGTTCTCGACGCCGACGCGCCGGACGCCGTCCGCCCGCCGCGCGGGCAACGCGAGCGCCACCAGGAGAAGGGCGTCGCTCGTCCCCGCGGTGATGATCACGTCGCCGGGGTCGACGGTCACGCCGCGCGTGCGTCCGAGATGCCGGGCGATCTCGCCCCGGAGCGCCGGCATGCCCCGCTCGTCGTCGACGTCGGGCTCGGGATCGACGGCACTCGCCCGCCGCCACGCCGACCGCCAGGCCGCGTCGGCGAGTCCTCGCGCGCCGGGCCGTCCCGGACGGAGGTCGACGACCGACGGCGCCGCCGCGGCGGGCGGCCCGGGCACCTCGGCGCTCACGACCGGGGACCGCGGGAGCTCGGCCACGACCGTCCGGGCACCCGGGCTCGCGAGCAGATATCCCTCCCCGACGAGGGTCTCGTAGGCGGCGACGACGGTGCCCCGTGCGACACCGAGATCATCGGCGAGCGCGCGCGTCGACGGCAGCGTCTCCCCCGCGGCCAGCCGCCCTTCGACGACGGCGACCCGGAGCCCCTGCGTCAACTGCGCGTGCAGCGGCACGGGCGACGACCGATCCAGCATGCCGACGGAGATCATGGATGCCACTCTCCCACCGACACGCTCCCATCGAGACTGAACTGGACCACCCGATTCTCGCGGAATCGGCCTAGGGATCAGACCACGCCGAGCGGTGGAATCAGAACATGAGCGACCTTCCCGTCACCCCTCTCACCCGCGTGCGACGACTGCCGCAGTACCAGGTCACCGACCGCGCCGCCCTCCACGACATCGTCGACGGCGCGCTCTCGGCGACCCTGGCGATCGTGCGCGACGGACGACCGGTGGCCCTTCCGGTCGGGATCGGCCGCGACGGCGACGATGTTCTCATCCACGGATCGACGGGCAGCGACTTCTTCCGGCGGATCGCCGCGGGAGCGCCCGTGTGCCTCACCGTGACGCACCTGCTCGGCCTGAAGTACGCCCGCTCGCTGTTCGACAGCTCGATGCGCTACCGCTGCGCGGTCGTGTACGGGGTGGCATCCGTCGTTCCGTCCGAGGAGAAAGAGAACGCCTTGCTCGCCCTGTCGGAGCACCTCATGCCGGGGCGCGCCGCCGAGGTCCGGCCGATGACCGCGCGCGAACTCGCCGCGACCCTCGTGCTGCGCCTGCCGCTCACGGAGGCCAGCGTCAAGGACAACGCCGCATCCGAGGTCGAGGAGGACGGCGACGGGGAGGACCGCGCGGTCTGGGCGGGCGAACTGCCGCTGCGGGTCGTTGCGGGTGACCCGGTCACCGCGCCGCAGACGGCGCCGGGAACCCCGGCTCCCGCATCGGTCCGCCGTGCCGCGGAACGGGTCGCGTCCCGCGGCGCGGCGTGAGCCGGGTCAGGGCGTGAACCGGGTCACGCCCGCACGACCGGCGCGACGACGTACCGGCGGGGCGTCCCGAAGCGGTGCGCGGTGATGGACACAGCCTGCGCCGAGTCACGCCCGGAACCGGGTCACGTCCGAACGAGCGGCGCGACGACGTACCGGCGGGGCGTTCCGAAGCGGTGCGCGGTGATGGACGCGGCCTGAGCCGGGTCACGCCCGGAACCGTGTCACGTCCGAACGAGCGGCGGGACGACGTACCGCCGGGGCGTCCCGAAGCGGTGCGCGGTGATGGACACTGCCTGTTCGCGCACGAACGGGAGCATCTCCACCTCTCCAGCCCGGGTCGGATCGCCGGCGTACAGCGCCACCGCGGGGGATCCGGCGGTGTCCTCGGCGAAGCGCGCGACCGAACCCCCGAGCAGCCGCACCCGGCCGCCGGTGCGCGCGAGCCGCGCCGCACGCCGCGCCCAGGCAGCGGCGTCCTCGACGTCGTAGGCGACACCCGCGCCCTCGAGCCACGCCCGCACGGCCGGGGTCAACTCACGGCCGGCGCTCACCGTGACCGCGGATCCCGCCCGCACCCCCGCCGCGACCACGCGCACCAGGGCGACGTCGGCCGCGTCCTCGAGCCGCACCGTCACGGGCACGGCGCCGTAGCGCAGCACGTTCTGCTCGGATTCCAGGCCCGTAACGTCGCGGGCCACGGAGAACTCCGACGCCCACACCGCGGCGTCGGACGCGAGGGCGGATGCCAGCCACTCCCGATCCGCGGCGGGCACGGCCGCACACGCCGGCCCCGCGAGAGCATCGGCGAGCCGCGGCGCCGATGTCTCGGCATCCGTCCACGACCCGAACCCGAAGAGATAGTGCGGGCCGCCGGCCTTGGTCCCGGCACCCACCGCGGACTTCTTCCAGCCGCCGAACGGCTGCCGCTGCACGATCGCCCCGGTCGTGCCCCGGTTGACGTAGGCGTTGCCGGCCTCGATCCGCGCGAGCCAGCGCTGGATCTCGCTCTCGTCGAGGGCGTGCAGGCCCGACGTCAGGCCGTACTCGATGGCGTTGACGATGTCGATCGCCTCGTCGAGGGTCTCGGCCGTCATGATGCCCAGCACGGGTCCGAAGTACTCGGTCCGATGGAACTCGCTCCCCGGCTGCACACCCTCGCGGATGCCGGGACGCCACAGGCGCCCGTCCTCGTCGAGGCGCCGCGGCTCGACGACCCAGCGCTGTCCGGGCTCGAGGGTCGTCAGCGCCCGCAGCAGCTTGCCCTGCGCGGGTTCGATGAGCGGTCCGACGCGCGCGGCGTCGTCCCACGGCATCCCGACCTCCAGGGATTCGACCGCGTCCACGAGCTGGTCGCGGAAGCGGCGGGAGGTCGCGACCGAACCGACGAGCACGACGAGCGAGGCGGCCGAGCACTTCTGACCCGCGTGGCCGAACGCCGACAGGGCGACGTCCTTCGCCGCGAGGTCGAGGTCGGCGCTCGGGGTCACGATGACGGCGTTCTTGCCGCTCGTCTCCGCGAGCAGGGGAAGGTCGGGACGGAACGAGCGGAACAGCTCCGCCGTCTCGTACGCCCCCGTGAGCACCACGCCCTCCACGGCCGGGTGCGTGAGCAACTGCCGGCCGAGGTCGTTCTCGGACACCTGCACGAGCGTCAGGACGTCGCGCGGGATGCCGGCTTCCCACAGCGCCTCCACCATCACGGCCCCGGAGCGTTCGGCGAGCGCCGCGGGCTTGATGACGACGGCCGACCCGGCGGCGAGGGCGGCGAGCGTGGATCCGGCGGGGATCGCGACGGGGAAGTTCCACGGCGGCGTCACCACCGTGAGACCGACGGGCGTGAACCGCGCCCCGTCGACCCGGTCGAGGCGTCGCCCCTGCTCGGCGTAGTAGTGCGCGAAGTCGATCGCCTCGGACACCTCCGGGTCGCTCTGCTCGACGACCTTGCCGCACTCGGCTCCCATGACCTCGATGAGCTCGGCCCGGTGCGCTTCGAGCGCGTCGCCCGCGCGGTGCAGGATCTCGGCGCGCGCGTCGGCCCCGAGGTCGCGCCACGCGGCTGCCGCATCGGCGGCCCGCCGGATGCGCTCATCGAGCACGGATTCCTCCGTCACCGTGTGGGCGGTGATCGTGTCGGCACCGAGCCGCGAGGTCGACATGCGCGCCACGATCCCTCCGGCCCACGCGCGGTTCGCCGCGATCGCCGGGTCGGAGTCGGGCGTGTTGCGGAAGCCCTCGCGCGGCGCCGGCGGCGCCGCGGCGGTGCGGTCCTGCACCCGGTGCGACGCCGGAACGCCGACGGGCATGTCCGCCAGCGACGCAAGGAACCGGTCGCGCTCGCGCGCGAACAGCGCCTCGTGCGTACCGAGGTCGAACACGGCCGACATGAAGTTCTCGCTCGACGCCCCCTCCTCGAGCCGACGGATCAGGTACGCGATCGCGACGTCGAATTCCTGCGGGTGCACCACGGGCGTGTACAGCAGGATCGAACCCACCGTGCGCCGCACGACCGCCTGCTGCGCGGTCGCCATGCCGAGGAGCATCTCCACGTCGATGCCGCCCGTGACCCCGCGCCGCTCGGCGAGCAGCCACGCGAGCGCGACGTCGAAGAGGTTGTGTCCGGCGACACCGATCCGCACGTGCGCGGTGCGCTCGGGCCGCAGCGCGTAGTCGAGCACCGCCTTGTACGAGGCATCGGTCGCCTGCTTCGAGGGCCAGGTCGCGAGCGGCCAGTCGTGCACGTCGGCATCCACGCGCTCCATCGGCAGGTTCGCGCCCTTGACGACGCGGACCTTGATCGGAGCACCCCCGGATGCCACCCGCGCGGCGGTCCACTCCTGCAGGCGGATCATGGCGGCGAGCGCGTCCGGCAGATACGCCTGCAGGACGATCCCCGCCTCGAGCCCGTGGAACTCGGGCTCTCCGAGCAGCGTCTCGAACACGGCGAGGGTCAGGTCGAGGTCCTTGAACTCCTCCATGTCGAGGTTGAGGAAGGTCCCCGTCTCCTTGGCCACGCGGTACAGCGGCCGCAGCGCCGAGACCGCGTCGGCGACCGCGGCGTCGAACGCCCACGGCGTGTGGGGCGCGACCGTCGAGGAGACCTTGATCGAGACGTAGTCGACGTCGTCGCGGGCAAGCAGCCGCCGGGTGCCCTCGAGCCGCCGCGCGGCCTCCTTCTTGCCGAGGATGGCCTCGCCCAGCAGGTTCACGTTGAGGCGGATCCCCTCGCCGCGCCCCCGGATCGCCGCGATGGCGTCGCCGAGTCGGCGATCGCTCGCGTCGACGATGAGGTGCCGCACCATCGAGCGCAGCGCCGTCCGCGCGGCCGGGACGACGACCCGCGGCAGGAGCGGCGCCGTCAGTGCCCCGAGGCGGATTGCCGCCTTGAGGTGCAGCGGGAGGAAGCCCGGGACGAGCGGCGCGAGCCCCGCGAGGTTCGCCGCCGCGACGCGCAGGTCCTCGGGCCGCACGACCCCGTCGACGAAGCCGACGGTGAACGCGAGCCCATTCGGATCGCGCAGCACCCCGGCCAACCGGGTGGCCGCGGCATCCACGGGCTCGTCGCGGCTCTCGGCGAGCCAGCGGCGGACGAGCGCGACGGCCTCGTCGGCGAGGTCGGCGGGCGCGACCTCGGAACGGGTGACATCGGTGAGCGACATGGCGTTCCTTCCTCGATGCCCTCAGTGTGCGTCGGCGTACGATTCGAGAAAAGCGATGATTCATGACGGGTATTGCTCGGCAAAGCCGAAGGGATCTCACGCACGGCCAGAGCAGGTCCGATCAATGCGCTGGTTCACCACGAACATCGCTCGATGAAGCCGAGGGGATATCCATGTTCGATCTGCGACGTCTGCGTCTGCTGCACGAGCTGTCGATGCGCGGCACCCTCGCCGCCGTCGCGGAGGCCCTGTCGTTCAGCCCCTCGACGATCTCGCAGCAGCTCGCGCAGTTGGAACGCGACGCCGGTGTCGCCCTGCTCGAGCCCGACGGTCGGCGCGTCCGGCTCACCGCGCAGGGCGAGGCTCTCGCCGCCCACGCGGCCCGCATGCTCGCCGCCGACGAGGCGGCCCGGGCCGAGCTCGAGTCGCTGCAGCCGTCGCTCGCTCCCGTCCGCCTCGCGGTCATGCAGTCCGCCGCCCACGGCCTGGTTCCGCGCGCCCTCGACGCCCTCGCCGCGTCGGAGCCGCGCCTGCGGGTGGAGATCGCCGAGCTCGCGCCCGAGGAGGGGTTGTTCGAGGTCGCCGCGCGGGGCTTCGACCTCGCCGTCGCCGAGCAGTACCCGGGTCACACGCGCGAGCAGCGGGCGCTGCTCGACCGCCGCGCCCTGGGAAGGGATGCCATCCGCCTCGCCGTCGCCCCGGGCGACCCGGCGCGTTCGCTCGCCGACCTCCGCGATCGGGCGTGGGTGATGGAACCCGAGGGCACCGCCGCCCGGCAGTGGGCGACGCAGCAGTGCCGCGCCGCCGGGTTCGAGCCCGACGTGCGGTTCGAACTCGCCGACCTCACCGCGCACGTCCGGCTCGTGGCATCCGGGCATGCCGTGGGGATGATCCCCGCCCTGGTGTTCGGCGGTGACGAACCCGCCACGCGCTCCATCGACCTCCCCGGGCAGCCGCGCCGAGAGATCTTCACCGCGGTGCGGCGGGGAACCGCCGACCGCCCCGGCATCCGCGCGGTCCGCGCAGCCCTCGAGGACGCGTTCGCTCGCCTGCCGGGGATCAGCGCCGTGCCAGCACCGCTCGAGTGATCCGCTGCAGGGTCTCGGCGAAGGCGTCCGCCGTGGCCTGGGGTTCCGCCTCGACGGCGTCGTCGAGGTCGCGGGCGAAGCGGTCGAGCTGAGCCCACGGCATCGCGGAGAGGTCGACCGCGAGGTGGATGTGGTTGACCCGGCGGTCCTCGGTGTCGAGTTCGCGGCGCAGGAGGCCGCGCTCGACGAGACGGTCGACGAGCGTCGTGACACCGGCCGAAGTCACTCCGAGATGATCCCGCAGGGCGGACGGACGGATGCCGGGCTCCTGGCGGATCCGCAGCAGCGCGCGCACCTCTGTCTCGCTGAGCCGCAGCTCGGCGCGAGTGGCGGCCTCGGCGGAGCGCCGCGCCTCGATGTAGGCGTCGAGCGCCGTGGAGAGTGCGGGCCGGGGGGACATGGCATCCACCCTAGTCAGAGCTGATTAAACCTGTGAATATTTCAGCGGGTTATTTAACTCGATTAAATAATGCTACGGTCGCGACATGGCCCGTCTCTATTACGGCACCGACGCTTCTCCGGTGACCTTCCCCGACCGTCTGCTGGCCTACGTCAAGGTGATCACCGCCACCAAGCTCCGACGCAACGAGTCCTTCACTCTCACCTGGACCGGCGACCCCGACACCGCCGGACGCTCCGCGATCTGGCTGCACCCCTCCATCCCGATGCGCTTCGTCTTCACCTCCCCCGAGCCCGAACAGCTCGTGGGCGAATACCTCCGCGCGCTGGCCGATCAGGCGAACGCCTCCGCCGGTCTCGTCATCGACCTGCGCACGTGGGAGAACGACGAGCAGTCGGTCTCGCGGGCCTCGGGCTCGCAGGCCCCCGCTCGCCGCCCCGTGCGGGCTGTGCGCGCCGCATAGCAGACGGCAAAGAACCCGCCGCACACGCCCTTTCCCAGGTGACAGCCGGGATAATGGCTCGAGCGCATGTGGCGCGCCCGAGACGGAGTGTGTTGTGCCTGTACGTGACCTGTTGGACATGCAGTTGCTCGAGGAGTGGCTCGACGAGTTCCGCGGCCTGGGGTACCTGACCGGCAGCGACATCCGCGTGCTCGAGCAGCAGGACGAGACCGACGTCAATCGCGGTCTGATCGTCGTCGACCTCAGCGAAGCCGCCACCATCACCTACCTGCAGCCGATCGCCGGGAGCGACGGGCGCTGGTCGGCGACCATGGAGGCGCGCGACACGACGATCGTGCTCACCGCCGTCGCGATCGTGAACCTCGGCAACGAGCTGAACGTCCTCGGCGCCCTCGTCTCGTTCCTCGAGACGAAGTCGCGCGAGCTCCTCGCCGCCTCCTGAGGACCTCATCCCCCGTGGCGGCGCGTCGTCCCTCGAGACGAAATCGCGCGAACTCCTCGCTGCCTGCCGACCGCACCTCATCCCGCGTGGCGGCGCCGATAGGCCGCCGGTGCTTCCCCCGTGTGGTCGCGGAAGCGTGCGTAGAACTGGCTGAGTGAGCCGAATCCCGCGGATACCGCGATGTCGGGGATCGCCTCGTCCGTCGTCAGCAGCAGCTCCCGTGCGCGGGCGATCCGGCACTGTGCGAGGTACTCGCCGATCGTGACCCCGAGCGCCGCCCGGAACACCGCCATCGCGTGGTGCGGGTGCAGGTGCACGTGGGCCGCAACCTGGGCGACCGAGACGTCCTCGGCGGCATGCTCGGCGATCCAGGCCGCCATATCGGCCACGTCGGCCCGCAGCCCTCCCGCGACACTCCCCGCGGTCGCCCCGGCCGCGGTCGCGTGCGCGGCGCGCAGGACGAAGGCCTGCACCTCCCCCACCGCCGCTCGCCGGAGCGGATGCCCGGGGCGCAGCTCCTCGCCCCACGATCCGACCCGCTCGGCCAGGTCGAGCGGCCCCCGCGCCGCCTCCGCCACCGCGATGTCGCCGGCGAACATCCGCGCGAGGAACTCCCCCGGCAGGCGCCACCCGCGCGCCTGGGCGAGCGGCACCGTGAGCCACGTGAGCTCGCTGCCCCCGGAGTCCCGCACGAGCTGATGCGGCCGCGCCGCCCAGAACACCGCGAGCGCCCCCGCCGGGATGACGACCTGTCGACCGTCGACGAGGTACTCCAGCTCCACCGGAGCGGTGTTGAACTCCAGGTCGTCGTGCGTGTGGGCCACCGACATCCGTGGCACGCCGCCCCGCCAGCAGGCGAGATCGAACGACGAGCGGGTGGCATCCATGATCCGAGTATCCCGGAAGAACGGGCGTCTCGGCAGGAGGAAGTCGCCGATCATCCGATCGTACGGTGAGGGCATGAGCACCCTCACCTCGACGCCGACGTCGGTGTCCACCGCCCCGTACCACCTCACCCCCGAACAGATCGCGCACTTCGACGCGCACGGCTACGTCGTGCTGCCCCGGCGCATCCCGGCCGACTGTCTCGCCCGCTCCAGGACGCCGCCGACGAAATGATCGCCACCGGTCGCGCGCTCGGCCCGACCACCCCGACGCCCCCGACTACCAGTGGGCCACCCGCGGCGGCGCGCGGCGCATGTTCCGCGTCGACTACCTCCACGGCAAGGGTTCCGCGGCATCCCTGGAGCTGCTCGGCTCGCCCGCCGTCCTCGGCATCGCCGAGAGCCTGGCCGGCCCCGACCTCGTCCCCACCTACGAGTCGCTCGTCTTCAAGGACACCGGCGACGGCGCCGCGATCGACTGGCATCAGGATGCCGTGCACCCCCGCACGCACCGGATCTTCAACGTCGACGTCTACCTCGACGCCTCGAAGGCCGGCGAAGGCGCCCTCCGCGTCGCGCCCGGTTCGCACCTCGCCCCCGTCGACGTCTGCCAGCTGCAGGACGAGTACGGGTGGGACGCCCCCGGTGTCGTGCAGGTCGAACTCGAGCCCGGCGATGTGCTCGTGCACGACGTGATGGTGGTGCACGGCTCCGAGGCCGTCACCGGCAACCGGCTGCGCCGCACCATCTACTACGAATTCCGCGCCGCCGAGCAGATCCGGGCGGAAGGACCCTGGGATGCCGAGTGGGTCGACCGTCGCATGCGGCTGCTGCCCCTCGGACTCGAGGCGCACGCCCGCCGCTTCCCCGACCAGGACCAGTTCGAGTGGAACGCCTCGCCGGGGTTGCGGCCCGAGATGTCCGGCGACGCCGACGCCGAGCTGCGCATCGCGCACCTCGTGCACTCCCCCGGCTCGTACTGCAGCGCCGGCAGCGTGCCCTTCACCCCCGACGAGGACTGAATCCGGCAACGAAAAACCCCGCCCCTTCTGGGGGCGGGGTTTTTCTCGCGCGATCACTCCACGGTCACGTGCAGGAGCAGTGCCTCGCCGGGCGCCAGCAGCGGCGGGGGCAGCACCCCCTCGGCCAGCACCGATCCGGGGAGGACCGCACCGCCGGCCACGAGCCAGGCGGGATCGGCATCCTGGACCGTCCGCACCGGCGCGCCGACATCGATCGCCCGCACCCGGTAGCGGCGGTCGGGATCGAGGCCCGGCAGCACGATCGGGGACGGGAGCGCCTGATCGAACCGGTCGAGCGCGACGTACGCGAACAGCGCCTCCGCGAGATCGGGGGCGACGACACCGTGCTGGAGCACGGCCGGGTCGGGGTCGTCGACCCGGATCGTCGTACCGCCGTGGAGCAGGGCGCGGTGGGCGCGGTACAGCGCGGTCCAGGCGGCGAGCGCGTCGAGCTGCGCGTCATCGAGGCGCGAGATGTCGGACTCGATCCCGGCGTGGAGGAACAACGCCGTCGTCATCCGGAAGGCCGGCGACGCGGTGCGCCCGGTCGTGTGCGCGCGCTCGTCCCCGACGTGCGAGCCGAGGAACTCCGGCGGGATCAGGATGCCGGTCCACCGCTGGATCCGCTGGCGGGAGAGCGGGTCGTTGGTGTCGCTCGTCCAGAACCGGTCGACGCGGCGCAGGATGCCGAGGTCGATCCGGGCACCGCCGGACGCGCACGACTCGATCTCGACACCCGGGTGCGCGGCGCGCAACGCGTCGAGGAGCCGGTAGAGGGCGCGCACCTGGCCGCCCGTCCGGGGGACGAGGAGATCGCGGTTGTGGTCCCACTTCAGCGCCGCGATCGGGTACTCCGCGAGCAGCGCGTCGAGCCGGTCGTGGATGTACTGCCAGGCGTCGGGGTGCGTGAGGTCCAGCACGTGCTGGAACCGCCAGGTCACGGCATCCGCGGGGGTCAGCATCCACTCGGGATGCGCCCGCGCGAGGTCGGAGTCGTCGCTGATCATCTCGGGTTCGACCCATAGACCGAACTCGAGGCCGTCGCCGTTCACGCGCGAGATGAGCGGGCCGAGGCCGTCCGGCCACACCCGCTCGTCGACGGTCCAGTCGCCGAGCGCGCGGCGGTCGTCGATGCGTCCGTGGAACCACCCGTCGTCGAGCACGAGGCGTTCCGCGCCCACCCGGGCGGCGGCATCGACGAGGGGCGTGAGACGCTCCAGGGACTGCTCGAAGTACACCGCCTCCCACGTGTTGAGCGTCACCGGACGGGGACCGCGCGGCGTCGCCCACGACCGCACCCACGGGTGCAGGCGCGCCGACAGCCCGTCGAGGCCCTCGTCCGACCACACGGCCACGACGGTCGGCGCCTCGTGCGTCTCGCCCGGGGCGAGCGCGAGCCCGTCGAGGCGTTCGCCGGCCCCGACGACGGAGAAACCCACGTCGCCGCGTTCGAACCAGACGGAGCGATCGCCGCTCCACGCGACGTGCGTGGCCCACACCTCGCCGTGACGGAACCCGAACCCGGGCGTGCCGACGGTGAAGAGGAACGGGTCGTCGTGGCCCCCGCGACCGTGGCGGGTGTCGCGCGCCCAGACGCCGTGACCCGGGCGCAGACGCTGCGGTTCGCGCTCCCCCGCCCAGCGGCCGGAGAAGTCGAGAACCTCGCGCGCCCGCGCGGGCACGGGCAGGAGCGCGGCGAGCGCGCGCACCTCGAGATCGGCGGCGCCGTGGTTGCGCACGCGACGGTCGACGAGGAGCACGCCCTGCGGCGTGAGCGTGTAGCGCAGCTCTAGCCGCGCGTCGCCGAGCGCGAGTGTCACGACGAGTGCGTCGCTCTCGCGTCGGGTGCCGAGGTGGCGCAGCACCGGGGAGAGGGGGGAGATCTCGACGGGGGGACGGCCGGTCCAGCCCTCCGTGAGGAGGGGCACGACAGCGACCCGGAAGGGACGATCGATCGAGCTCGGCGCGACGGCGGGGATCGCGGCGTCGGCCAGGGCGGTGAGGGCGGCGTCGTCGAGGTGACCGAGGGCGCGCCCCCAGTGCACCACGGCGGGCGCCGCCGTGCCGCGGGCGTCGAGGATGAAGTCGACGCCCGCGGCGCGGAGGTGATGGAGCATGCCTGGAGGTTACTTCGCGACCGGGATCGACTGCGCCTCGAGGGTCGCGACGGTCTTGTCCTGAGCGGATGCCAGAGCCTCGGTGAGCGTGCCCGAACCGGCGACGGCGGCCTTGAAGCCATCGGACACGTCGGCGTAGACCTGCGTCATCGTGGGACCCCAGACGAAGTTCGGGTCGACCTCGCTGGAGGCCTTGGCGAACACGTCGTAGATCTTCTGGTCACCGTAGAAGGGCACGCCCTCCTGCAGCGACGGCAGCTTCAGGCCGTCCTTGGTGGCGGGGTAGATCGCCGCGGTCTTGTTCAGCGACGTCAGCGCCTCCTCCGAGGTGTTCAGCCACAGCGCGAACTTGGCCGCCTCGTAGAGGTGCTTCGTCGACTTGAACACGGCGATCGACGAGCCGCCCCAGTTCCCGGCGGCCGACTGACCGGCCGCCCACTGCGGAGCCTCGGCGACCGCCCACTTGCCGGCGGTGTCGGGGGCGCCGCTGGAGATCGAGTTGGCACCCCACACGGCCGAGTTCCACGTCCACACCTGGCCGGTGTTGTACGCGTTGTTCCACTCGTCGGTCCACGCCGGGTACGACGAGACGAGACCGTCGTCGATCAGGCCCTGCCAGTAGTCGGCGACCTTCTTCGAGGCGTCGCTGGTGAGGTCGACCTTCCAGGCGTCGCCGTCGTTGGAGAACCACTGACCGCCGGCCTGCCACACGAAGCCCGCGAACTGGTTGATGTCGCTCTGCGAGAAGTTGGTGATGTAGCCGCCGAGCGCGCGGATCTTCTTCGCCGCCTCGCGGTACTCGTCCCACGTCGTGGGGATCGCGATGCCGTTCTGCTCGAACAGGTCCTTGCGGTAGAACAGCGCCATGGGGCCGGCATCCTGCGGCACGCCGTAGACCTCGTTCTCGGTGCCGAGGGTGACCTGCTTCCAGGTCCAGTCGACGAACTGGCCCTTGGCCTTGACGACGTCCTCGCACGCGCCGAGGTTCGCGAGGCCGTCCTGCACGCGGAAGTTCGGCAGCGCGTCGTATTCGATCTGACCGAGGTCGGGGGCGTTCCCCGCCTGGAGCTGGTTGAAGAAGTTCTGGTACGTGCCGGCGTTGCCCGAGGGGCCCGTCTGCACCTGCACCTGGATGTCGGGGTTGTCCTTGTTCCAGATCGCCACGGCATCCTCGATCCCGGGGATCCACGACGTGAACGTGAGCGTCACGTTCTCGCCGGCGGGGGCGCACGACGCCGCGTCGGTGCTGCCGGCGCTCGACGACGAGCATCCCGCCATGACCAGGGCGCCCGCGGCGAGCAGGGCGACGCTGACCGCTCTCTTCTTGTGCTGCATGATTCCTTCTCTCGGTTGACCCGCCGGTCGTGCCGGCGGGAGGGTGTGTTACTTGATGGCCCCCGTGCCGAGCCCGGTGCGCCAGTACCTCTGGAGCAGCAGGAACGTCACGATGAGCGGGACGATGGAGATGAGGGACCCGACCAGCACGTACGTGCGCAGCTCGGGGAACTGGTTGATGGTGGAGTTCCACGCGTAGAGGCCATAGGTGACGGGGAACAGCTCTTCGCTGCGCAGCATGATCAGCGCAGGGAAGAGTTGTTCCAGATCGAGACGAACTGGAACAGGAACACCGT